>CBFHXC010000092.1:0-10800 GCA_965659695.1 Rhodospirillales bacterium
ATCCTATTCAATTCGCTACGTACTAAGATTGACACTGAATCGATTGGTACTACATATTAGGGTACGACCTTGTGAATAACTGGGATTTATCGAGATGCCTGACGGAGTAACCATAAACGACCAAAAATTGATTGTGACAGATAGCGCCGCTGCACGGATCGCGAAACTTCGCGAAATGGAAGGCAATGACAGCCTGATGCTCCGAATCACTGTTAACGGCGGCGGCTGCTCGGGTTTCCAATACGCCTTTGATCTTGATTCAAAAACGGGCAGCGATGACCACATGTTCTCGCACAATGGTTCTGCCGTCGTGACGGACGAGGTTTCACTCGAATTCCTTGATGGTTGCACTGTTGATTTTAAAAACGAACTGGGCGCTGCATTTTTTCAAGTCGATAACCCGAATGCGACATCTAGCTGCGGTTGCGGCACATCGTTCTCGGTGTGACCACATCTAATCTGGCGCCCGCCGCCTTATGACCCTTATTGCAACATGGAATGTGAATTCGATTAAGGCGCGGTTGCCGCGCGTGACCGAATGGCTGACCGAGTTCCAACCCGATGTGGCGTTGCTACAAGAACTCAAATGTATCGACGAGAATTTTCCACGAACCGAGATCGAAGACTTGGGCTATAACGTCGAAACTGTTGGTCAAAAAACCTACAACGGCGTCGCCTTGCTCTCTAAGGACAGCATTGATGTCACAGCGCGCGCCCTGCCCGGAGACGAGGCCGATGAACAGGCCCGCTACATCGAAGCCAATACCTTTGGGCTGCGCGTCGCCTCGATATACCTACCGAATGGGAATCCCATTCATGCCGAAGACGGCAGCAAGCATGAGAAATTCACCTACAAGTTGGGATGGATGGACCGTTTGATCGAGCATACCCGGAATTTGATGGATGAAGACATTCCGTTTGTGCTGGCTGGCGACTACAACGTCTGCCCCACAGACGAAGACGTTTATGATGTTGCCGCGTTTGCCAATGATGCCCTGTGCCAGCTTGAAAGCAGAGAACGCTTTTTTGCGCTCCTGAATTTGGGCCTGACAGAAGCTTTTCGGTCGTTAAACCCGAAACCGCATTTGTATTCATACTGGGATTATCAACGAGGTGCTTGGCAAAAAGACAACGGCGTTCGGATTGATCACCTTTTGCTGTCACCAGAAGCCGCCGACCGCCTGCAAGAGGTCGGGATCGACAAAACGCCACGCGGCAAAGAAAAGGCATCAGATCACACACCCGTGTGGGCACGTTTTACCAACTAACATTCACATTATTTGTTGAGCTTATCGCCGACTTGTCGGATGCCCGCGACCAAGGCTTTGCCGTTGGCCCCACCATCACCGATCATGGTGTTTTGAATAACCAGTTTCATCGCGTCGATATGCACTTTGATGGCCTGCATTTCGGCACTGTCGTAGCTTTCTTGGCGTTCCAGTAAACGGCATAATTCATTACCGATAACCGTCATCAGATCATACCCAAAACTACCACCCTGGCCTTTGATATCATGGGCCACTTGAAAAAGCCCTTCGGCCGCCTCTGTCCGTGGCGGCTCTGCCGCCTGCATGGCCTGATAGCATTCATCAAGTTTTTTGAGATCTTCTTGAACCCACTCAAGATAGCTATCTGCCATATCGGCGATAACTTTCTCGGCGCGTTCTAGTGTTGCCAGATCAACAGCACCGGGCCCACCCTCGCGCACCTTGTTTTTCAGCGAGGTGGGCGGCGTGATTATCTCAAGATCTTCTTTTTCCATCATGATATCCACTATGGACCCTAATTCCTAAGAGAATATCAACGCTGCGGGTACTGTTCAACAACGCGAACTCACTTAGATCAATCCAAGCTCCTTAAGCTCATCAGCCATGTCTTCCGGCAGGCTGGCTGTATCCCCGTCCAAGTCATCAATATCACGTGGCGCGTCATCTACCGAGAAATATCGCCATCCCTGGAACGCTCTGAATGTTCGTCTTTCTGTCAAAACATGGCGAGGGTCAAGCACGATGCCACATGCGGGCTTACCAGCATCGTTGACTGTTTCGCGCAATTCGATGATTTTCTGACGCACGCGGATGGCCCCGCGAATGACCCAATACATTGATCCACCGTCCAACACCTCATCGGCACGGCGAGGAAAAGACCGCGTCACATGGATCAGTTCGGCGGGCATCCCGGCGCGCCGTTTTTGTTCCAATCGCATTTCTTGGACCTGAGCCAGATGCTCGACATCTTCGATCCCAACACACAGTTTGATCAGATTAACGGTCATTCGGCCGCGGTCCGTCCCATCATTGCCAATGCCACTTTTGATGCCGGTGGTTTGTTGATCGCGTCCGAAATAGACCTGCTCGCTGCCAATATCTTATCCAAGTCGATACCAGTCTCAATCTCCATGCCGTTCAACATATACAACACATCTTCGGTCGCAACATTACCCGATGCGCCCTTGGCATAGGGGCATCCGCCCAATCCGGCAACGGCAGTATCGATGACGGCAACCCCCTTCTCCATCACGGCCAACAAATTTGCCAGGGCTTGCCCATACGTATCGTGAAAATGCGCTGCTAACTTTTCTACAGGCACGTGTTCGGTCACAGCATCGATCAATGCTACTGCCTTAGTCGGTGTGCCGGTGCCGATGGTGTCACCCAGGGATACTTCATAGCAGCCCATATCGAACAATGTCTTGGCGACGTGGGCGACGGCGCTGGGGGCAACGTCCCCCTCATAAGGACATCCCAACACACACGAAATATACCCCCGAACCTTAACGCCATCTTGGTGGGCGCGCTCAACGATTGGCGAGAAACGTTCTAAACTCTCGGCAATCGAACAGTTGATATTTTTCTGCGAAAACGTCTCTGATGCCGCGCCAAATATCGCAACCTCTTCGCATTTAGCCGCAACCGCAGCCTCGTAACCTTTAAGATTCGGTGCCAATACCGGGTACGAAACACCAGCTTTGCGTTTGATCCGCGCCATGACCTCGGCAGTATCGGCCATTTGCGGCACCCATTTTGGCGACACAAATGCCCCCGCCTCAATGGCTGTTAAGCCCGAGTCAGACAACATATCGACCAGTTGAACTTTGGCCTCTAGGGATACTTTTTCGGGCTGGTTCTGAAGTCCGTCACGCGGCCCAACATCGACAATTTTTACAAACGATGGATATGTCACATGATTTTTCATGGGGCCATTTTCGTTCTAGGCGGGGTCAAATTCAACAAGCGAAACACCTTCTTCGATCTGGGTGCCCTTGGTAAAGCTGATACCGGTCACCGTGCCGTCAGATGGGGCGACGATGGTGTGCTCCACCTTCATCGCTTCCATAATCATCATCGGTGTGCCCTTTGTCACTTTTTGCCCTGATGTCACAAATACGGAAACGATCTTGCCGGGCATCGGTGCACGTAATCCGCCAATTCCCGCCGTCTCGTCATCGTCCGTCGCCGCAGGATCGACGATGCCTAATTTGTATCGTCCCAAGGCTGTGAATATCGTCAACATATACGGGTTGGAATGGGCGATGCGATTTTCGAAGCGTTGGCCATCAATTTCAACACGGCGATCATCAACACGTGCCGCGTGATATGACTGATCTGCAATCGTGATCTCGTATCTCGCACCGTCGATTTTGCGGGCACGGACAATAACCGGGTCAGATTCTGTCATCCAATCAAGAAAATGAATGTCCTGGTAGCCGCGATCAATCATCCGCCATCCGTCGGACCGGTACCAAGGTGAATATCGATCCCCTGATATCGACGCGCGTTCACAGGCCGCGATATCACGCGCACGAAGCACATGCAGTGCAGCCTGCACATAGGCCATGTCATCAGCAGTCTGGGCCCGGCTCCATCCATTCTTGGGCGGCTTGGCTTTGTCCAGCCAGCCCGTGTCGATTTTTGCTTTGGTAAATTGCGGGGTCTGCGACACACCCAGCAAAAAATCCAAATTGGTCTCAACACCCGCAATTTCGGTTTCGGCGAGTGCCCGGTGCAGCGCCGACAATGCGGCTTGCCGGTCTGGCCCATGGGTGATGATCTTTGCCAGCATCGGATCGTAATGAACACTGACCTGATCACCAGCACGTATGCCAGTATCGACGCGAGTCCCCTCGCCAGATGGTAACAACAAATGATGCACTGTGCCGGTCTGTGGCAGATACCCTTTGTCTGGGTCCTCGGCATATAATCGGGCTTCGAATGCATGTCCCGTAATCGATATTTCGTCTTGTGATTTTGGTAACGGCGCGCCGCCCGCAACGTTTAATTGCCACGCGACCAAGTCTTCGCCGGTGATCGCTTCGGTGACCGGATGTTCCACCTGAAGGCGCGTATTCATCTCGATAAAATAAAATTCTTTGCCAGCCAGCAGGAACTCCACCGTTCCCGCACCAACGTAATCGACGGCGCGTGCCGCATTCACTGCCGCCGTACCCATGGCACGGCGAAGGTCATCGGTCATGCCTGGTGCGGGGGCTTCTTCGATAACTTTTTGATGGCGACGCTGCAACGAGCAATCACGTTCAAACAAATAAACATAATTACCAACGCTATCGCCGAACACTTGGATCTCAACATGGCGGGCTTTGGGCAGATATTTTTCGATCATCAAATGCTGATCACCGAACGCCGCCTTGGCTTCGCGCGCCGCTCCGCTCACAGCAGATGCCAATTCTTTTGTATCTGTAACGACACGCATCCCCTTACCACCACCCCCGGCGGATGCTTTGACCAGAACCGGATAGCCTGCGTCGTCAGCTGCCTTTTGCAGGGTTTTGATATCTTGTTTCTTGCCATGGTATCCGGGGACCAGGGGCACACCCGCCTTAGTCATCAAACGTTTGGATGCGCTTTTCGATCCCATGGCCCGAATAGCATCAGCGGATGGCCCGACAAAGATCAAACCGGCGTCTTCGACAGCAGCTGCAAAATTGGCGTTTTCAGATAAAAACCCATAACCCGGATGGATGGCGTCAGCCCCCGCACGTCGCGCAGCCGCAATCACCAACTTGGATTTTAAGTAACTCTCGGACGCAGGAGCTGGTCCCAATCGAATAGCGGTATCTGCCATATCGACATGTCGCGCGTTGGCATCTGCATCAGAATAAACAGCAACCGTCCGAACACCCATCTTGCGTGCGCTATCGATGATCCGACACGCAATCTCGCCACGATTGGCAATCAACAGGCATTGGATCGCGTGCAATTTAATCCCTCACCCAGCTTGGATTCCGTTTTTCCAGGAATGCAGAAACACCCTCTTGACCCTCTGGCGTGGCGCGGACCCTGGCGATATGACCCGCAGTATCACGAACCACTTTCTCATCTTGGGTGGCCGATTTCGTGATATATGATGTCAGGTTCTTCACTTCGGTCAGTGCCTTGGGGCCGCCCTTAAGTAAATCATTAACGACCTGATTACGCCGGTCCAGCAATCCGTCGGCGTCCACGACATCGTGTATCAATCCGATACGTTGCGCCTCGGAAGCCGAGAATTTTTCTGCCGTCAGCATGTATCGCTTCGCTTCACGCTCGCCAATCGCTGCGACCAGATAGGGCCCGATCACTGCCGGGATTAAGCCTAAGCGAACTTCGGACAAGCTGAAGGATGCGGCTTTGGAAGCAATCGCGATATCACATGCCGCGACCAGTCCGACGCCTCCGCCATACGCTGGCCCCTGCACAACAGCAACAGTCGGCTGCGGCATACGATGAAGGGTCGCCATCAACTTGCCCAAGTTCTTGGCGTCTTCGATGTTTTCCGCACGTTCATAATCCGCCATCCGCTTCATCCAATTTAAATCGGCACCTGCGGAAAAACTTTTGCCCTCGGCGGCAAGCACGACGACGCGTACAACTGGATCGTTCGCCAATCCATGAAGCTCGCGTCGGAGCCGTTCAATCAATTCATCGTCGAACGCGTTATGAACTTCAGGGCGCCGCAATGTCACCATCGCGACACCACGCCCAGATATTTCAGTAATTAAAGGTGCTGTTGTTTTCGCCATCATTCTCGTCCTGTTGATTTCATTACATTCTGAACACACCAAAAGTTGTTTTTTCAATCGGCGCATTCAATGCTGCTGACAACCCTAATCCCAAGACCATCCGTGTCTGCGTTGGATCAATGATACCGTCATCCCACAACCTTGCACTTGAATAATACGGATGACCTTGATGTTCGTATTGGGCCCGAATAGGCTCCTTGAACGCCTCTTCGTCTTTCTTGCTCCATTTCTTACCGCGGGCTTCGATGCCGTCACGACGCACGGTCGCCAGCACACTCGCGGCTTGCTCGCCGCCCATCACAGAAATGCGCGCATTCGGCCACATCCAAAGAAAACGCGGCGAATACGACCGCCCACACATGGAATAATTCCCGGCCCCAAAACTGCCACCAATCACGACGGTGAATTTCGGCACCTTGGCACAAGCGACTGCTGTGACCATTTTCGCACCATCCTTGGCGATGCCCCCTTGTTCGTATTTCTTGCCGACCATGAACCCCGAAATGTTCTGTAGAAATACCAGCGGAATCCCTCGCTGGGCACATAGCTCGATGAAGTGCGCGCCTTTTTGTGCACTTTCAGAAAACAGGATTCCATTGTTGGCAATGATGCCAACTGGGTAACCATGAATATGTGCAAAGCCGGTGACCAGGGTTTCACCATACAGCCGTTTGAACTCATCGAATTCTGATCCATCGACAATGCGCGCAATGATTTCACGAACGTTGAAGGGCTTGCGCAAATCAATGGGCGCAATACCCGCAAGTTCTGCCGGGTCAAAGGCTGGATCAACCGGTGGCCGCGTGGTGATGGTCAGCGCCTTACGGCGATTTAAATTTCTGACCGCGCGGCGCGCCAACTGCAACGCGTGCAAGTCATCCCGCGCCATATGATCGGTGACCCCTGAAATACGGGAATGTGTTTCAGCACCACCTAATTCTTCTGCCGTGACCACTTCACCCGTGGCCGCTTTGACCAAGGGCGGGCCGCCCAAAAAGATCGTGCCCTGCCCTTCGACAATGATGCTTTCATCGCACATGGCGGGCACATACGCGCCCCCTGCGGTGCACGATCCCATGACAACTGCAATTTGAGGAATGCCCTTCGCCGACATATTCGCCTGATTGAAAAAGATACGGCCAAAGTGATCACGATCCGGGAATACGTCATCTTGGCGCGGCAGAAATGCCCCACCACTATCGACCAAATATACACACGGCAGATTATTTTCTTCGGCGATTTCCTGGGCGCGCAAATGCTTCTTCACCGTGATCGGGTAATAAGTGCCGCCCTTGACCGTCGCGTCGTTGGCAACGATGACACACTCGGTCCCTTCAATCGGGCCGATGCCGGTGATGATGCCGCCTGCGGGCACGTTATCATCATACAGTTCAAAGCCAGCAAATTGCGAGAACTCCAAAAACGGTGCACCGGGATCAATCAAGTTCCGCACACGTTCGCGGGCAGGCATTTTTCCACGTGCTTCGTGTTTGGCACGCGCGGCTTCTCCGCCACCCATTTTGATCGCTGCCAACTTTTCACCCAGATCATCCATCAACGCGGAAACTTTATCGGCGTTTTCTGAAAACGCCGTCCCGTTGATATCGATGTCCGATTTAAGCTGGCTCATAAACGATCCCCCAGGTGGCCTCGCGTGATGAATTAATCTGCTTTTTTCTCACGCTCGGCAACAGGGCCACCGGCTGCTTTCCAGGCCTTCAATCCATCGGCGAATTGTTTGACGTTGGTCATGCCCATGTCCTTGAGCGTCTTCGCCGTAAGGGCCGAACGCCACGCGGCGGCGCAATACAGCACGTAGGTTTTGTCATCATGCCCGAACTGTTCTTTGAAATATGGGCTTTCCGGGTCGACCCAAAATTCGATCATGCCACGCGGCGCGTGATAGGCCCCTGGGATCATGCCGTCCCGCTCTAACTCGCGAACATCGCGCACATCGACAAAGATCAAATCGTCCGATCCGTGTTGCGCGATGGCGTCTTCTAGCGAGATTGTCTCAATCTCGGCTTCGGCCTCGGCGACCAAATCTTTAATACCTTTTTTAAGTTTCATGATACTTCCTTACCATCCACCAGAACGGAGCCAACGTTTGACCATCCACAAACGGTCCGCGCCCCAAAAACCTTCGCCATCCACAATCACAAACGGCGACCCGAAAACACCTTTGGCGACCGCGGCCCCGGTCTCGTCTTTCACCCGCGCTTTATAGACATCGTCGTTTGTTGCAGCGACCGCGTCATCAGCAGACACGCCCTGACGCGATGCAATCTCCGCCACCTTTTCACGATCAGAAATATCGATGCCCTCGCCAAAGAATGTCGTGAAGCAATCCCAGCCGAATGCTTTGGCCTTGGCCGGGTCTTGATCCCAAAGCCAATAAAACACACGTGCAGCGGCCAGCGTTGCGATGGGGAAATTTTCCGGCATCGACCAGGGCAACTCCTGAAAGCGCGCCAGGCGATCCCAATCCGCGCGACAGTAATCGCCTTTTAGCGGATATTTCACCAGCGGCACCGCGCCCGTTTCCTTCATCGCAGCACCCAGCATCATTGGTTTCCAATCGACGGTGCGACCAAAACCTTCGACCATCTCGTCTATTTTGTGGGCGGCGAAATACGCATAGGGCGATGAAAAATCGAAATAGAACTCAACAGGATCAGACATAAACTATATTTCTCTCATTGTAATTTATTTGGCAATGGCACGCGCGATGACCATACGCTGAACATCGCTGGTGCCTTCATAAATTTGGCAGACACGCACGTCACGATAGATACGCTCGACTGGAAAATCTTCTACATACCCGTATCCACCCAGCGTTTGTAACGCACCAGAGCAAACACGCTCTGCCATTTCGGATGCGTACAGTTTCGCCATCGATGCTTCTTTCAAACAGGATTCCCCCGCTTCACGCAGACGTGCCGCGTTCAGGTACATTAGCCGTGCGGCCTCTACCTCTGTTGCCATGTCAGCCAATCGGTGTCCGACGGCTTGGTGCTCGATGATCGGCTTGCCCGTGCTGATGCGATCCGTCGCATACGCAACGGCGGCATCCAATGCGGCGCGCGCCATGCCGACAGATTGTGCGGCAATACCGATCCGTCCCCCTTCAAGGTTCGATAAGGCAATGCCGTATCCTTGGCCTTCTTCGCCCAACAATAAATCAGGTGTCAGCCGACAATTGTTGAATGTGATTTGCGCGGTATCGGAACAGCGCTGCCCCATCTTCTTTTCAATTCCCGTGACTTCGTAACCATCGGTATCGGTTGGAACCACAAAAGCGGAAATGCCCTTTTTGCCGGCCTCTGGATCGGTGACCGCGAACACGACCGTGATGTCGGCATGCTTGCCCGACGTGATGAATTGCTTGGTCCCGTTCAGAACAAAATGATTACCATCACGCTCGGCTTTGGTCTTGATCGCCGAGGCATCTGAACCCGCATGCGGTTCGGTCAATGCGAACGCCCCCAGCATTTGACCGGACGCCAAGGGCCGGAGGTATTTTTCCTTCAACGCGTCGGAGCCGAAATCCAAAATGGGTTTTTGTCCGACACCATTGTGCACACTCATAATGGTCGAGATTGCACCGTCGCCCGCGGCGATTTCCTCCATGGCCACGGCGTGAGCAATCATGCCGGTTTCAGAACCACCCCAATCAGCCGCTGTCAGCATACCCATGAACCCGAGCTCGCCCATCGCCGTCAATTGGGCCTTGGGGAATTCACCCGATTTATCGCGTGCGGCAGCACCCGGCATCAGTTGCTCGGTCGCGAAATCCCGCGCCATGTCGCGAATCATGAGTTGCTCGTCGGTTAACAGCATACTTGTCTTTTGTTCCTTTTAATTTGTCATTCCCGCGTCGGCGGGAATCTTAAACCATTGAATAGATCCCCGCCGACGTGGGGATGACGAAAATTATAAAACTACCAAGGCATCGGTGTGCCGTCGTAGTTCATGAACTTGCCCTTATCTTCGGCGCTTAAATTCTCAATCGACGTGCGAAGTGCCGTTATGCTCTCGGTCGGTGTCAGCGTCGCCAACGGCCCGCCCATATCAGTCTGCACCCAACCCGGATGGAACATGACAACGGCGACGCCCGTGTCGGCAATTTCCTGCGCGTAGCACGCCATCACCATGTTCAGCCCCGCCTTGGATGAGCGATAGATGTACTCACTGCCCGCAGCACCTTTTTCAATGGACGCCATGACCGACGAGATATTGACGATCAACTTGCGGTTCCCCTTGGTGACGTTGTCCAACAATGCGCGGGCCATGAACAATGGGGCCATCATGTTGGTTTGCATGACGGGCATCCAATCTTCGGCGGTCACATCCTTGGCGGTGATTCCCTTAGGGCCATAAACACCGGCATTGTTGATCAACACGTCGATGGCACGACCATCCAGATCGGCGACAAAGCGTTCCAGCGATGGCGGATTGTTTACATCAAGGCCATAGACTGCGACGTCACCTTCGATCTCGGCCAATTCCCCGACACCAATCGGGTTGCGGCAGGTTGCAATCACCGACCAACCGTCGGCGGCGTATTGTTTGGCGAATTCCAGACCGAGACCACGATTGGCCCCGGTGATAAGTACTGTCGGCATATTATTATTTCTCCGGTTTGCGTGCTGTAACTTCAATTTCAACTTTCATGCGCGGATCGATCAGATCGGCGATCACCGCAGTTGCTGCGGGACGAATATCCCCAAACACTTCCCCCAACACTTCACTAATCGACGGCCAATCAATCACGTTGGGCA
>CBFHXC010000093.1:0-10709 GCA_965659695.1 Rhodospirillales bacterium
TGCGTTGTTCCGCTTGCGTGACCGAGAACCAATACTTGAAAAGGATGATGCCGGATCGAACGATCATCTGTTCGAATTGCGGACATTGACGCATAAATTGCAAATATTCCTGTGGTGTACAGAAATTCATCACACGTTCGACGCCCGCGCGGTTATACCAAGAACGGTCGAATAGCACCATTTCACCAGCGGAGGGCAAATGCTGTACATAGCGCTGGAAGTACCACTGTGTGCTTTCTCGCTCGCTCGGTTTTTCGAGGGCGACCACGCGCGCACTCCGAGGGTTGAGATGCTCCATGAAGCGCTTGATCGTGCCCCCTTTCCCCGCGGCGTCGCGTCCTTCGAACAGAAGCACAATCTTCTGCCCGTTTTCTTTTGCCCAACCCTGGGCCTTTAACAATTCAACCTGGAGGGATTTCTTCTGTCTCTCATAGTCATTGCGACGCATCTTGTGCTTATACGGATACTTCCCCGTTTCAAACGCCAGTCGGATCGCATCTGGGTCATGCTTCATCTCCGTAACCGATGTTTTTCGACCAGCGCCATTGCCTTTTTTTCCAGGAACGTCTTCTTTTGCAGCACCGTTGCCCTTCGCGTTTTCTGATCCAGATGTGTTGCTCATGCTTAAACCCCCCGTGTTTCACGATCACAAGCTTTAAGTTTACGCCCTGAAACTCGCCCGAACATTGATCGAAATCAATTAGGAAGACTCAAAAGGAGCCGGGTCAATAAACTGAACCCGGCCCATTTGTTTTAAGTCCTGTTAAGAATGTGCCTGACGTTTTTGTTTGCGCAATGCGACAGTTTCCCCGCCAATTCCCCAGTTTTCCTCTGATAATTCATCGATCAGCACAAATGTCATTTCCGGCTTCTTGTTCAACACTTCAACCAAAACATCTGTTGTTCCCTTGATGAGCGCTGCTTTCTGCGCTGGTGTAACACCACCCGGGGTTACTTTGATATTCACGTATGGCATTTTGCTCTCCTTTTCTATGCTGTGGTCACCGAGGCCTGGTCGGTCATTTGAAAGACCTTTGAAATGATCAACCAAGCGCCATCAATTCGAACGAATGTTAAAAAATCGACGAAGTCCTTGGCGGCAAAGGTGCATCGAACTCGGGCGAACGCCGTATTTTTGCCGGCGAAGTTGATGCTATCGATCACATCGTTTCGGGGCTCGTTCCGGCTTGCCGGCGAGACCCGGGCGACGACGACGGCGAAATACTCATCCATTGTGCGAAACAGCATTGGTGTTTCATCCGCCGTGGCGTAGATCGCCTTGGGATGGAACACGCGCCCCAGCAGTTCGGTGTCGCAGTGATAGAGTCCGTTCAAGTAATCCTCAATCACTGCTGTGATCGCTGAATAATTGGTCATTATGCAGCCTCCGTTTCGATCAGACCTTCGGTAAACATCGACTTTTGCACCGCCGGCCGATTTTGTATCCGATCCATATATGCTTGGATGTTTGACCAGGGCGCCAAATCAATGTCGACGAAATTCGACCAATTTAGGATCACGAAGGCGTATGCGTCGGCAACGCTGAACTGCGCACCTAACAGATAAGAAGATCCTTCTAGTCGGCTTTCAATGTATTCGGCGCGCTTCGTGACTTGTGCTTTGGCGGCTTTGCGTTCCGATGTGCTCAGTTCATTTCCCGAGAAAAATGGCCCATAAGCTGCGTGTAATTCAGACGACAGGAAATTTAAAATTTCATGCAGCCGTGTGCGGGCCAATGTTCCCGCTGGCGGCGTTAGCCCACTGTCGGGTGCGAGGTCGCCGAGATATTGCAAAACGGCCGGGTTTTCTGTGATTACGTCCCCTGTCGGGATCGACAATGCGGGGACGTATCCGTTGGGGCTAATGGGTGCAAAGTCAGCGCCTGTTTCGGTCAGCCCTTGTTCTGTATCGACTTTTTCCAGGGAAAAATCGGCGTCAATTTCATTGAGCAAAATATGCGATGCTAGCGAGCATGTGCCGGACTTATAATAAAGTTTCATTGTTAAACTCCTTTCATGATCTAACGGACCCCGTTTTGGGGTATGCGATGAACATGCGAAGTTTGATTTCTGAAGACAACTAGATTACTAGTAGTAACCTCATTATCGAGTTACCTCAGAGTTACCTAGTTGCATTGATGGCCTTAAAAGTTCGACATAACAAAAGCCCCAAACCCCCAGAACCCTGCATGCTGACGGAATGTATGGCGGTTATTCAGGGGGCGTGGGCGGCCAAAGTAATCTGGTCACTTCGTGCCGGGCCACGCCGCTTCAATGAATTGAGGGTGGATATTCCACCAATCTCGGCAAAGGTGCTTTCCACCAGGTTATCGGAGTTGGAGGAACGAGGTGTCCTCACCCGGAATGTGCAGCCAACCTCCCCGCCTTCTGTAGAATATCAACTTACATCGCTGGGCGCCGAGCTCATTCCGGCACTTCAAGCTATTGTTGATGTGGGACACAAGCTGAAGGGATACCTATGAACGCCCGGTCACGATTGCGTATTTTCTTGATTAACTCTCAGGGTTAGTGAATGCGCTCCATCAAAACCATTGATGTTGTCTCATGCCATGCCGAGGGTGAAGTCGGCGATGTCATCGTCGATGGCGTGGATCCGCCGCCAGGCGATACTTTGTGGGATCAACGCACTTGGATCGCGCAGGATCAAACGCTGCGGAATTTCGTTTTGAACGAACCGCGAGGCGGGGTCTTTCGACACGTCAACTTGCTGGTGCCGCCGATACATCCAGATGCCGACATGGGGTTCATTATTATGGAGCCCGAAGATACGCCGCCTATGTCTGGATCTAATTCCATCTGTGTGGCGACGGTATTATTGGATGCAGGGATCATTCCCATGCAAGAACCGGTGACGGAATTGACCTTAGAAGCCCCAGGTGGGTTGGTGCGTGTGAAAGCCGAATGCCAAGATGGCAAAGCGCAACGGATATCCGTTCAGAATGTGCCGTCTTTTGCCAGCAAATGCGATGTATCTCTCAACGTGCCGGGACTGGGCAATATACAGGTCGATATAGCTTTTGGCGGTGATAGTTTTGTCGTGGTGGATGCAGTGGCATTGGGTTTTGACTTGAAAGCATCGGAGGCCAAGGCGCTTGCTGAATTGGGTGTGCGCATCACCAATGCAGCCAATGCACAAATGACGTTCTCGCATCCGGAAAACTCAGATTGGACACACTTTTCGTTCTGTTTGTTTGCCGGGCCGATATCCGGGAATGATGGCCAGTTGAGAACCAAGGCCGCGGTTGCGATCCAGCCGGGCAAGATTGATCGGTCCCCAACAGGCACGGCACTCTCCGCACGAATGGCGCTTTTGCATGCGACCGACGATATGCAAATGGGCGATACGTTGATCCAGCAATCCATCATCGGGTCAGAATTTTGCGGGCAGATTGTGGACGTGACCGAGGTGGGCGGCGTTCCTGCAATCATTCCAGAAATCTCGGGCCGCGCGTGGATTACAGGCACGCACCAACACATGCTCGATTCCGATGATCCCTGGCCCGAGGGGTATCGGCTCAGTGATACGTGGCCGGAGATATTATGACAGAAATAGGAGGAGAATGGCGCGCCCGGGAAGTGTTAGCTCCTCACACATGCGCCATCGCTAAGCAATGTTATGCAACTACAAGGGTTTAACATTTCTGATTCCACGTCAACTGTAGGTTTATGTGACACGGTATGTGACATAGCAGCGATCACCCGCTAAACGCCTCTGTAGTCCATTTTAAGAGTCATACAGAAGCGCTTATTTGGCAGGTAGGGTGGCAAGGGTTTGTGGCGAGTTGGCTCTCTATCCTTGTTAATACATAGAGGAAAGCTGGCTGCAGAGCGCTCTAATGCTAATGGCAATCCATTGCTTTGGTTGGGCACTACTAACCGTTACGGATATCGCATATCGTTACGTGCTTATGTACCCATGCACCAAGGCGTTATCCCTCTAACTAACGCTTGCCTATACGTATTTCCTTAGCGTTATGAGTATGGGGTAACGGGTTGGGTTAGGCCCTTAGCCAGTTATCGGAGATTAATGCAACGAGATGCCGCATATCATCATCGATGCTCATGCATTCTTTTTGTAGAGATCTAACATTCTCAAGCGGAATTGGCTTACGCTTCTCAACTTCTTGCTCAGGCATGAAGGTGCCAGTGAAGGCATTCTGACAATCAAGGCCCTGCTCTCGGATCGCAAGATTCAACATTGATCTGATAACAGAGAAAGTACGCTTTACTGAAACGACGGACATGCCTGTCGCTAATAGCCAATCTCGAAATATTCCGGCATCAGCCGATGAATATGCATCCAGAGGTTTGTTTCCGAGACATTCGACTGCATAGCGATATGCTCGATCTGTAGTCTGAGAAAATGTCTTACTTTTATCCTGACCTTTAAGCCTAAGGTATAGCTGAAGAGCATCACTGAGCTTGGTTTTACAGGTGGGCTTTGCAGCTTCACGTACCACCGCTAAAGCAGGAATATCAAGGTGTTGAAGCCTAATACCCATCCAATAATCATCGAGTTTTTGTGAGATAGAGCTTGCTGCTCGAAAAGCTGCTGCCCGTGACTTTGTACGCAAACTGAAACACAGCTTGGTTTTGCCGTAATGCTCCATCAAATCGAGTGGAACACGTCTGTGATAGTAGAAGATACCATCACGACAGACAGTGTGAGTTGGGTCGTTTGTGTGACTTGATTTGTGCATCATCATAGCCCCTGCATCAGTTAAAACTGTTGCATATCAATTGCTTAGGCTATGTGATCAGAGAGAAAATGGCGCGCCCGGGAAGATTCGAACTCCCGACCCCTTGATTCGTAGTCAAGTACTCTATCCAGCTGAGCTACGGGCGCATGCCAGATGGCGTGGAACAGCCATCAATGAAGCGTCGGGAACCTACACAACCACTTCGCAGGTGACAAGCCCCGATTGTTTGTAAATTGCGGGGCTGCGGCGAAAGTCATCGATGCTTATTCACTTCGAAACATTGAGCATTTATGGTTAACAAAATCTTGCCTTATTTGACCCTCAATAACGCCAAATTTACTAAGTAATACAATCACCTTGCCGCAGATAGTGGTATTCTCTAATATCGCCAAAGCAAAAGGTGGATTAGCCTTGAAATGTGGTGAATTGGGGTCATCATAGTTTGAGGTAGTATCCTGTACTAATTAAAGGGGCGGTCTTCAGGGATGAGATTTTTCAAATTATCCTCGCTGCAATTGGGTAAACGGGCACGTACAATGACGTGTTCGCTGGGCGTGGCATTAATGTTGAGCGGCTGCTCTTTCAGTGACCTAGATTTTTGGTCTGACGATGAAGAAGCAGGGACGCCAGTTGCTGGCGCTACCGCGACCAACCAGACGGGCGACGGTCAAGTCCAAGTTATCGGCGGCGGTCAGCCACCGATTGGCGCGACACAATTTGTCCCTCCTGGGGTTACACCTGGTTCTGAAACAGGCACGTTTGTTGGCCAGAAAGTCACCGAGCTTCGCGACGAATTGATCCGACTGCAAAATTCGATTGCCGCGCAGAATGATGAACTGCAGCGCTTGCGGACGGATTTGGTTGCCAATTCGCAGCAATACCACGGCACGATCGCTGCCGTGAATGCGCGTCTACAAGTTGGTACTACCCCTGGTAACCCCATCCTTGTGCAGCAGTTCACGAGCGCACAGGCTGATTTGGATCGGATCGGTGGCGAAATCAACAAAATGAATAATCTGACAGCTGCCGTGGCTAATAATTCGACATTGTCCGCTTACATGGCCGAAGCCGCACGGGCAGCATTTTCTGTTTCTGGTGCGGTTGATGAAGATCACCGCCAGTTGGCGATCCTCGAAGATGAGGTCAATCGTACAGCTGTTCTGATCGATCGCTTGCTCAAGGAATTGGGTGATGATGTCCGTCGCCAAACCAATTACGTGACGACAGAACGTGCCAACCTCAACTTGATTTCTGCTGGTATTAAGTCCGGTGAATTGTTCGGTGGTTCATTAGTCAACAAAGCCGTGTTGGCCAATGCGGGCGGTTCAGGCGGTGTTGTCGGCCCCATCGCAACAACGGGACGTTCCCCATTGGTTGTCATCCGCTTTGATCGCGCTGATGTACCTTATCAGCAAGCGTTGTACACAGCGGTATCAAGAACATTGGAACAACGTCCAGATGCATTATTTGATTTAGTGGCTGTCGCCCCGACGAAGGGTGGGCAAGCACGCGTCGCGTTGAACTCGCAAAAGGCGCGTCAGCACGCTGAGAACGTGGTTCGTTCGTTGATCGAGATGGGCCTGCCGCCTAACCGGGTTGCAGTTTCTGCGCAAACGATGGCACAAGCCGATAACAACGAAGTCCATTTGTACGTTCGATAATCTAAATCTTGTTCGGTGTTGATCTGAAGACGCGTTCGGCTATCCTGCGCATTGTCTAAACACGCCAGGTTTCATCATGGTTCAACTCCGAGACGATATAGAACATCACATCGTGACTTGGGCAGAGGTCCATCGTGATACACGGATCCTTGTTCGTCGCTTGATGAACACCGGGCCGTGGGTAGGGATTATCGCGCTCACACGCGGCGGTCTGGTCCCTGCAGCCATCGTCGCACGTGAAATGTCGATCCATGTGGTCGATACCTTGTGCATCACGACCTATGACGAGCAGATCAAAGGCAATCTTAAAATCCTTAAAGAGCCAGAAGAAGCGATGAAGACCGGTGGCGAAGGTTGGTTGCTGATTGATGATTTAGTGGACACTGGCACCACGATGAAGGCTGCCCTAGAAAGGTTGCCAAACGCCCATTTCGCGACGGTGTACGCCAAACCCCAGGGATTAGAACTGGTCGATACGTACGTGCACGATGTCGAACAAGAGGTCTGGGTCTTTTTTCCTTGGGATACGGAGCCGCAATACGCCCGTCCTATTTCAGAAGGTCGCCCATAATACGTTATATATGCGTGCCCTCAAATGGTCATGATCTGGCCACGTGCTGACCAAATTCCCCTGCCACATCTTCTCGGGTCATTCATTCAAAACCCTGAGGAGTTATCCATGGCCCTGTTTCAAAAAGATGTGAACCCCATCCCCACCAAACCGTCGAAGTCGGGCTCCACCAGTGGCTATGCGTCGTCTATGCAATCATCCAAGAATGATCCATCCAAGACCGTAGTCTCTGAAAGCGATGAAAATACGTCGAAGTCCGAGAGCCGTTTAACAGTCGGCCCCAACATTAAACTGCGCGGCGTTGAAATCGAAGATTGTGACACCTTGGTCGTCGAAGGCTATGTCGAAGCATCAATGGACAGCCGCGTGATCGAGATCGCCGAGAGTGGGGTTTATAAAGGGACTGTTGAGATTGATATCGCCATCGTCCGAGGTCGCTTTGAGGGCGAACTGACCGCCCGCGAACGTTTGGTTGTCGATGCGTCAGGTGATGTGAGCGGTATAATTCGCTACGGTCGTTTAGCGATCGAGGAGGGCGGCCGCGTGCATGGGGATCTTGATGAAATTGATCCGCAAAAACCGTCGCAAACAACCGATACCAGCAAGCCAAAGGGCGAAGATGAGCCCAAAGGCAAAACGCCAGATTTGGTGGCTTAACTTTTAGCTTGGTCGGAGAGCAGGGCGTCCAGATCGGCTTCAAGCTTTTTCAAATCGTCAGGGACGGGCAAGCCTTCGGCCCGGAATGTCGATAAGAGTTGATTGAGCTTGAATTCGATCTCTCGAAGGTCGCCTTGCTCACCTTCCATCACATCGATCAAGTACGCGATTTCAGCATCCAGGTCATCCAATGCCATGATGTGGCTCCTTTTCTAAGGAATAGCCTGACACCGGATGGACCTGGATTCAAGGGCTGGTAGACCATCAGTAGGGATGGCACTATTATCGTTACATATTTGTTGTGATGATTGAGGGCCGCGATGACTGAAGCCATTGAGACATATGAATTGTTTGCCATCAAGTATGCGCGCCATGATCGTGATGCGGCAGAGAATTTTGTTGGCGATCCGGACCCACACGAAGGCAATATGCCAATTGATTACTTCGTGTGGGTCGCCATCAACGAAAACCGAACGGTTCTGATCGATACGGGGTTTAATGCGACGGCAGCGGCCGAACGGGGGCGCGATCTGTTCCGTTGCCCGGCCAAGGCTTTAAGCCTTGTCGGCGTAGATGCGAAAGAGGTGGAAGACATCATCATCACCCATCTGCATTATGACCATGTTGGCAACTTCGACCTGTTCCCAAAGGCCCAATTCCATCTGCAGGACGATGAAATGCAGTTCGCCACCGGTCGCTATATGCGCCACAAGGTGCTCCGCCATTCGTTTGATATTGAACATGTCGTCGGTATGGTCCGAGAGGTCTACAAGGACCGTGTTGATTTCCATAAAGGCGATAAGGAACTTTTCCCGGGCATCGGTATCCACTTGATCGGTGGCCATACGCTTGGGTTGCAATCTGTCACCGTTGAGACCAAACGTGGACGGGTCGTGGTCGCGTCTGATGCATCGCACTTATATTCCAATATGTGGGATAAGAGACCCTATCCAACCGTCCTCAACATCGGCGACATGATGGAGGGACATAATAAACTAAGAGCGCTCGCAGGCGGCAATGAAGACTTGATTGTGCCAGGTCATGATCCGCTGGTGCTTGAATACTATCCTGCACCATCTCCGGAATTAGAGGGCAAAGTCGTCAGACTGGATGTGCCACCAACTAAGTAACGGCTTGCGATTACGCCGGGACGGCGATGTTGTCGATCAAGCGCGTCCGCCCGAGCCAAGCTGCCGCCAAAACCCGCATTGGTCGGCCAGGGGTAGGGTCTTCGAGCGTATCGGCATCTTTGACGACGATATAATCAATCGCCTTAAAACCGGATGCAGCCAGTTCCTTGGACGCGGCAGTGCAGACTTCATCGATATCCGCACCGGCAGACACCCGGTCGGCAATTGCAGAAATTTCTTGGTATAGACGAGGTGCTAATACGCGCTCTGCGTTGCTGAGATATGCATTCCGAGACGACATCGCGAGGCCGTCGGACTCTCTGATGGTATCCCCGCCGATGACATCAACTGGAAGATCTAAGTCTCGGGCCATTGCCCGAATGACACAAAGTTGTTGGTAATCTTTTTCGCCAAAAAGGGCGACGTCCGGCATCACTTGTATCAGCAGTTTTGCGACAACAGTCGCAACGCCAATAAAGAACTGCGGGCGAAATTGGCCTTCCAGTAGTTGGCTGATCCCTTCCACTTCCACTTTTGTATGGTGGTTGTCGGGGTAGATTTCCTCAACCGGCGGAGCGAACACCAAATTGACGCCAGCCTTGCGTAACGCTGAGAAATCCCGTTCTTCATCGCGCGGATATGTATTGAAGTCTTCGTGCGGCGCAAATTGAGTTGGGTTCACGAAAATGGAAACGACCGACTTATCGGTTTTTTCCTGGCCTAAGTGTACCAACGATATGTGCCCCGTGTGCAACGTACCCATGGTCGGCACCAACGAGACCCGTTGATCAGCTTTGCGCCAGTCCTTCACGATGGCGCGCATTTCGGCAATCGAGCGAGCGACTTCCATGACTATTCTGCGGCCTCTTTGGTTTTCGACTCCACACCAAAACAATGTTTTAGTTCAGGGAAGCGCCGCTCTCGGACGTCCTTTGCGTAGGCTTCGATCGCATCATCAATGACTGCACCAGCATCTGCGTACTGTTTCACAAACTTAGGCGTGAAGTCAGAAAACAGCCCAGCCATGTCTGGTGTGACCAGGATTTGCCCGTCGCATTCTGGGGATGCGCCAATCCCAATGGTTGGAATTGAAATCGCCTCGGTCACGGCACGGGCGACGGGTTCAATTGTACCTTCAATAACGGTGGCGAACGCGCCTGCTGCTTCGATGGCCTTTGCATCAAGGATGACTTGGCGTGCCCCTTCGTCATCTTTGCCTTGAATCTTAAACCCGCCGCGCCCATCGGCTTTTTGAGGCAGCAAACCGATGTGTCCAAAAACGGGAATTCCCGCTTGAACAATGGCCGCAACTGCGTCGGCCATTTCCTCGCCGCCTTCAAGCTTCACAGCCTGACACCCGGTCTCATAGATCACGCGCTTGGCTGAAGCGACGGCCTGCTCGGCAGAGGTCTCGTAAGAGCCGTGGGGTAAATCAACGACGACGCACGCCTTTTGGCTGCCGCGCATCACGGCCTGTCCATGGGCAATCATGATTTCTAACGTCACGCCACGCGTGGTTTCCAGGCCATAAACAACCATGGCCAGAGAATCGCCCACCAATAACAGATCGCAATGCGCGTCCGTCCGACGTGCCATCGGCGTGTCATAAGCTGTTAAGCAGACAATCGGTATATTGCCTTTGCGAACTTTTAAGTCCGCAGGCTGGATTCTTGTCGTTTCATTTGTCATAACGGCGTGCCTCCTTCTCCCCTCGACAGCCGACGCGAAGAGTATCCACATTTTTGCTGCGCTGCACAATAAATAAGTTAAGCGGTCCCTTATTCCATAACTGAAGCCATTTCTAGAGGCTAAATTGAATGGATTTTGTCAATTATCTGGGTCTTGTGGCCTCTGCATTTGCTGTTTTCGGCGCTTTGGTTTGAACGCCCAGTACAAAATTCCGATAAAAAGAACCAGCAACACGACGACAAAATTGTCATGAAACAGATCAATCATCGGTCTTGTATCCT
>CBFHXC010000094.1:0-10662 GCA_965659695.1 Rhodospirillales bacterium
TAGGCATTTCATAGCCCTTAGACATTTTGGTGAATTCTTCGGTCATTTTCTTTGGGTCGAAGTCAGACATCATTTTCGCGTAGTCAGCGAAGAAAGGGTTAGCTTTTTCAGCCATTTTGATAAAATCGTTGTACATTTTTGATCTCCATCAATGCTCAGTTTGTTAGGACTATTTCAGTCCCGGAAATTAGTCTTGCTGTGTCACACGATGTTTTGTGCGCTGCAACATGGCTACTTTATGCCTGAGTTTTCTGATTGGGTCAATAGTTTTTTGTGCAGCGCACAAAAATAATCTCGCAACCGCAATATGCCTTGAAATTAGGCCTGAATATCAACACCAGAAAGCTTTTCAGCCCGCTGTAATCCTTTATCTAGTGTCGACATGGTATGCTCCATGCCATCGCTTTCATCTTTTAACCACGCACGTGCAGCATTTATTTGAACAAGCCCAAGGGCTTTCGCGCGGATATGCCCAGTGCAGCCCTCAGAAGAGGCGCCAGCTGCCTGTAGGGTCAATGCCATTGATTTCAGGAACCGCCCGCCAAGGCACGCAGCCGAAATCGGATCGCGCATGAGGTCACTGCTAATGGACGCCATGGCCGCTTGATGTCCTTGCAACGCATCAAACCGACGCATCAACAAGTCGAACAACTTGTCCTTCGTCGTGCCATCAATGGGGTCGACCTCTAGGCTTGTGAAAACTTCTTGATCGATGCGATCAATCAGCGCCTTCAAAATGTCGGTGCGGCTGGGTAAGGCCAGAATAGCTGCGCCGATTCCAACCCCTGCATGTTCCGCTATTTCAGGCATGGACAAGTCCCGCCAGCGTTTTGCGGCTGCAAGATCAAGCGCGGCATCGATAAGTTTATCGTAATTTGAGCGCGTATCTCTGGCCTTACGCGCATTCGTCTTCTTAGCTGGGGGCATGTGGTTGCTCCGCTCCAGTCTGTTTCAACTAATATTGTATACGGAAATAGTCACTGGGGAGATTAATTCCAGTTTAGAAGCCTGACATCGACGTCGGCTGGATTAACCCGCGAGTTCTTTTGAGCGGCGGGTTGCTTGCTTGATGGCCTCTGTCATCAGCGGTTGCCAGGCATCTTCCGCCATCAGAACCTGAAGCGCTTCATATGTTGTACCGGCTGGACTGGTCACATTTTGCCGAAGAGTCGCGGCTTCTTCTTCGGATTGGTGAAGTAATTCACCTGCACCGGCAACGGTCGTTCTGGCGAGACGCATGGCCAAGTCATCAGGTAGTCCAGCATCAATTCCAGCTTGGGCCATCACTTCAACCAACAAGAACACATATGCGGGGCCACCACCAGAAAGCGCAGTGACAGCATCGATATGGCCTTCGTCTTCAACCCAATCGACAACGCCCACTGATTTTAACAGGGTATCGGCCCAGTCCCGTTGTGCAGTAGAGACGTGCTGATTTGGGCAGCAGACCGTTATCCCACGCCCCACGGCCGCAGGCGTATTGGGCATGGCGCGTACAATGGCGGCCGAAGTGCCCAAATGTTGCTCAAAATATCTAATTGTTTTTCCAGCGGCTATAGAAACGAAAACGCAACTGTCTGAAACAAATCGTGCATAATTGCTTATAGCCTCGTCCATCATTTGCGGTTTGACGGCAAGGACAATAGTTTCGGGAGCGGCATCATCAGCAATTTCAGATGCATCGCTGATGGTTTTGACGCCCAATTTTTCCGAGAGATGTGCAGCCGTATCGGCAAAAGGCTCCACCACAAGCACGTCAGCAGGGGCGAGGTCTTGTTTCAACCATCCCTCTAACATCGCGGAGCCCATTTTGCCGCCGCCTACTAAGACAAGTCGCAGCGGCATCGGGTCAGGCTTCTCCGGCAGTCTCAATCATGGCCGCTTCTATCGCATCCTTGGCAGTTTTGCCGCCCCAGATCACATACTGGAAACTTGGATAAAAGCGCTCGCATTCGATCAATGCCGTTTCGACCAGATCTTCCATTTGTTGCAGCGTGGGTTGTTGAA
This sequence comes from Rhodospirillales bacterium, assembly GCA_965659695.1. GTDB lineage: Bacteria > Pseudomonadota > Alphaproteobacteria > Rhodospirillales > Casp-alpha2 > UBA4479. The sequence continues at coordinate 2,008 of CBFHXC010000094.1, forward strand.
GTCCGCGCATTGGCAACGCATGGCGATACATTGGCAAACCTTCATCTGCCCACATACCGAAATGGCCCATCCATAATCGCTCGTTGACCTCAGCCAACAATTCGAACACTGGATGGCGGCGTTCAGAGGGGACGCGCATATCAAATGCACAGGTAAAGTGCATGGCGCCCATGTCGTCATTCCAGGCGAAAAAAAGACTGTAATCGCACCAGGTTCCAGGTACCTGGACGGCCATTTCTTGGTCGTTACGGCGATCAAAAGTCCAATCGTTGTACTCAACGATTTGTTCGACGACATCTAACGGGTTGGAAAGGGTCGTATCTTCGAAGTGTTCAGTGGTCCGCATGGGAGCTCCTCTCATGCCCGGCCGGCGTTTTGTCGGTTCCGGATAGAGCCAAGCCACAATACCTAGCGGTGATCCCTAGATATCGTCTATAGCCACCCGATCACCCACAAGATTTACCCTGCACCATGTCGGAATCGCGCGCAAGAGGAATTCCGGTCGAAAACCGGTATTTCATCAAAGTGTTGTGGAAAAAACCGCATTAAGAGGTACATGTAGCAAAATTAAGGCGTTTTCGGTTTTGCTATACGTGGTTTTGCTGCTTTCTTCGCAGGTGTGCGCTTCGGTTTTGCCAATTGGGATTCGAGGGCAACAATACGCGCAGCCAACACTTCGTTTTCTTCACGGGCCTTGGTTGCCATCGCTTTGACAATTTCGAATTCTTCACGAGGCACCAAATCGGCGTCAGCCAAAAATCTTTCGATACGTTGACGGATCATACCGTCCATTTCGTCTTTCATGCCCATCACGGTCGAAACAGCACCGTTGGCGACTTTGGCGAGATCATCGAACAATTTATTTTGCGTTTGCATCGCATGGCTCCTTTGCGTTGGTTAAAATATGGCTATTTTTGATCCTGTTCGCAAGTTTGCCCTCTATCAAATTGGGATGCTCTGCGCTTGCCGCGCGGATGTTGCTGGGCCTATAACGTCAATGACACGAATGACGATAAAGAGGGCCATTACATGTATGTAATTACCGGGGGTGCCGGGTTTATCGGATCGAACATCGCCGCGACCCTAGAGGGAAAGGGTGCAGGTCCGCTCGTTATCGTCGACCGGCTTCGTGATGGGGACAAGTGGCGCAATATAGCCAAGCGGCACCTTTATGACATCGTCCATCCCGATCACCTTGGGGAATTCCTGGGCGCGAACGCGCGCGAAGTCTCTGGCATTATTCATATGGGTGCAATCTCGGCCACCACAGAAACGGATGCAGATCTGATCGTTGAGACGAATTTCCGTTTATCTCGTAATCTTTGGACATGGTGCGCGGAACACGATACATCGTTCATTTATGCTTCGTCCGCAGCAACATATGGCGACGGTAATCTTGGCTTTGAAGACGACATCGCCGATAGCGCATTGGCAGCACTTCGCCCGCTCAATCCATATGGCTGGTCGAAACTTTTATTTGATCGCTGGGTGGCAACCGAACTGACCAATGATCAGCCACGCCCGTCGCATTGGGCCGGGCTGCGTTTCTTTAATGTCTATGGTCCAAACGAATATCACAAAGGCCGAATGCAAAGCGTCGTGTCGCAAATTCAGCCCATCGCGGCTGCCGGCGAGGTTTGCAGATTGTTTAAATCGCACAATCCTGATTATGCCGACGGAGGACAATTGCGTGATTTCGTTTTCGTTGACGATTGCGCCGATGTCATTGCCTGGATGCTTGAAAACAAATCCATATCTGGCTTGTTCAACATGGGTACAGGTAATGCGCGTAGCTTCGCGGATTTAGCAGTAGCCGTTTACGCCGCGTCAGGGACCGAGTTCAAGGTTGAGTTCATTCCCACACCAGAGGACATCCGCGACAAGTATCAATATTTCACCCAAGCGAATATGACGCGCCTTCGCGATGCTGGTTACTCTGGGCAGTTCACCAGCTTGGAAGATGGTGTGGCACGATATGTCCAAGATTACCTTGCGAATGAAGATCCTTATAAATAACCACGGCGGCGCAGCCTAATGCCATTTCCAGAAATCGACCCGATCATCTTTGAAATCGGTCCACTTGCCATTCGCTGGTATTCGCTAGCGTATATTGTCGGTCTGGTCGGTGGCTGGCAGTACATGAAGCGCTTGACTGTTTGCAAGCCCGCAGTCTGCGACGGCGAGGCCGTCGATGATTTCCTGTTTTGGGCAACCATTGGCGTTGTTCTGGGTGGGCGGCTCGGGATCGTACTATTTTATCAATTCGACTATTACATGGAGAACCCTACCAAGATCATCGCGGTCTGGGAGGGGGGCATGTCGTTTCATGGCGGGTTCCTGGGCGTTGTGGTCGCCGCTTATTTGTTCACGCGCAAACGCGGGATCGATCCGTTGAGGTTTGGCGATCTATTGGGATGCGTGGCACCGATTGGATTGTTCTTTGGTCGAATAGCGAACTTTATCAATTCGGAATTGTGGGGCCGGACAACGGATGTCCCTTGGGGCATTGTATTCCCGAACGGGGGGCCCATTGCACGGCATCCCAGCCAGCTCTACGAAGCTATCTTGGAGGGTGCCGTGCTTTTCTTCGTTCTGTTCGTTTTGTACCGGAACGAAAAAGTTCGTGCGCGCCCCGGGATGTTGATGGGCATATTTGTCGCTGGGTATGGCCTTGCACGAATCATCGCCGAATTCTTCCGCGAGCCCGATGCGTATATTGGGTTCTTGGCATTTGGCACGACCTGGGGTCAGTGGTTATCGATACCAATGGTGATGATCGGGTTGTTCTTTATTATCCGTTCAAAACCGCGAGAGATTTCTTGAGGCCTGAAAGATCAACCTCAATAATTGTCATCCCCGCGAAGGCGGGGATCTTTATAAGCTTTGGCTCAAATTAGAATTTCTGCCTATGCAGGAATGACGGCTTAATCTGAAATGGACAACGAACTCGATAGCATCCTTAAAGAAACCATCCTTCATGATGGTCCCATGCTTATCGAAGAATGGATGTCGATTTGCCTCGGTCATCCGGAAAACGGCTATTACACGACCGGACAGCCCTTTGGGAAGCAGGGTGACTTCACGACCGCGCCGGAAATCAGTCAAATGTTTGGGGAATTATTGGGCCTATGGTCGGCTGTCGTGTGGCAGCAGATGGGAGCCCCCAATAAAGTCCAACTGATTGAACTGGGGCCCGGGCGCGGAACGTTAATGTCCGATGCGTTGCGTGCGGCCAAGGGCGTTCCAGGCTTTATCGACGCTATTTCGGTGCACATGGTTGAAACCAGCCCCGTGTTAACAGCGCTGCAGAAACAAGCGCTCGTCGACGCTGGTGTGGAATCACAATGGCATCAGGCGATAGAAGAAGTTCCGGGCGGTCCATCCATTATTATCGGCAACGAATTTTTGGATGCGTTACCAATACGACAATGGGTCAAGGACGGAGACCACTGGCGAGAACGCTGCGTCGATGTGATTGATGATCGTTTTGAGTTTACACACGGCGATCAAGTTGACCCCGGCGATATCCCGGAAGTTTTTCGCACAGCTTCTGACGGTGACATATTCGAAACATCACCGATAACTACCGGTATCATTCAGAAAATATCTCAAAATCTTTGCCAGTTTGGTGGCGCTGCGGTGTTTATTGACTACGGTCATTCGGCGACAGGACTGGGCGAGACATTGCAGGCAGTGAAAAATCACGGATTTGCAGAACCATTAGTGAACCCTGGTCAGCAGGACCTGACCGCGCACGTCAATTTTACCGCCGTTGCAAAAGCTGCTAGTGAAACAGGTGCACGTCCTTGGGGGCCAATCTCGCAAGGCGATTTACTGGAGCGCCTGGGTATATCTGCGCGCGCCACATCGCTGCTCGCGAGTGCCACCAAAGAGCAAGCGGCCGATCTGGCATCAGCGCGACAACGCTTGACCGCACCCGATGGAATGGGCCGCTTATTCAAAGCCATCGCGATCTGCCATCCCGATGCGCCAGCCCCGCCGGGGTTCGAAGAAGTCAGTTGGGCAGATTAGGCCTCAGTTGACTTGGATGTCTTGATGCCAAACGGCAAATAAGCCGGACAAATCCGCACCACACCAGTCAAAAGCGGAATTATCCCGAGCCAACCCCAAACCGCGTATTCATGTGTGCTGAACAAAGCAATAGCGACAAGCATTGCGCCAAAGAAAATCCTGAGCATGCGGTCAACGCCGCCGACATTCCTAATCATTGCACTATCCTCTCAATTTTCAATTAGGACTATATTACTAGGATGCGAGGACCACAGCCTTGATCCAAATCAAAGATTTTTGACGTGTATGATCACCCTTTCTTAAAGGCATCGTTTCCACGATAATCCGCTCATGATAACGGCATCCAATCTCTCCGAAATATCTGGAATACGGCATCTGTTTTTTTCGTCAAAAGGCGGTGTCAGTAAAGGGATCTATTCTTCGCTGAATTGCGGGCCAGGATCAGACGATGATCTGGAGAATGTGATTGATAATCGCGCGCGGGCGATGGCTGCCCTTGGATTGGAACCCGAAGCCCTGCTAACGGTTCACCAGTATCATTCTCCTGATGTGGTACATGTCACAGAACCATGGACATTGGACGATTTGCCCAAAGCAGACGGCATGGTGACAACCAAACCTGGCATAGCGCTCGGTGTTTTGGCTGCAGACTGTGCCCCTGTGTTGTTCGCGGACAGGGATGCCAGTGTGATTGGTGCATGCCATTCGGGTTGGAAAGGGGCACTTGGGGGTGTCATCGATTCAACGGTATCGCTGATGGTTGATCTGGGCGCACGGCATGATCAGATCGTGGCTGCCGTTGGTCCCTGCATCGCGCAAAAATCATACGAGGTGGGCGCTGAATTCCGCTCCTCGTTCATGGAGTCCGCTTATGGCAACAGCCGCTTCTTTAAAGAAGGCGATGCCGCCAACAAGTTTCTTTTTGATTTGGCGGGATATGTTCGCTACCGGTTGGAAGAAGCAGGCGTTCAGTCGATAGATGTGCTGGGACTGGATACATATACCGATCCAGATCGCTTTTTCAGCTATCGTCGGACCACCCATAATAATGAACCCGACTATGGCCGACAGTTGTCCGCCATCGTTTTAGAGGAGTAAACATGGCCATCCATTTCGAAGAACAGGAATTGGCTGAACGCCGTTATAGGGCTTGTAGCAGCATGAGCGCCGAGGGCCTGGACGGGCTGCTCATGTTTCGTCAGGAAAGCATGTATTACCTGAGTGGCTACGACACTTTCGGCTATGTGTTCTTTCAATGCTTGTTGCTGACCCAAGATGGCAAAATGACGTTATTGACGCGTGCACCTGACTTGCGCCAGGCGCAAAACACGTCGGTCATCCAGGACATCAGAATTTGGGTCGATCATCCAGATGTTCAGCCCGCGTCGGAGCTGAGAGATATTCTTGCAGAACACGGCTTGCAGGGAAAAACGCTGGGCGTCGAATATGATTCGTATGGCCTGACTGCGGCGAACGGTAAGCGCCTGGAAGCGGCTATGGATGGCTTCTGCACGCTGCGTGATGCGTCGTTATTGGTCACAAAGCAAAGGGTCATCAAAAGCCCGGCTGAAATCGCCTATGTGCGTCGCGCGGCAGAGTTGGCAGATGATGCGCTAGATGCAGCGATAGATATCGCTGCCCCTGGGATTTCAGAGGGTTCCGTTTTGGCCGGTATGCAGGGCGCTGTATTCGAAGGTGGCGGCGATTACCCGGGCAACCCGTTTATCATTGGCTCTGCCGAGGATGCGTTGCTTTGTCGGACCAAGACAGGCCGCCGTGATCTATCCTCAAATGACCAATTGAACTTGGAATGGGCGGGATCATATCGCCACTATCATGCGGCGATGTTTCGAACCATTGTGTTCGGTGAAGTCCCAGATGAACAAAAGAAAATGTACGATGTGGCCTATGATGCACTCATGGCCGTCGAAGACGCGTTGCGTCCTGGAAACACGATTGGCCAAGTGTTTCAAGCGCACGCGGATACCATGGATAAGGCTGGCATGCAGCGGTTTCGTCTGAATGCATGTGGTTATAGCCAAGGCACCACTTATGCGCCAAATTGGATGGATTGGCCGATGCTATATGCCGACAACCCAGTGATTGTCGAACCCGGCATGGTGTATTTTTGCCATATGATTTTGTTCGATAGCGACAAGCAGTTGGCTATGTGTTTGGGGGAAACCGTTTTGACCACCGATGGGGCCGCAGAACGCTTGTCTCGTTCATCATTGGATATGATCCACAAGCCATAGGTGCGCCGAAATGCCGCATATCGTCATATTCACAATGCTACTTATTCTGGGAATGCTGGCCACGTGCGTGGTGGGGCTTGGCACCGGATGATCCGTAAATTCATTGGCTGCATGCTTATTGCTCTGATGGTTGCCGGATGTGGAAAATTACCGCGTCCTTTTGAGAGAGCGGAGCAGGGCGCCAATCCGCTTGCCGATAATATCTTCCTGGATGCGGTCTCTGTTCCGCCCGTTTCTGGCTCGACCTTGCCCATGGGGAAGTTGTTATCATCAGCTGTAGCCAAAACACTCGAGAAAAAATACGAAATCCCTGCTGCAGTTGAGGGCTTGAGTCGCAGCCGGTTTCTGCTGACTGGTGAAGTTGTGGTCAATGATCTTAAGTCTGGTTCGCCGACGGAAATCAGCGTGCACTGGAAGCTTAATGAACGCGACAAGGCACTCGTTGGCGACTTCATCCAAGATATTGATGTGACAAAAACCGAATGGGACTATGGCTCGCCCCAGGTCATTGAACTAATTGGTAATGACGCCGGCGAGCGCACGGCCCGCATGGTTTTGGGGAATCGTTTTGGAAAAGCCGGACAAGACCGAATGTTGGGCCGTCGGGGCGTGCATCTGACGGGGATCACAGGCGCGCCTGGCGATGGAAATACAGCACTGCGGCGTGCCATGTTCGTGGCGCTGGCAGGCGCTGGAATTGCGATGACGCCGGACCCAGAAATAGCCGTGTTTCAGGTAAATGGTATCGTTGAAATGAGCCCACCCGATAACGGTGGTCAGGCTATTCGGATTTCTTGGGATGTGTCTGATGTGAATGGTCAGCAGTTGGGACGGGCTGCGCAGGCCAATATCGTGCCTGCCGGTAGCCTAGATGGGCGTTGGGGGCAGACAGCCGCATTTATTGCGGCGGCTGCAGTAGATGGTGTCATAAACATTATTGATGAACATGATCCGACTCAACTTCGTGCACCGGATTTGGGGGGCGGGCCAGCTAAACCGATTGGACCATCACAGTTGCGGCAACTTGAGCAGATACCCGGTCGCGCACCCCCACCGCCAAGTTAAATTCGGTAAAACAAAATACGCGTTCTTCGCCAGTTCCTGATTTTTACTAATATCTCCCGGCCTGGGCAGATAGATTCATTGCGTGAGAATTTTTTTTCAGAATTGGCGATAAACTGCCAAGCACTGGCACACGGCGTGCGTCTATTTTGCTTGCGCAGTTTCTGGTGCTCAGTATGGCTTTGATGCTTGTGGCGTGCACGTCTGGGCAGCCGGATATGCCGCGCGCAACTGCCGGTTCCATGCCGTCTGAGGGCGAATCGGGGGCTGTTTCGGACGTTATTTTCGTCGTTCCGCCAGAAGGGGCCCCGCTGCAAACAGGTTTAGTATTGGCTGATGCTATTGCCGCAGAGATACGAGTCTCCAACCACCCTGCGATTTTGGCCTATCACACCAATCAGGCTGGGGCCTCAGTTGTCGGCAAAATTCTATCGGCCGTGCCACGTGGGAATGTCACTTGGCTGACAATGGATTGGGCGATCCGCGCACCTTATGGAACGCTCGTTGATACTTATCGCCAGCGCGTGGTGATTGATAAAGCCATGTGGGATCGTGCTGCGCCCGAAGCGATCAACCTTGTGATCGCAGATGCCGCGCCAAAAATTGTGAAGATGGTGAGTTCGCAAATCGGTCCCCCTGTTATGGCGACGATGACCCATCGGAATTGGCGAGATCAATCCAATGAAGATCAATTCAAAGACAAAAAAATGATCGAGCAGGAAGTGGTTTCGGCGGCTAAAAAAACCAACTCTACGACGATGGGTGCGCGAATGGCAGAGCACCAGACAAATAGATCAGCAACTGAAATTGGGGGGCCTCAGGTTGCATCTCTGCACCCACCGTACAGCCGCTGGCCCGGATTGCGGATTCCACCAATGGGCAAGTTGTTCGCGCTGAGGGCGTTTCTGATCTACTGCAAAATGATCGTGAGACCTCAGCATCGATGGCGAGGTCTGAGTCGCCAAGACCCCCTTTACCCTCGTTACTTACGCTTCCCCCGATCGAGGAGCCCGAAACGTCCCCTGCTAGAGTTCAAGGAACGCAGCAGGCCGCAACATTGCCAACGCTTGGGCCTACGCCTGCACCATCGGGCCCACCGACAGCACTTACACCGGGCGCACCTAGAAGTGTATCACCGCCGCCAGGTGGCGTGACACCAGAGCCAGAGGAGAGCTTCCTTGAAAAGTTAAAACCGAACCTGGGTGCGACCGAGCGTCGCGTAGGTGATGCGCGCCCACCGCAAGAATCAGAGGCGAGGTTTGCAGAACTGAGATGGGGACAACCCACATTTTTGATCCGACCTGTG
>CBFHXC010000095.1:0-10454 GCA_965659695.1 Rhodospirillales bacterium
TCGTTCCATCAGGCACGCACGGATATGCGCCGCCATTTCTACGGCGCCAGGGCTATCACCATGGACACAGATGGATTGCGCCTCTAACTCCACGGAAGAGCCATCCAGACAGGGCATTTGTCCGGTCTCCAGGAATGAAATCAATCGATCAGCAGCCCCTTTGGCATCATGTAACACCGCGCCATCCAGTTTACGTGGCACCAACTGGCCGTTTTGCTGATAAGCGCGGTCCGCGAATATCTCGGAGTAAGTGGGCAGACCCAACTCTTTGGATGCAATTTCAAGCTCAGTCCCGGATATCGCCAACACCGCCATATCCGGAGAGATCGCCTTTATCGAACGTGCAATGGCGTCCGCAACCGACCGGTCCGCCGATGCTAGGTTACCCAGTGCACCATGCGGCTTCACATAACGAACCGATGTGCCGACCAATGCGGCGACACCCATCAATGCACCGACTTGGGTGGCGATCAGGCGCTCTATTTCACCTTCGGTCATGGGGATGATCCGACGGCCGAAACCTTCACGATCATTATACCCGGGATGGGCCCCAACAACGACGCCACGCTCCACGGCAAATTTAACAGTCTGATACATAGTTTCTGGATCACTGGCATGACCGCCACAGGCCACGTTGGCACTATTCACAATCGACAGCATCGCCGGATCATCACCCATATTCCAAGGGCCAAAGCTCTCTCCCAGGTCAGAATTCAAATCAATGGTCGAGATCATCAACGCCGCTCCATCCAGAAAACACGCATTTTCATTAAGCCAGAGGAACCCGGCGCTGTACACCGCAGATAAAAAGACCACCACTATTTGCTACTAGTAGATAATCACACGATCTAGAAAAGGGCCAAAAGAGTCACAAAACTATAACCGAGTAGGGATACAATCTGGTCGATCCTGACAATCCATAATAACAGCCTAAACCCAAGAACCACTTCAAGAGAGAATACACATTCGAACCTTCCGGAGATGACATATGGACCGCGAATACAATGTACTATTCCTTTGCACAGGAAATAGCGCCAGATCCCTAATTGCCGAGGCCATCATGACCAGAGAAGGAATAGGACGGTTCAAGGCGTTCTCCGCCGGATCACAGCCAGCGTCAGAGGCCCATCCATATGCCTTGGATATTTTGAAAACTGCAAACCATGGCATTACTGGCCTAAGGCCAAAGGATTGGAACGAATTCGCGACACCCGATGCACCTACAATGGATTTCGTATTCACGGTATGCGATGCCGCCGCAAATGAGACCTGTCCCGTATGGCCAGGCCAACCCATGACGGCACACTGGGGTTTACCCGATCCAGCCCAATTCGAAGGCACCGAGGCCGAGAAGAGGGTGATCTTCTCAGATACCTATAGGATGCTCACCAATCGCATATCTGTATTCGTGAACCTGCCATTAACATCCATCGATAAGCTCACGCTGCAGACCCGCCTGGATGAGATCGGACACCCCCAATCAGAACGAGCTTCCTAACTCGAAAATAACTCTGATCGATCTTGCAGCTCTAACCATGCATTTGCAGTAGGTGTCTCGCCAAGGCGTGTGATGGGCAATCAAATGCCGCAACGCGCGTCAGGCAGGACGCCAACTAAGTGAGGGCATTTAGCTCATGAATGGACTTTAAGGTTGATCGCACAACACACAAAAGTCGCATAATATATATTATGGAAAATTATGTACTATTATTTAAAAACAAATACTTAGGTGTTTTAGCATAAATATATTCGATTTAATGCGCGAAGAGAAATTGGCCGCATAGAGGCTGCATCAGGAGATGATGATCTCTCCCCCATTTTGGGATAAGTCGACGGTCATGCCGTCAAATGCGGGTTCGACATTTTGCGGTGTCGCGGCCGCCAATTCGTCAAAATCGATATTGATTCCAAGGTGCGTCAGGATCGCCCTTTTCGGTTTTACACGATCAATCCAATCCAATGCCAAATCGACATGGGCATGTGTCCAATGCTCTTTCCACTGAAAAACACCGATGATCCAGACGTCGATTTCTTCGTTTGAAAGTTCGTCCAAAAGGTCGTCCGAGATCATCTTCACATCAGTCGAATAGACGATGGATCCAAATTTGAATCCGACCGTCGATGAAAATCCATGGTCCTGTAAAAACGTCCCGACAGAGAGCCCGGAAACCTCTATTTCATCACCGGGAGAAAACTCGTTCATTTGAAGCACCGGGCGCACAAAGTACCCCGGATCATCATCCGGTAGCGGCTTGAGCGCATATCCGAATCTCTCGGCAATATCTTGATGCGTGGTTGGATCAGCAAAAACCGGCAGAGGCTTTTTGATGAATTTATTGATCCCTCGGAGGTCATCCAGACCATTTAAATGATCGGCATGAGCATGAGTATAAAGCACCGCATCGACTGCGTTTATATTCTCACGAAGGAGCTGAGTTCTCAGATCAGGTGTCGTATCGATCAAAAAACGCTTATCAGCATGCTCGACCACAAGCGACTGCCGGGTACGTTCGTTCTTTGGGTTATCTGGGTCACATTTACCCCAGCCAATGCCAACTCCAGGCACGCCGCTGGAAGGTCCAGACCCTAGGAAACGGACTTTGCTGGGGCCTTGCCACGTCATGCAGCAGACTTATCCATCAAGTCGGATGCCTTGGTGAATAGACGCCGGAAATTCGCCGTTGTGAGGGCCGCCAGTTGAGAAGGGGCCATTCCCCTCACCTCCGCCACTTTGGCGGCTGTGAAGGCCGTATAGGCGGGCTCGTTACGCTTTCCACGGCGTGGCACAGGTGCCAGATAAGGGCTATCCGTTTCAACCAATACCCGTTCCTCGGGTACAACTGCCGCAACCTCACGTAACTCATCGGCTTTCTTGAACGTCACGATACCTGAGAACGAAATATAAAACCCGATGGCGACCATGCGTTCTGCCAATTCCTGGCTGGCACTGAAGCAATGGATTAGCCCTGGGAAAGGGCCCTTCGCATGCTCTTCTTCAAGGATACGAATGGTATCGACATCAGCATCGCGCGTATGGACGATCAGGGGCAGGCTCGTATTCCGGGCCACATCGATATGCGTACGAAACTGACGTTCCTGGATGTCGCGCGGGCTGTGTTCGTAAAAGAAATCGAGGCCCGTTTCCCCTATTCCCACCACTTTCGGATGGGTCGACATGTCGGTCAGTTCTTCGACCGACACTTCAGGCTCACTGCCTGCTTCATGGGGGTGAATGCCGACGGTGCAGAAAACGTTATCAAAGCGTTCGGCAACGGCCTTAACTTGTGGAAACTTGGTCACATGGGTCGAAATCGTGACCATGTGCGATATACCAGCGCGCCCTGCACGGGCCACAACTTCATCCAATTCATCGCCGAAATCTGGGAAATCCAGATGGCAGTGACTGTCGATCAGGGGCGCATTAAAGGTAGGTGTCGGGTGTTTTTCGCTCATGCCCGACATGTTGTCGTTGGCGGTCTAAGAGTCAACCGAAAGGGGCTTCAGAAGGTTACAACACCCTACTCTTCAACGAAGCGTGGGAACACCCCTTCCGGCTTTGGCAAGGATGTACCAGGCTGCAACGCCCCACCCTCGCCCAACGCCGCAAACGTACGCGCATCATCGGAAACGCCCAGTTGATCAAGCATTTGACCCGTTGCCTGTGGCATGACCGGCTGCAACAGGACCGCCAAGTGTCGGATTGTTTCAGCCAACACATACAGCACGGTCAGCATGCGATCAGGGTCTTCTTTGCGCAGTTTCCAAGGTGCTTGATGATCCACGTAAGCGTTGGCCGCACGCACGACGATCCATATGGATTCGAGCGCAAGATGGAACTCTTGGCGATCCATATGCTCGCGCACTTTTTCAAGCAAGCCTTGGGCTTGGCTAAACAGCATCTGATCATCGTCGGAGAAATCACCAGGTGTCGGGGCCTGCCCATCACAGTTCTTGGCGATCATCGACAGCACGCGCTGCGACAGGTTCCCCAGGTCATTGGCCAGTTCACCATTCATTCGATTGATCATAGAAGTATGCGAAAAATCGCCATCGTTGCCGAACGGCACTTCGCGGAGCATGAAATAACGAATTTGGTCGAGGCCATATGTGTTCGCTAATTCTATTGGATCGATCACGTTGCCCAGGGATTTTGAGATTTTCTGGCCTTCATTGGTCCACCAGCCATGGGCAAATACACGCTTGGGCAACGGCAGGTCCGCCGCCATCAGGAATGCAGGCCAGTAAACCGCATGAAAACGCAGGATGTCTTTGCCTACCATATGCAGATCGGCTGGCCAGAATGCCTTGTAATCGGCGGCATCTTCGTCGGGGAAACCGGTGGCCGTGATGTAATTCGTCAGCGCATCCAACCACACATACATGATATGTGCTTCATCGTCTGGCACCGGTACGCCCCATTTAAAGGTCGTCCGCGAGATAGACAGATCGTTCAAGCCGCCCTTCACGAAACTGGTGACCTCGTTGCGGCGGCTTTCCGGCAAGATGAAATCAGGATGGGCGTCATAATATGCTAAAAGCTTGTCGCCCCACGCTGATAACTTGAAGAAATAACTGGGCTCCTCAACCCATTCGACTTCGGCTCCCGAGGGTGCGACACGCTTGCCATCAGCGGTCTTGGTCAGTTCATCTTCGCCATAGAACGCCTCGTCCCGAACAGCGTACCACCCTGAATATGATCCCAAATAGATATCGCCCGCGTCCTGCAAACGCTTCCACATGGCTTGGCAGGCTTTGATATGGCGGGGTTCGGTGGTGCGAATAAAGTCGTCATGGCTGAAATTCATGAAGTCTGCTAGGTCGCGGAAGTTCTGTGAAACAGCATCGGTGAACTCCTGCGGGTCTTTGCCCGCAGCTTCAGCTGATTTTTCGACCTTTTGACCATGCTCATCGGTGCCGGTAAGGAATTTCACATCATAGCCATCCAACCGCTTAAAGCGCGCCAGCACATCACACGCCAACGTTGTGTAGGCGTGACCAATGTGAGGTGCATCGTTCACATAATAAATCGGTGTAGTTAAGTAGTAGGTCGGTTGATCCGCCATGATATTTCCCTTTGATTGAGGGCCTTTAGGTACGGCGGCACGGGCCAACGGTCAAGGCTGGCGGATGGAAGATTCAGGCAAGGGACAAGAACAGAGATTGCACCACTTGTTTTCTATCAAGGTTTAGCGAGTCAGCACTTCGGATGAGCTTTTCTGCATCATCAAGCCGTTGCAACCAAATGGGTAGCACAGCCGTTGCTGCTGCTTTTGCCGCGATGTCTCTCTCGGCGGCGTTCAGCCCCCTATCCGCTTCGGCCCCCCGAGATGCCGCCAAAACAATACGGGATAACCACCAGCGGAATAAATCAATGCCACAGCGGTATGTGTCGTCCGCACCCGATTTCGCGAGTTTTGTTGCCAGCGCCTGCACCTTTTTGATATCTGGCCTCGGCAATTCGTCCAAGATTTTGACGGTGTCCCGGTATATGGCTAGCCCACCACCCGACGCCAGCCGCAACGCGCGCCCGATGCTGCCATCCGACAGTCGGGCCAATTCTGCTGCATCTTCGGCAGACGTTTCCGGCAAATGATGCTGCAACATTGATACGATCACGCCAGTCGGTAAGGGCTTCAGGGCCAACTTGCGGCATCGTGATCGCGTCGTCGGCAACAGCCGGCCCGGGTTATGACTGACAATCAGGATAACTGTATCCGCCGGCGGTTCTTCTAAAATCTTCAGAAACGCGTTCTCAGATGCGCGGTTCATCAGTTCAGCCCCATCCACGATGATGACTTTGTACCCGCCCTCGCTGGACGTCATATGCGCAAAATCGATGGCTTGGCGGACATCATCAATTCGGATCTGTTGGCTCAACTTGCCGGAGTCATTGACCTGTCGTTCAACCGTCAAAATGTCGCCATGGCCAGATGCTGCGACCCGCCGAAAGATCGGATCGTCGGCATCCATATGCATCGATCCAACGCCGTCAGCCGGAATATCATCAGCGGCAAATAGCCCACCTTCCGCCGCACTGTCACCCGGCGGGTGTGCCAGCAAATAGCGTGCGAAACGATAGGCCAACGTTGCCTTACCCGTGCCTTCTGGCCCCGATATCAACCAGGCATGAGGCAATCGCCCTCCAGCGACGGCATCCAGAAGTTCATTTTCGGCGCCATCATGGCCAACAAAATCAGCGGTTTCGCGGGGAGCTGTAATACCGCCTTCGTCCTCGGCTGGTTCCTTGGCCACTAGATGGACACTCCAAGCACTTCGTCCACAGCCTCGGTCACAGACGAAAATACTGTATCTTCGTTATCTGAGGCATTGATCACCCGGCATCGCGCAGGATCATCGTTAGCAATTGCCAAAAAACCATCACGCAAACGATTGTGAAAATCTCGACCCATTCGCTCAAAGCGGTCTTCGATGCTGGCAGCGTCGGCTAGGCGCTTACCCGCACGTGCTAAACCCTCTTCTACCGGCAAATCCAGAATGACTGTCAGATCGGGCATAAAGTCATTCAGCACGGCCTTGTGGATGCTCTCGATCCGGTCTCGGTCAATGCCGCCGCCGTATCCCTGATAGGCCATGGTCGAGTCAGAGAAACGATCTGATATTACCCAAATCCCTTGATCCAACGCAGGCATGATGGTTTTCACGACATGAATTTCTCTGGCCGCGTAATTCAACAAAACTTCTGCCATGGGTGTCCAACGATCCACGGCACCAGACACCAGTAATTCACGGATATCTTCTGACGCGGGGGCGCCCCCCGGCTCTCGGGTAGCCATGACACGGACGCCCGCGCCTTCTAACGCGGCAATCAGCCGTTTGACTTGGGTGGATTTTCCCCCGCCCTCGCCGCCTTCGAAAGTGATGAATTTACCGCGTGCCACTCGTGTCCCCTCGGGTTTAGGTGGACTCACCCCACAGCAGGAATTCTAGCGCGGCACCCAGTCGACCGAACAGCCCCAACTGTTCCACACCGTTGCCCGCCATCAAAGGAAACTCAATCGTCTTAAAATCCGGGGACTCAATAACCAACTTTCCGACTTCTTGCCCCGCGACAATCGGTGCTGGGATCGGCGACTGATAGCGCACCGATACCTTCATATTCCGTCGCGATTTCTTGGACATGGTGAGCAACACATCCTGATTGATTTTTAGCTCAATCGTTGGATCTGTCCCCAACCATGTCGGAGCCACATCCACAACCTCACCGGCTTTGAATAATCCATAGTTCGCGAATTCCCGAAACGCCCAATCCAACAGACGGGCAGACTCCGTCGCACGGGACTTTTTGCTGGGCAGGCCATTAACCACCAGCACCAATCGCTGATCATCTCTTTTTGCCGTTGCTGTTAATCCATATCCAGCTTCTTCGGTGTGCCCCGTTTTCAGCCCATCAGCGCCAGGGAAGCCATATATCAATGGATTTCGGTTGGTCTGGCGGATGCCGTTATAGGTGAATTCTCTGATCGAATAATAATGATAATACTCAGGGAAGTTTGTGACGATTTTATCTGCCAAGATCGCCAAATCACGTGCGGTCATGCGCTGATCGGGATCGGGCCAACCCGTTGAATTGGCGAACGTGCTGTTCACCATGCCGAGTTCACGGGCCTTCTCGGTCATCTGCCGGGCAAAGGCTTCTTCGCTGCCCGCCAAGTTTTCTGCAACTACAATACAGGCATCGTTGCCTGATTGGACAATGATGCCCTTAATCAAGTCTTCGACTCGTACTTCACTATTGGGGGGTAAGAACATCGTGGAACTGCCGCTGGCAGCCCCGCCCTTGCGCCACGCGTTTTCAGAAACGCGGAACGTATCATCTAGGGAAACACGCCCTTCTTTGAGACTCTCAAACAGCAAATAAGCCGTCATGATCTTGCTCATCGAAGCCGGTGGCATGGATTCGTCTGCGTTCTTATCCAACAGGATCGTACCCGTCGTCGTGTCATATAAGATGGCTTCGCGGGCTTGCGTATCGATCCCACTGTCCGCATAAGCTGAGCCCATCGTGAAGGCACTGATGAGTATCAGCCCCATGGCGGCGGGTGTAAAATTCTTCATTATTAAAATCATCATTCGTTCACCGTAGAGATAAATCGTGTCCAGATCATGACGCATCAATCGACGATGATGCGCGCGTCGGGATATCCCGTACCAACAACCTGTGCCAATACCGTATCAGCGTCTCTGACATTTGCGATCGGGCCCACACGAACACGAAATAGATCGCGTCCATCAACCAATACTCGATCCAGAAATACATTACCGAGTGGGCTTAGACTGGCCCGCACTTTGTTCGCGTTATCAAACAGACCAAATGCACCGGCCTGAACAAAAATCGATGTGGGCTCGACACGTTCTTGGCCCAATCTTGGTTCTTTTTCTGCGTTTGCGATCAAGTCTTCTTGGCGGGCAACTTCGGCCGCTTGCGAGGTCGGTGCAGGCTGGGCTGTTGGCACAGGCGTCACCGTAGATGTGGATACAGATGCACCGTCAGGCACCGGTAGTGTCTCGGCGCTCACCGTTGCCTTTGGCATCTTATCAACAGTGATGGGCGAACCCACACGCGCCAATTGGTCTTGGTTCTGCATCCGCGCCGCAATAGCACGGGATTGATCCGCCAATATCTGAACGCGGACGCGCGCCGTCCCCTGCTGTTGGAAACCCAGCAACTGCGAACCCCGTCTGGAGATATCGATAATGCGGCCTTTGGCAAACGGTCCACGATCATTCACTTTCAGCACGAGCGAACGGCCATTTTCCAAGTTTGTGACACGCACAAAGCTCGGCATCGGCAAGGTCCGGTGCGCCGCAGTAAGTGCATTCATATCGTAAACTTCGCCGTTCGCGGTCAGTTTCTCGTGGAACTTTGCCCCGTACCACGATGCAATGCCCGTTTCGTCGTATTCATAGTTTTCTTCTGGATGATACCAAATCCCACCGATCTGATATGGGTTTCCAACTTTGTAGTAGCCGACTGTGCCCTCGTCGGAATCAATCGCCTGCCCAGCCCTTTTCGCAGAATGAATGAGCAATTGCGTTTCGGCACAACCTGCTAGAAATAAACCTACGCCGCACACAACAAGCGCAGCGCGCAAGCCAGACTTTCTCATCAATAAAAACTCCCAACAGGCATTGGCTGCTTGTACCTCAAAATGTGGCATAGCACGACACCAGATCACAACATATTGCAATTTTATCCACATTTAGCCCGATGTTGCGTTGCGCAAACGCTCGAGCAAACCAAATGTGGGGTATCCATCAGCTGGTAGCTTGTTTGATTTCTGAAATGCGCGAATAGCGCCACGTGTCATCGGGCCCGCACGACCGTCAATACCACCTGTATCGAAGCCCAGTTTCGAAAGAAATCGCTGCATCTCAGAGATGTCGGTGAATTTCAGCATCTGCGCGTTAGCAGGTTTTTCCACGCTCAAGCCCGGTAAGCCAATGAAGCTATCAGCGAGTAGCCCCACAGCGATCGCGTATAATTCTGATGAATTCCAGCGCATGATGGTGCGGAAATTATCATAAACCATGAATGCTGGTCCCGACGCCCCTGCCGGCACCAGAATTGACGCCTGGAGATCCGCCTTGGGCAGATCACCGCCGCCCACCTTTCGAATACCCAGCGCCTGCCAATCAGCGACAGATTTTTTCATGTGGCGCCCGGCCAAAGACCATTCAAATCCCTTTGGGACGATGACCTCGCGGCCCCAAGTGTAGTCTGGCTGCCACCCTGCTTTGCGTAGATAATTAGAAGCGGACGCAAACGCATCGCCCAAGTTATTCCAAAGATCACGTCGGCCATCACCATCATAGTCAACCGCATAGGCTTCGAACGTGGTCGGAATAAACTGCATATTGCCCATGGCCCCCGCCCAGGATGACTTCACATCCACAGGAACATCGCCCAAGCCGACCAGCTTCACAGCGGCCAATAGTTGCTGGCGAAAGAAATCAGCGCGACGGGCATCGTGCCCCAGCGTGGCCACTGCACTCAACATATGGAACGCGCCAAAATTCCGCCCAAAGTCAGTTTCAACGCCCCAAAAGGCAACAAGGAAACGTGGCGGTACGCCATATCTTTTCTCGACTTCGGTCAAAAGTTTGGCATGTTTTTTCAACATCTCCTTACCCTTCTGAATTCGGGTGTCAGGAATGTAAATCTCCAAGTAACGCCAGAGTGTCAGCATGAATTCTGGCTGACGACGATCGAGTTCCAGCACCCTTGGAATCGGCTTTACAGTGGATAGTGCTCGCTCGACGGCATCTGACGACACGCCTTCGTTCAGGGCTTGCAATTTGAAACCTTGCAGCCACTGGTCGAATGGCACTTTTTCGGAAGCGTGAACCCCAGTCATCGATGAGGCAAGAATAGCGGCACCAAGCGCGCAGGTCTTTATAAAGCGAGAGATCAATTTATGCTCCAGATTCTAAAT
>CBFHXC010000096.1:0-10216 GCA_965659695.1 Rhodospirillales bacterium
CCGTTTTGGCGAAGATCTGATGAGCCGTGTTTCCTATATCATGATGAATCCAGGCGGCGAGATCGACCTGATTGATGTCATTCAAAAAGCGATCAGTGAACTGGCCAAGGATATCATTTCAGATGCCGGTGTTGAAGCCGACAAAGTTTTGAACGTCACCGTGGTTGGCAATCCCATCATGCACCACCTGTTCTTAGGAATTAACCCAATCGAATTGGGTGGCGCGCCGTTTGCGCTGACAACCAATTCTGGCATGACGCTGTGGGCGACCGAAGTCAATTTGACGACGGTCAATCCAGACGCGCGCGTCTATATGCTGCCCTGCATCGCTGGTCATGTCGGTGCAGATACGGCGGGCGTCATCCTGTCTGAAGAGCCTTTCTTACGTGACGAAATGACATTAATCGTGGATGTCGGAACCAATGCCGAAATCGTGTTGGGTAACCGCCATCAGTTGTTGGCCGCGTCATCTCCCACGGGCCCCGCATTCGAAGGGGCGCAGATTTCATCGGGGCAGCGCGCTGCACCTGGTGCCATTGAGCGCCTTCGCATTGACCCAGAAACCCTAGAACCCCGCTTCAAAGTGATCGGGAGCGATTTGTGGTCAGATGAGGCTGGCTTTGCCGAGGAAACCGCCGCCACCGGTGTCACGGGCATTTGTGGTTCCGGCATTATCGAGGCTCTGGGTGAGATGCTGCTCGCGGGCCTGCTGCTATCCGAAGGCACCATCGACGGCACCATGGCCGCCAAATCATCCCGCGTCCAAGCCGATGGCCGAACGTTTAAGTATCACATCCATGACGGCGATGTGCCTATCACAGTCACGCAAAACGATATTCGCGCCATTCAGTTGGCCAAGGCGGCGCTGTATGCTGGGGCTGCACTGTTGATGGATAAAATGGAAGTCGACCACGTGGACCGTATCGTGCTGGCTGGTGCTTTCGGCACCCATATCGACCCCAAATACGCGATGATCATTGGTATGATCCCAGATTGCGGTTTGGACCGTGTTGTGGCCGCCGGGAATGCGGCAGGCACCGGGGCGCGTATCGCCCTTTTGAACCAACAAAGCCGTGATGAAATTCAGCGAATCGTCAAAACCATCACCAAGGTCGAAACCGCGGTGGAGCCACGGTTCCAAGAACATTTCGTCAAAGCGATGTCCCTGCCGCACCTGGATGCGCCATATCCACAGTTGCAGGCCGAAGTCCCAGAACTGACGTCCCGACGCTTCACGGTGCCCGAGGGTCCTTCGGCAGATGGCAGCGGCCGGCGACGACGGCGACGCGGTCGTTAAACGGTCAGCCCCCGCCTGTTGCGATAACAATCTCGGCATTGCCAGCGCGCCAAAAAATACCTACCACTCGGTATGAACTCCGAAACGTCGATCTATTGGCACAAGCGCACATGGCGTATCGCCGCCCCGGTCATTATCACCAATATCTCGGTTCCCATGCTGGGTGCTGTGGATACCGCTGTGGTCGGTCGGCTGCCCGGGCCTGAATACCTAGGTGCAGTGGCGGTCGGCGCGCTGATAATTTCGATGATGTATCACGGCTGCAATTTTTTGCGCATGGGTACGACGGGGCTGACGGCGCAATCATTTGGCGCACGCGATGGTGACGAGGTTCGGACCTGGCTTAGCCGCGCCCTGTTGATGGGGCTGGTAATTGGCGCGGTCTTTATCGCGCTACAATGGCCGATTTATGAGGTTGCACGCTTGGTCGTGAACCCGAGTGAAGCCGTCGACCCCTTGACCCAGGCGTATTTCCAGGTCCGCATTTGGGGCGCACCAGCAGCATTGGCGAACTACGCTCTATTGGGTTGGTTCTTTGGGATACAGAACACCAAAGCTGCATTGATTACACAAGTCTATATGAACGGCGTGAATATCATCTTGGATATTTGGTTTGTACTTGGCCTGGGCTGGGGGGTCGAGGGCGTCGCCTGGGCGACGATCATTTCAGAATACACCGCGCTTTTCCTGGGCTTGATCATCGCGAGCATGTCGCTGAAAAAGTTCGGCGGTCGGTTTTACTTGAGCGAATTGCGCGAGACCGGGCCACTTCGCCGTATGCTCGGTGTAAACCGTGACATCTTCATCAGGTCGATGTGCCTGCAAATGACTTTTGTCACGATTACGTCTATTGGCTCTCGGCTAGGCGATACCACGTTGGCAGCCAATGCAATTTTGCTGCAAATTCAGGTCTTCATTGCCCAGGGGTTAGATGGCTTTGCCACCGCGGCCGAAGCCCTGACTGGCGAAGCCAAAGGTGCCAAGCGGCGTGACCGGTTTGACGCCGCCGTTAAGGCTTCGACCATCTGGGCCGGTGGGTTAGCGATATTTTTCTGCGGTTTGACCGCATTGTTGGGTCCATGGGTCATCGATACCCTGACAACGGTCGAGAGTGTCCGAGAAGTCGCACGCACGTATTTGATCTGGAGCATCATTTTACCTGCGATATCGATCTGGAGCTTTCAATTAGACGGCATCTTTATCGGCTGCACGTGGTCGCGCCAGATGCGGGACTCCATGATCCTATCCTTGATCATTTTTCTTGGTACCGTGGCCATATTACACAATTGGTATGGGAACCATGGCCTATGGGCCAGCTTTGCCATCTTTATGGTCGCAAGGGCGATCACCATGGCCTGGCTGTTCAAAGATCTTCGGAAAACAGTGGGGGACTTGGGTCAGCACTCACGTTTCTAGGCGACGTTCTTCACTTGGCGTTTGCGAGAAGTGTTCGCGG
The DNA here is from genome assembly GCA_965659695.1 of Rhodospirillales bacterium. GTDB lineage: Bacteria > Pseudomonadota > Alphaproteobacteria > Rhodospirillales > Casp-alpha2 > UBA4479. The sequence continues at coordinate 2,754 of CBFHXC010000096.1, forward strand.
TAACATTTCGAGAAATGCGACGCCGAAACAAACCCACACGCGAGAGCAACACTGAGGATCGGCAAACTGGTCTGACGCAATAAATACCGGGCGCGCTTTAACCGCAGCGCCAGGTAATACTTCGTTGGCGCGGTGCCCAGATACTTGCGGAACAAACGCTCTAGCTGTCGCGTTGATAACCCAACATTTCTCGCCAAGTCCGAACAGTTGAGTGGCTCTTCGATACTGTTCTCCATTTCTTCAATGACGGCCAGCAATCGTGGATGCGAAACGCCCAAGCGCGTGCGCAGTTGCATCCGTTGGCCTTCATCGCCCTCGCGCATGCGATGATGGATAAGTTGATCGGAAACAGCAGAGGCGATGGCCGATCCGCACTGTAGGGCGATTAACTTCAGCGACAAATCCAATGCCGCGGTCCCGCCCGCACATGTGTATCTGTTACGGTCGACTTCGTATAACTCTGGAACCACCTCTAGCTCAGGGTAATCCTCTATGAACGCAGGCATATTCTCCCAATGAATGGTCGAGCTATAACCGTCTAGCAAGCCCGCTTTGGCCAGCACTTCCGACCCCGTGCAGATCGCGCCCATTGCCGTGCCGTGTGTCGCCAAACGGCGCAACTTTTGGATCAGTGCCGTCGGCAGATGCTTGTTCGAGTTCAAACCCGAACAAACGAATACTGTATCCAAATTGCTCATGTCATTGACGCCGCCATCTACATTGACAGCCATGCCATTGCTGGCAATCACCGGCGCACCATCCAGCGAGTAGGACCTGCAAAGATAAAAATTTTCCTCGGAGATTCGATTGGCCACACGAAAGGGTTCAACACCAGCGCTGAATCCCATCATCGTGAATTCTGGTGACAGGAAGAAGCCGATACGATGCGGCTTCCCCTCATCCGAGGATCCAAACATAGACAACGACTTTCGCAAAATGTGCCATAGACACTGTTCGACATGCGACGATACGTCACTAATTCCGACATGAAAATAGGGAAATGACAAATGTGTGAATACTGTCAAACTCCTGATATCGGGGCGGTTCCATGCACTTACGCCCGTTGAGCAGGAGAGTTTGATGAAGGTTTTTGAACGCGACGAATATGACACCCGGGTAAAACGTGTACAGGCAGAAATGAACGCCAAGGGCTTCGACCTGCTGCTCAGTTGTGACCCCGCAAATATGAACTATTTGACCGGCTACGATGGCTGGTCATTTTACACCCCGCAATTGGTCGCCGTACCCGCCAATGGAGACGAGCCCATCTGCATCGTGCGGGGCATCGATCAACCAGGCGGTGTGGTTACGTGTTACCTCCGTGAAGAAAACATTTTGGGTTATCCCGATGACTATGTGCAAGCTACGGATATACACCCCATGCAATGGATGGCCGACGAACTTTTATCGCGGGGCCTGGGCGAAGGCCGGGTCGCCGTTGATATGGATGCGTACTATTATTCCGCACGGTCACATGCAGCGCTGACACATTCTCTGCCAAATGCTGAATTCGTTGATTCAGAAAAGTTGGTGAATTGGGCGCGTCTCATCAAGAGCGACGCTGAGATTATCTATATGCGCGAAGCCGGCAAGTTGATTGAATTGGCAATGCGGGCCGGGATTGATGCGATTGAACCAGGGATCCGCCAATGCGATGCCGTTGCGGATATCTACAATGCCCAGATCCGTGGCACCCCTGAGTTTGGCGGGGAATACACATCCCTGGTCCCCATGCTGCCAACGGGCGAAGGGACAACGACGCCGCATCTAACCTGGAACTCAGAACCATTTAAGGTGGGAGAGCCGACGATCCTGGAACTCGCCGGTTGTCGCAATAGATATCACTGTCCGATGTCACGCACGGTCCATCTAGGCCCACCACCGGAACGCATGGCGACCGTAGCGGAGGTCGCGGTAGAGGCCCTCAACACCGCCATCGATATTATGAAACCGGGCGTGACGTGCGAGCAGGTGCGCGCCGCGTGGAATGCCGTTGTCCGGCCTCATGGCATCGAGAAAGACTCACGCATGGGCTATTCCATTGGTTTGAACTATCCACCCGATTGGGGCGAGCACACCCTTTCGATCCGTATGGGCGACATGACAGAGTTGCAGCCGGGTATGACACTTCATGTGATGCCGGGAATTTGGCTCGACAATTGGGGGATTGAGATCAGCGAGCCCGTCTTGATCACAGAAAAAGGCGCAGAAAAATTCTGCGCCTTTCCCCAAGAGCTTGTCGTTAAAACCTAAATCTTAACCGGCGCTGAGACCGCGAAGCCGTTCTGAGCGTCGGCGAAGGATTTCAACCGTTGCCAGCAGCATGATCGAGATACAAATCAGGATCGTTGCCACCGCCAGGATTGTTGGGCTGATGGATTCGCGAATACCCGCCCACATCTGACGTGGGATGGTTTGCTGTTCCACGGACGCCACGAACAGGACGACGACAACTTCATCGAATGATGTGACAAAGGCGAACAACGCGCCCGAGATCACACCCGGCAAAATCAACGGCATGATGATCTTAAAGAAAACTGTCGTGGGGTTAGCCCCCATCATCGCACCGGCGCGCGTCAGCGAATGGTCAAAGCCGCTCAACGTTGCGGTCACAGTGATGACGACAAAAGGCGTGCCCAGAACGGTATGGGCCAAGATGATGCCCAAGTAGGTCCCCGTCAGTGGGATATAGTCACTGATTGTCGCATAGAAGAAGAAGATTCCAGCAGCCGTAATAACGATGGGAACAATCATCGGCGAGATCAACAAGCCCATGAAGATGCCCTTAAACGGCATTTCTGACCGAGATAACCCGAGCGCCGCTAAGGTGCCCAGTGTCGTCGCCAGAAGCGTCGACGCAAACGCGATGATAAATGAGTTCTGAATAGATCTTTGCCAAATTTCCTTAGAGGCAAAATCCTCATACCACCGGAACGAAAACGCGTCTGGATCAAGAGACAACATTTCAGGCGTGAACGTAAAATACGGTTCAGCGTTAAAACTAAGCGGGATAATGACAAGGATTGGCGCAATCAAGAATAAGAAGACGAAAGCGCAAATAGCAATGAACAGCCAGTGCCAAATTTTTTCGACGGGACCGGCGTGATCTGGAAGGGATGCCTGACTCATTTTATTTTACCCCATGCTCAGTTTGTCGATACCGACAATTTTGTTATACAGCCAATAAAGGATAATCACCCCTGTCAGCAGCAACCCACCGAGTGCTGCAGCCAGCCCCCAGTTCAGCGATTTCTGCATATGGAATGCAATCATATTGGAGATCATCTGGCCATCCTGACCACCGACTAGCGCCGGGGTGATGTAGTACCCGATGGCCAAGATAAAGACCAAGAGACTACCCGCGCCGATACCCGGCAAAGTGTTTGGAACGTAAACACGCCAGAATGCCAAGAACCTATGCGCGCCCAAACTCTCGGCCGCCCGCAGGTAACTTGGTGGGATCGTCTTCATCACACTGTATAGCGGCAACACCATGAACGGCAGCAAGATCTGCGTCATCGCGATCACAGTTCCTTGCGCGTTAAATATCAATTGTATTCGACTTTCATCATCGAGTAGCCCTGTCCAGACCATGATGTCATTCAACACACCCTGCGTCTGAAGCAAGACAATCCATGATGTCGTTCGAACCAACAGCGATGTCCAGAACGGCAATAGCACCAAAATCATCAATAAATTTGAATGTCGGACCGGCAAACTGGCCAACAGATAGGCGATCGGGAAACCCAATATCAAACAAGATATGGTCACCACGATACTCATCCATGCGGTTCGGATGAACAAATCCACATAGATTTGATAATCCTCGCCAATTTGGACGACGTCACCTTCGACGTTCAATTGTCGGTCAACGGCGGCCAGATAGTTGACAGACGTAATCGTGGGAGAGAGACGTTTAAGCGTGGCCCACGTGCTCAGTTCACCCCATTCTTTTCGATAATCCAAAAAGGCTTCTTTGAATGGCGGCTCCATACGACCGGCCCGTCGGGCAGTGCCTGTAAATACGCTGCGAAGCCCAGGGGTTTCAAAGTTCACACGGGTCGCAACTTTACCAATTTCGCGAGATTTCCGAGCCGCCACGAGGTCTTCGCGCAGGGCCGCAAAGGTTTCTTCACCCGGGACGTCTTTGCCATCCCAATTCGCCAATGCCTCAACGGTCAGCGGCATATGCTGGGCGATAAGTGGGTTTTCAACAGACCGATACAGCATCAATGCGATCGGGTAGAGGAAAGACATAAAGATGAAGAGGAATAACGGCGTCACCAATAACAACGCCCTAATACGCTTCTGACGTTCCGCAATCGCCAATGACTCTCTTAACGGTCGCCCGTCAGCGGTAGTAAGCGCTTCGCTCATTTTGCCACTTGATCCCTGTTGTGCCCTGTCGTTTGCTTTTTATTTAGGTTCTTTATGAACCCTTGTCGTTCTATCGGGTTCTTCGCGAACCCTTGGGTCTCTAAAAAATAATCAAAGCGGTTTGGGGACGGCACAAGGCCGCCCCCGCCCCAATAGTCGATTAGTTGGCCAACCAAGAATTAAAGCGGTTGTTCAACTCGTCTTGACGGTCAGCCCAGAACTCAAAATCGTTCTGAATTGCCGTTTTGAAGTTAGAAGCGGCGGTCGGCATGTGCGGACCCATTTCGATATCAGCTTCGGCATGCTTACCGATAAGCGGAATCGAGGACTGACGTACAGGACCGTAAGAGATCCATGCAGCCTGGCCAGCAAGACGCTTGGTGTCCGTAGAGAACTTCAAGAACTCAAGCGCTTTGTCTTTGTTTGCAGCGCCTTTTGGAATGCCCCAGAGATCCAAGTCAAATACTTGACCGTCCCAGACAATTTCAAATGGCTTATTCTCAACAGCGATCGCGTTGAAGATACGACCGTTGTAAGCTGTGGTCATCGCGACTTCGCCATCAGCAAGAAGTTGTGGCGGCTGTGCACCAGCTTCCCACCAAACGACATCATTCTTGATGGTGTCGAGTTTCGCGAATGCGCGATCAACGCCAGCTTTGGTTGCGAGCATTTCATATACGTCGCCGTTAGCAACGCCGTCTGCAATCAATGCCATTTCCAAGTTTGCCTTTGGCGTTTTACGCATGCCGCGCTTGCCAGGGAACTTCTTGGTATCAAAGAAGTCGGCTATCGTTTTTGGCCCACCACCTGGGAACTTGTCCTTGTCGTATGCATAAATGGTCGACCAAACGATCGTACCCACTGCGCAATCGGTGATGGAACCTGGGATGAAGTCTTTTTCAGCAGGTGTGCCATCGTCGCCAGCAGGCAAGATCGATGCGTCGATAGGCTCAAGCAAGCCTTCGTCACAACCGCGAACAGCGTCAGACATTTCAAGGTCAACGATGTCCCACTTCACGCTACCAGCTTCAACCTGTGCTTTGATTTCAGCCAAGCCGCCTGAATAGTTTTCGGACAGGATGTTGATCCCAGTCTTCTTAGTGAAAGGCTTGTGATAAGCCTCAACTTGGGACTTGGTGTAAGCACCACCCCAAGAAACGACCGTAAGGTCTTCTGCTTGTGCAGAGGAAACCGCGAAGGCACCCAGTACAAGCGCACCCGCCGCAGCGAATGTGGTCAATTTTGTTTTGATAGTCATGAGTAACAGACTCCCTGATGTTTTGTTACCAGTTCAAAATTTGGACGGCTTTTCCGTCCAACGTGCCCGCATATGCGGACGTGGCATGAATTTTTGCCATGCCTATTATCCGAGCCTCAATTACGCATCGAGGGCTCGGCAATCTTCCATTTTCCAGCCAAATGTGACTTCGGTGCCCTCTTTGAGGGATGCCAGCGCCGACTTATTTGCAATTTTAACAACAAACTCGTCATCACCACAAACCGATGCGCGGGTCCGAATATGATCACCGAGGTAGATCAACTCTTCGACCTTCGCCTTGAAGACGTTTGGATATGCGCCTTCATCTGGGTTAAGGGCGACACGCTCTGGGCGGATCGACAGCGTGGTTTTGTTGCCAACCCCCTCAGTGTTCACGTTCAGGGCTTTGATGATTGAGCCGTTCACATCAACTGTGACCGAGTCGCCATCGGCTTCTTTAATATCACCAACAAGCGTGTTGTTCTCACCGATGAACTGCGCCACGAACGCGTTGTCCGGACGCTCATAGAGCTCATCAGGCGGTGCCAATTGTTGAATCACACCATCATTGAAAACCGCAACCCGGTTCGACATCGTCAAAGCTTCGGATTGATCGTGCGTCACGTAAACAACCGTGACGCCTAGATTTTCATGAATGTGTTTAATCTCGTACTGCATTTGCTCACGCAACTGCTTATCCAAGGCGCCGAGCGGTTCATCCATCAGAACCAGCTCTGGATCAAAAACAAGAGCGCGGGCCACAGCCACACGCTGCTGCTGTCCACCAGACAACTGCGCGGGACGACGATCACCGAACACGCCAAGTTGCACCATGTCGAGTGCCCTATTCACCCGGCTCTCAATCTCACTTTTATCCATCTTCCGGACTTCAAGCGGAAACGCCAGGTTTTCGGCCACAGACATATGCGGGAACAATGCATAGTTCTGGAAAACCATCCCAATGCCGCGCTTGTGCGGCGGCACATTGTTAATCGGCTGCCCATCTAAATAGATCTCACCATGAGTTGCTGGCTCAAAACCTGCCAACATCATCAGACACGTTGTCTTGCCGGAACCCGAGGGGCCCAGCATCGTGAGGAATTCGCCACGTGCAACATTAAGGTTGAGATCTTTAACGACGAGGACTTCGCCATCATAACTTTTTTGTACTGAATCGAATACGACTAGCGGATCATCTGATTCCGTCATACCACCCTGATCCATCCCTGTTTCGTTTCAATGCGCCGTTGTGGCGTCATCTTACCTTCCTGTCGTCTTTGCGCCTTTTCGGCGTCTGTCTCTTTCGCGCCTTTTCGGCGTCTTTGCGTTTATCGCAACAATCGAGGGGGTCAGTATGTTCGGGAGATTTGTGCCAACAATATTCGTAATCCGACATTTATTGTCGCAGCTTTTTTGGCACGCCCGTCGCGAAATCCCTTAATATTGTGCAACGCTATGTGAGGCTAACATGAAACTGAAACAAAATTCAAACGCTGTCTCGAATCAGTTAAGCGCCATCAATTTCTTGCCGCATCAATAAGAACATCGGCTGTTTTACGTGCTGTCTCTTCCCAAGAGTAACGCTTGGATCGCTCAATACCCAGACGGGAGAGCTCTTCGCGACGACTATCGTTTTTAAAAAGTGCGCTGATTACACGTGCCATATCGTCGGAGTCGTAAGGATCAAAATACTCAGCTGCATCTCCTGCGACTTCTGGCATTGCGGCTGTATTAGAGCATGCGATCGGAGCCCCACACGCCATGGCCTCGACCAATGGGTTACCGAAAGTTTCGACCGTGGAAGGAAATACGAAAACAGTACAGGAGC
>CBFHXC010000097.1:0-10215 GCA_965659695.1 Rhodospirillales bacterium
GCGGCGGTTCGATCAATCCCCGTCACGCCGGGACCAGAGTTCTTGTCGGCCCTTGATCGCGCAGTTCAGCACAGTGTGCCCAAGCCCACAGCGCTGGTCCTCAATTATCCAAATAATCCGACTGCGACACTCGCGGATTTGGATTTCTATTCCGAAGTGGTCGAGTTCTGCCGTTTTCATGGAATCTATATTTTGTCTGATCTGGCGTACGCTGAGATCTATTTTGATGACCAGCCACCACCTTCAATCCTGCAACTGAAGAACGCCTGGGACATATCGGTTGAGTTCACATCGATGAGTAAAACCTATTCCATGCCTGGTTGGCGCATTGGCTTTGCTGCGGGCAATCGCAAACTGATTTCGGCGTTGGCGCGGGTGAAGTCTTATCTTGATTATGGCGCGTTTACGCCGATCCAAGTAGCGGCGGCAGCGGCCTTGAATGGCCCGCAGGACTGCATTGCAGAAGCGCGTGATGTCTACAAAGAGCGCCGCGATGTCTTGGTCGAGGGATTGGCAAATGCAGGGTGGCATATCCCATCGCCGCCAGCGACAATGTTTGCATGGGCACCAATTCCACCTGCATTTCAAGATATGGGGTCCGTCGAGTTTTCCAAACTGCTGTTATCCGAAGCCGATGTCGCCGTGGCTCCTGGTCTTGGATTTGGAGAGCATGGCGATGATCATGTGCGGATCGGTCTGGTTGAGAACGTACAGCGTATTCGCCAAGCCGTTAGGAATATCAAAGGATTCCTTCGCAAGCGCGGCGTAAATACGGATGCCAGCAGCGATCATTCAGGATCAACGAACAACGAACACGCAGAGGATAAAACATGAGCGCCTTGAGAATTGGCATCGCCGGCTTAGGCACAGTCGGTGCAAGCACGGTGCAACTGCTAAAAAAGCACGCCAAAATGATCGAGTCCCGTGTCGGACAGGCGATCAAAGTAACTGCTGTTTCTGCTCGTTCCAAGACCATTGACCGAGGATTTTCACTGGATGCATATCGTTGGTTCGATGACCCGGTCGAAATGACCACCGATCCAGATATCGATGTCATTGTAGAACTGATTGGCGGATCGGACGGCATTGCAAAAGCCTTGGTCGAAAAAAGCCTGGCAAATGGCAAGCATGTGGTTACCGCAAACAAAGCATTGATCGCTCACCATGGCGCGGAATTAGCTGGACTGGCTGAAAGGGCTGACGTTGGATTTTATGGCGAAGCCGCTGTTGCTGGCGGAATACCCATTCTAAAAGCCATTCGCGAGGGTTTGGCAGGAAATGCCATCAATCGCGTATATGGTATTTTGAACGGCACCTGTAACTACATTCTAAGCGAGATGCGTGATACAGGACGTACCTTTGATGACGTGTTGGAAGAAGCGCAAAAATTGGGATACGCCGAGGCCGACCCAACTTTTGATGTGGATGGCATCGACGCTGCCCACAAACTAGCGATTTTGGCCGGGCTGTGTTTTGGCACAAAGGTCGATTTTGAAAACGTCCACATTGAAGGCATTCGCTGCATCACGCCACTCGATTTAGAATTCGCTGAAGAACTCGGTTATGGCATCAAGTTGCTCGGGATTGCCGCGCACATTAACAACGAAGTCGAATTGCGCGTCCATCCCTGCATGGTTCCAGAAGACGCACCGATCAATCATGTGGGTGGTTCGTTTAATGCTGTGGTTGCGGATGGCGACTTCGTTGACTCAGTATTGCTCGAGGGCCGCGGTGCTGGCGGCGGTCCCACTGCGTCTGCCGTGGTTGCAGACATCATCGATATCGCGCGTGGACACACCGTGCCGATGTATGGCGCTCCATCAAGTGATCTGGAAGACGCCGGTGTAAGGGATATGGACCATCACCGTGGCGCATACTACGTGCGTTTCAATGTGGTCGATAAACCTGGCGTCTTTGCAGAATTAGCCAAGGCTTTGTCTGATCATCATGTGTCCATGGAATCTGTGCTTCAACGATCCCGTGATCCTGATCAAAAAGTTCCTGTCGTCATGACGACCCACGAAACGGACGAGGCCGATATGCGCAAAGCCATCGCGCAAATCGCATCCAGTGACTGGGTGGTTGAAGATCCTGTTCTGATCCGGATCGAAGCCCTGTAAGTCGAGGAATTCGGGCTTTCGTTCCCGTTCCATAGCCGCCACAATACGCTTATGTCTGAACCAGCCGCACGCGATAGAAACTTATCTTTGGAATTGGTCCGCGTGACCGAGGCCGCAGCCCTTGCTGCCGCCACGCACATGGGATCAGGGGATCACAAAGAAGCCGATACGGCTGCAATCAGTGCGGCGCATACGTTACTCAGCAGTTTAGCGATCAAGGGCACCATTTGTGTTGGCGAGGGTAAAAAGGGCGAGTCCGACCATCTGTTTATTGGCGAAGAAGTCGGCAACGGCGAAGGGCCAGATGTCGATGTCGCGATTGTAGCCCTAGAGGGTGCCAGCATCGTTGCGCGCGGTGGCCCAAACGCCATATCCACCGTGGCAATGGCTGAGGGTGGGAGTTTTCTTCGTGTCCCATCGATTTATATGAATAAAATTGCCGTTGGACCAGGCGTCCCCAAAGGCATCGTCAGTCTGGATAATTCGGCAGCTGAAAATTTGGGGGCCCTGGCCAAAGCCAAAGGGGTGCCCGTTTCTGACCTCGTGGTGTGTATGCTGGATCGACCGCGACACAAGGCGTTGTTGGACGAAGTGCGCGCCGCCGGTGCACGGGTTCGGCTGATTTTGGGCGGCGACGTATCTGGCGTGATTGCGACCGCATTGCCCGAGTCCGGTGTGGATATGTATATGGGGATTGGCGCGGCACCGCAGGGTGTGATTGCCGCTGCGGGTCTGCGCGGTTTTGGTGGTCAGATGCAGGGGCGTTTATTTGCGCGCCAGGATTCAGACCAACAAGAAGCCAAAAATTTGGGGATCGAAGATTTCGGTCAGGTCTTTGACGAAAAAGAAATGGCAGGTGGCAATGTCACCTTTGCAGCAACTGGGGTCACCTATGGCACTTTGCTTCAAGGTATCCGGCGCCAAAAAGGCACCGCCAGTAGTCATTCTCTGGTTGTACGGTCGTTAACAGGTACGCATCGATATATTGAGGCTCATCATGACTTCACCCGACGCGCACCCATCACCTAATTCAGCAGACACTTCGCAAAATCTGCCAACTCAAAATCGTTTATCTGTCTCAGGTCGTGAATGGGTATTTCGCACTTTCGACGAACGGACAGCGTTGGCAATTGCCCAAACCTATGACCTGCCTGCCGCAGTCGCCGAGGCGATCACATCTCGTGGTGTCAGCTTTGAAGACGTCGCGAGTTTCATCAATCCGACACTAAAGGATTTGTTGCCCGATCCCAGCCGTTTCATTGATTTGGACAAAGCCGCCGCACGCATTGCGGGCGCGGTCGAAAAGGGCGAAAAAATTGCGCTTTTTGCTGACTACGATGTGGATGGAGCGACGTCTTCATCGATTATAGTCCGGTTCCTGCGCGCATGTGGCCACGAACCAATAGTGTATATCCCTGACCGGATCAAAGAGGGTTATGGACCGTCCGAACAAGCCCTGAAGAAATTGGCGGAGCAGGGAACAAAACTTGTCATCACGCTGGACTGCGGCACCACGGCGTTTGATGCACTGGGTGCAGGGCGTGCACTAGGTTTAGAGATCATCGTTATTGATCATCACGAAGCAGAACCCGAACTGCCCGATGTCTACGCCGTGGTAAACCCAAACCGCATGGATGAAGATCGCGTGTACGGGCATTTATGCACGGCAGGATTGGCTTTTGTACTCGCCGTTGGGATCAATCGCACGTTTCGAGATCAGGGCTTCTGGACAGATGAACGTCCATCACCTGTATTGACACGATTGTTAGATTTAGTTGCGTTGGGCACCGTGTGTGACGTGGTGAAGCTGACCGACTTGAATCGTGCGTTCGTCGTGCAGGGGCTGAAAGTTTTGGCTAAACGAGCAAATACGGGGCTTCGCGCGCTCGCTGACGTGGCCGGGCTAGATGAAACACCAGGCAGTTATCATCTGGGGTTTGTTTTGGGACCGCGGATCAACGCCGGTGGACGCATTGGCGATTCTGGCATTGGTGCCCAACTTTTACGTTCCGATGACGAAGGAGAAGCCGCGGCACTGGCGACCAAGCTGGATATTCTCAACGCCGACCGCAAACAGATCGAGGCAGATGTTTTCAACGATGCGATGGAGCGCGCGCACCGTTTGGATGAAGATGATCTCGTCACCGTCGTTGCGGGCGATGGTTGGCATCCAGGTGTTGTCGGTATTGTCGCCAGCCGCTTGGTTGAACGATTTGGAAAGCCCGCCTGTGTGATCGCAATGGAAAACGAACAAGGCACAGGATCGGGACGCTCCATACCAGGGATCGATTTGGGCGCTGCCATCATCGCCGCCCGGCAATCAGGGCATTTAATCAAGGGCGGCGGCCACGCCATGGCCGCTGGTTTTTCTGTTACTCGCAATGGGTTGGATGAGTTTCGTGCATTCCTGCATGACCGGATCAAGAGCCAAGCGGGTGAGGGCCCCATGGGCCTTCCGACACGTTTGGATGGGCACCTCAGCATTCGCGGTGCCACGTTTGACTTGGCGCAATCGCTTGAGCAACTGGCTCCGTTTGGCCCCGGCAACCCAGAACCACGCTTTTTACTTGAAGGTGTCAGGATTAGTTATTCTGATATTGTGGGGGTCGACCATCTTCGTGTGACCATCAGTGGGGCCGCAGGATCCGGGTCATTAGACGGCATTGCCTTTCGTTGTGTGGGCACTCCTTTGGGTGAATTGTTATCTTCATCGCGCGATACACCGATTAACCTCGTGGGTCGATTGAAAACTGATACCTGGGGAGGTCGGACTCGTGCTAAGTTCCACATAGAGGACGCCGCGCAGGGATAGACGTTCCAGCAAATGGTGCAGGGGGAAGAAAGAATGAGTCCAGCCGAAGGTCAGAGCGTAGACAAATGGGATCGCCGTTTTATGGAATTGGCGGACTTCATAGCCCAATGGTCCAAGGATCCCTCTACCAAGGTTGGCGCGGCCATTATTGATCCCAGAAATAAGCGGATTGTTTCAACCGGCTTTAACGGTTTTCCATTTGGGGTCGAAGATACCGCAGACCGTCTTGAAGATCGTTCCATCAAATATGAAATGGTGGTTCACGCTGAAACCAACGCGCTGATGTTTGCAGGCGAACAGGCCAATGGTTGCACACTTTTTGTGACACCGCTGCCGCCTTGTGCCAGATGCGCCGTGTTGATCATCCAAGCAGGGATCAAACGGGTGGTCTCGCCAACACCGGACACATCAAAAGAACCGTGGAAAACACAGTTCGCAATCTCATCAAAAATGTTTCAGGAATCTGGTGTATCCGTTGAATTTCTTGATCTCTAGGCCCGTTTAGCCAACCATATAGATATTGATTCTTAGTATGTTTTGTGGCGTTGGTGCGGTGCATTGGCTGTGTTAACAACACTCAATTTTCATTCCTGTGCATTTTATCTGCACACATGATTTGTGGGGGACATTCGTGGCTTACCGGACGACGCTAAAACATTTCCTAATGCGCCAACAGACAGAGCTTACCGGATTGACCGGCGAGTTCACGTCACTCATGGGCGACGTTTCTTCTGCTTGTAAAGCCATCGCAAACCTTGTGCGCCGTGGCAGCTTATCTGGCGACTTGGCCGCAGCAGTCGGTATCAACGTTCAGGACGAAAACCAAAAGAAGCTTGATGTCATGGCCAACGAACTGGCCATCGGCTGGTGCGAGCGTGGTGGGCAGTTGTTCGCCATGGCATCCGAAGAAATGGAAGATGTCTACGCAGTGCCTGCAAAGCTTCAACGCGGCAAATACCTATTGATATTTGATCCGCTTGATGGCTCTTCCAATATAGAAGTGAACGGACCGATGGGGACTATCTTCTCGATCTTGAAAACCACGGGAGACGACGACGAGCCACTGGCCGAAGACTTCATGCAAAAGGGTGCTGAACAACTCTGTGCCGGGTATGTGTTGTTCGGCCCTGCAACCATGATGGTATTGACCACCGGGCAGGGTGTGAATGGATTTACATTGAACCCTGATGTGGGTGAATTTGTCTTAACGCACCCAGATATAATCATTCCCGAAGACACTCAAGAATTCGCAATCAATGCTTCCAATTCACGACATTGGGAGCCCCCCATCCAGCGCTACATTGATGAATGTTTGGCTGGAAAAACAGGTGTCCGCGAGAAAGATTTCAACATGCGCTGGGTGGCCGCCATGGTCGCCGATGTGCATCGAATCATTACACGCGGGGGACTGTTCATGTATCCGATCGACGCGAAAATCAAAGAAAAGGGTGGTCGGCTACGTCTGTTGTACGAGGCCAATCCGATGGCCTTCATCATCGAACAGGCAGGCGGCGCAGCTTCAACAGGTCGACAGCGCATTCTGGATGTGCAACCGACCAGCCTTCATCAGCGGGTGCCTGTTGTCATCGGGGCCAAAAACGAAGTCGAGCGCATTGTCCAGTACCACACGGAATATGACGCCAATTATCAAAAAGGCCGCTGAAAAGCGGCCTTAATGCTAGGTTGCCTATACATCTTAGTGGCTGTGCTTCATTTTCATTTTGTCGTCGGGTTTCGCGCCAACAGCTTTAACCGTTAGTTGCACTTCAACTTTACCGGCTTTTTCAAAATAAAGGGTCACGGGAAGCATTTCGCCTTCTTTAAAGGGCGCCTTTAGCCCCATGAACATGACGTGAAAGCCACCGGGCTCAAACATCACTTCTTTACCGGCTGGGACTTCAATACCTTCCTCAACGTGCGTCATTTTCATGACCCCACCTTCCATGATGTGGGTATGAAGTTCAGTGCGCTTCGACAAATTTGACTCAGCTTTGACCAAACGGTCAGCAGTGGCGCCGTTGTTTTTCAAGCCCAAATACCCTGCACCTGCCTTGGCTGGACCAGGGGTTGCCCGCGCCCACGGGTGCATCACCGTAATGGAGCCAACGGTGTAATCGTGTGCAGAACTCTCCTGGGGCAAAAAGCTAATGAAGGTGACAGCAAGAACGGCTGCCAACACTTTGGATAGATGTTTCATGTCAAAAATAACCTTTTCTGTGCATGTGAATGGGTGCTGCCTCCGTCTGGCGCGTCATTTTGGAAACAAATGAATCCACTCCTAAGAAATCTCACCCAACAATAAGCTTCGTTTTGCCCCAGCTTATGTCGTCGATTATGCAAAATGACGTATCACCGAAATTATCCGATGTTAATCGGATGCCCGCACCTGATTGTCAATCATGCTTGGGCGCGGATTATCAACATCTTTATCATTATAGCTTCGATTAGCGAGGGGGAGTGTTAAGCTTCTGTCATGTTAAGCCTGAAACACTTGATAGGCTCGGGTGAAGGCCCATCTGACGATTCATTGTAATTCATAACGAAGGACTAGAATTTTGTCAGATCATGGCATGAAAGAACTGACGAAAAGCCAACGTAGTGGCTGGGGCGTATCCGTCGTCATATTGCTGTCAGCAGCACAAATGCTAGGGTTTGCTGGTTTCTTAAGCGGCTATTTTGATCGTACCGCTGCGGGTCTCGAATGGCACGAATTCGTCTGGGACGCAGAAACAACGGGCTATACCGTTGCCATGGTCGCCGCGTGGATTGCGACAATCGTTTTGCTGTTCAAGTCTGACGAGGATTACAACGTCAAATTTGGCACCACGATTTTTGTCAGTGTGCCGTTTGTTGCGTTCTTGGCCTTATTTTTCGATCTGGTTCACCTGGGCCCGAAGTAACTAATTCACGGGAAAGATCGGCTCTTCATCACCGTCTTTCCAGACCGGCCACTTTTTCATCACTTTCAGAAATAACTCGGACTCCAAATGCAATGCCAGCCAGCGCTGCAGATTTGGCATCGGTGCGGCATCGAACCAGCCCCGGTCCGTATTCACGAACTGCCGCACAAAGGGAAAGATCGCGTAATCCGCGAGGGAAGGGCGATCACCAAATAGGTTGGCGGAACTTGCCAAGCGGGCATCCAGTTTCTTTAAGAACACTTCACCATCTGATCGATACTGCACCGGGTCAGTGCCTTCTTCGTATCTATTGGGATACTTGTAACGATCCAGATTGTGTTTGAACGGCCCGTCACATTCAGCAATCAACTCAAACATTTCTTCCAGTGAACCCGTTTCAGGTGAAAGCCATTCAGCGGGGTCATTCTCGGCCAATGCCCACTGCATGATGTCCAGGCTTTCCTCCAGCACCGTGCCGTCATTCATTTGCAGGACAGGTACTGTCGCCTTGGGCGAAATTTCCACCATGTGATCAGGTTTGTCGCGCAGCACAATCTCGCGCAATCGGCAGTGTTGTTTACTGATCGATAGTGCCAAGCGGGCGCGCATGGCATAGGGACAGCGCCGAAATGAATACAACAGCGGCATCGTGGCACCTGCTTCAGTGTTCAATGCAGCGTTATTCATCAATCAGAGACCTTCTTCCGTTTCTCTAAAGGTAGGGAGCCAATGTGCGCTTCGCCACGTTGGCGCGCCAGTTCGATCTGTTTTTGCCGATCACGTAGGCGTTTCTCGCGCGCTTCATCATTCAGGCCATAACACTTCGGACAACTAACCCCGGGCACGTATTGCTCGGATGCCATATCATCTGCATCGATTGGGTTACGACACGCATGGCACATGTCGTAGTCACCCAGCTCCAAGCCATGCTTTACCGATACGCGCTGATCAAAAACAAAGCAGTCGCCTTCCCATAAAGACTGTTCCTTTGGGACATTCTCCAAGTACTTCAGAATACCCCCCTTCAGGTGAAAGACCTCTTCAATACCTTCTTGTTTCAAGAAGGCCGTTGATTTTTCGCAGCGGATACCGCCGGTGCAAAACATCGCAACCTTTTTGCCGCTGTCGATTTCGGCACGCATTTCTTCTTGGTTTCGAAACCATTCGGGGAACTCGCGAAAGGCCGTGGTTTTCGGATCAATGGCCCCTTTGAACGTGCCAATACCAACCTCATAGTCATTTCGGGTATCGATCACGATCACATTGGGATCAGAGATCAGCTCATTCCAGTCCTGCGGATCGACATATGTACCAACGGACTGATTGGGATCGATATCGGGGACGCCCATGGTGACGATCTCTTTTTTCAATCGCACTTTCATTCGATAAAACGGCATTTCGTCGGCATGTGACTCTTTGACTTCTAGCTCGCCGCACCCTGGGATCGTTCGGATGTGTGCCAACACCGCGTCGATACCTTTGCGGGAACCAGAGACCGTGCCGTTGACCCCTTCATGGGCCAACAGGATTGTCCCGTAGACCTCTGCCTCCTCACACGCCCGTTGTAATGGGGCCTGGTACTGCGCGAAATCCACCAGCTTAGTGAATTGATAGATTGCTGCCACCACGATCGGGTGGGCGGATGATTTGATGGAAGCTGTTTCAGATGCAGCCAAAGTTTTATCCTCACTCAATGCATAAATGCTGGCAATATGAATATTGCGCTAATGCTTTAAAGGCGTTCACCCGATACTTATATCGTTAGGATGAGCGATTCTTCAAAAGTCCGTTATAAACGGCTACCAATCGATTTCCCGGACTTTACGGAAATCAATGTGGTCGCTCAACACTGGGATGATGTCAAAGGCGACAGAATTGCCCCAGCATGGACAGATATCGATCTTTTGACCGTACCAAGTGATTTGTTGCCTGCGTCTGCGTGGTCGACGTAAAGCATGATCCCCTGGATTTCGTCTACCGGTTTTGGGGGACCGATATCACAAACATGTATATGTACGACCTAACCGGAAAATCGATTAAGAACCTAACCCCGCAAAGCTATGCCGATTGTTTGATGGAGCAATATCGTTTTGTTCACGAAAACGCTGAACCGGCGGGGTACCTCACCGAAATTCCGCTCGATGCCGGTTACTACACTTACTACGCTGTCATTCGTTTGCCGTTGAGCACTGATGGGGAAACCATTGATGGCGTTCTCAGTGCAGAAGAATACGGGGCACAAAAGGGCGAACTTAAAGACTTGTTCGAAAAGGTCTGGCGTAACGAACAAGATCAATGAAATTTTGATCTCAGTGGGGCATGCCCTCAGTCTGCCAAATTTTTCGATCTCTCCTTTAAAGTCTTTAGTTGAGCATTGAGAACC
>CBFHXC010000098.1:0-9643 GCA_965659695.1 Rhodospirillales bacterium
GCCGCTCTATGCCTCGCCGCTCTCATCTGTTATTGGATTTGAATGAGTCTGGACCCTAGGATATCCGATCACGAATCACGTGGGCAAGCTATAGGATGTCGATCCGGTCTTGCGATCAGTTTTGCCGAACGATAGGTTCTCGCAACGATTAGAGTTTTAGAAGTGCTGGAGGCATCAATGGCAGATATCGGTGGAGTAGCTGGGGAAAGATTAAAGACCTTCGTAGAGCGTGTTGAGCGCCTTGAAGAAGAGAAACAGGCCTTGTCCGAAGACATCAAGGAAGTCTACTCCGAGGCTAAGTCCTCCGGTTTTGACGTCAAAATTCTGCGCCAGATCATCCGCTTGCGTAAGATGGATGAAAATGACCGCAGTGAGATGGAAACGCTGTTAGAAGTCTACAAACGCGCACTCGAGATGGAATAAGCTGGGTCATTGATCGCTATTGTGCTTTAAGCGAAAGCGTTCCCCGTCGAAGGCGTCCTCTAGCAATTCATTTTCATAACGATCCTCCTCGGGCTCCCTCCCAGGATATATATGCTGCGTCAAAAACCGACGTTCCAATAGTCGATCGTTAAGATCACGGAACATTTCGAACCCTTGCGGATCAGTGTCATAGATCACTTCGAGTTCGACTTCTTCATCCTCTCGGGCCATGTCACAAATTTTTTGCAGGATCGGCCCGACCGCAGGCCCTTTATATGTCTCGCGCAATACGTTTGATGTAACGATCATGGGTTTGGATACGTATCCATACCTGCCATCGGTCCGCAGGGTTTGATTACGTGTATTCAATGTCTGAATGGCCACGTTGTTGTGGACCAAAATTTCACCACAGGTGCTGGATGATGGCGAAAGTAGCGTCACATCAGCCTTCACACCATTCGGGGCCAATCTGCAAATCAGGCTCGCCGCATGAACATTTAATGTGATCGGTCCGGCATCAATGATCAGCGCGTCCGGTTCCGTAGCCATGCGGCCGTCCATTAAACCAATCACACCATGAAAAAGCTTTATCCGGCAGGAATCATCGGGCTTACGATTGTACTGATATCTCTCGAACCTGAGTGACGTCGTCGGATCGATGGCTATCTCTCCGTGATCTACAAACCCAATCGCCGCATGCCCCGCCCCCGTGGTCGTGACTTCCTCATTCTCAAAAATATCCATTCCTGGCTTTAGACGTGCCAGCGTATCATCCTGGCGGCGAAGCGTAATCACCCCCTCGGCATGGGTGCAGGTGCCTATCGGCTTCGTATTGATTTCGCCTGCTGCAGAATTCATCCAAAAACGCTACACGCAAGATGATCTGACCGCAAATCGTTGACCACTTGTTCCCTAAGGACGACTGAGCAGCGCGACCGCCTCAACGTGATAGCTCATGGGGAACTGGTCTACCGGCGTCACGTGTTCGATCTGATACCCCCCATCAACCAGGGCGCGCAGATCACGCGCCATGGTGGCTGGATTGCACGATACGGCAATCACCTTGGGAACATCAGACTGAGAAATCTCAAAGGCTTGTTTCTTGGCCCCTGCGCGAGGTGGATCGAAAACAATCAAATCAGCTTGCTTCAATTCGGATGCCATCATCGCATTTCGCTGCAAGTCACGGGTCTCTGTTATGATATTCGCTAGTTTGACATTCCCATTTATGGCGGCCTGCAACGCGGCAATCTGATGGGGCGCGCCATCCACTGCCAGGACGCTTTTGGCCATCCCGGCTAGCGGCACCGAAAATGTCCCAATGCCTGCATACATATCGATGACATGCTGGCATCCGCTGGCGGCTTCAAGCACAAGATTAGTCAGAGTCCGCTCACCCTCAACAGAAGGTTGTAAAAAACTATCGGCGGGCAGTGGCACCTTTACGTCCGACAAGGGCACCATCACAGGTATCAATTCGATAATCGGCTCGATCAGGTTGTTAGACGATTTCCGCGTAATCCGAGAAATATTATGTTCATGGGCAAATGCTGATAGCGTTTCCAGATGCTCCAAGCTTAGATCGACATTTGTCTCGATCATCAGATCAATGCTGTCGCATGTGCCCTGCGTCAGGGCGAAACGTGCGTCGCCGTTTGCTGGCAAAAGACCGTTAGCCAAAGCGCGCAACGGACCGATCAGTCGATTAAGTGGTTCGATCAACCGGGGGCAATGATTGATATCAATGATCTGGTTGGATTGCGAGCTGTTGTATCCAATCAGCACACCTTTTTGCGTCTTCTTCGCGGTGAATGCAGATCTACGGCGGCTGGCAAGCGGCGTGATTTGAAGGGGGCGAATTTCAGGTTCTAACCCTTGGCGGCCCAGAGCTGTTTTAACGTTATTAGATTTCCAGGATTTATAATCATCTTCTGGAACGTGCTGCAGCTGGCAACCACCACACACGTCGAAGACATCGCAGTCTGGTTGTCGACGAGGCACCTGATTGACGAACGATTTCGCGCGCGCCGCATACCCGTCGCCTCTTATTGCAACAAACTCGACCTCTACACGATCACCGGGCAGCGTCGACGGTACATAGACCCGCTTGCCATCGGCCCCCTCCCCCGCACCATCACCGTGACTTTCTAGGGACTCGATTTCTATGACAGCAGGTGACGGCAGCTTAATCTGCTTTTTCTGCTTACTGCGCCCGCGACGCGACAGTCTTCGGCTCATAGGTTCTTAAGGTCGGCCAAGATATCAGCGTAAATGATATTGAGCGCTTCGTTCAAAGAATCCACAGCGGACGCCACGCCCACAGTCGATTGATCAACGTCGTGGCGGTACGATTTCAAAAACAAGAGCTGCCCATCGCGCGGATTGCGCAACGAGATTTCCAACTCCATCGCCGTACCTTTTTTGGCCCCGATGACCTGTTCCAATAGCCTAATACGGCCACCCAAAGCGTAGTCCGCCTCTAGCCTCATTTCTGGGGTGACAACATTGGCAGCGATACCTGCTTTGCGCAAATATGTCACCAGTTCATCACGCAGCATGATGGTCGGGGCCTGCGTCCAGAAATGATAGTGATACTCGCGTAATTGGTTCGGGTCCGCTGCATCGACATAGACAATGGGCCGACCAGCTGTAAGCCCGTCCGCTGTAAAGCGTTCAACCTCTAGCACGCCCGGCAACACAGGTGCTGATAAAGGCTCAAACGCAGCTATGGCTTGCAAGCGATAAAACTTGTCTTGTGGCACTGGCGCTTGCGCGGCACAGGCAGCCAGCGTCACAAGCAGCATCACGGCGACGACTCTTTTCACAACGCCCCTACTCGACCAACTCATCCATTGATTGATCATTGTGCGGCCCCCTTATCAACCGGCGATGTTCCGCCCAGTAGCAATCCGGGATTCTGACGAATTTGACGACTGAACTCGTACATATTTCGGGCTGCCCCATCCATGTTTTGATTGATGGCATCGATATTCCGCGCAATTGATTCAACAATGTAACGGCTTTCTTTTGCCATACGCGCCACGTCGCCGTCGTCATCCAAAACCAGATCATCAACATCGCGCAGGATAGAGTTCAGTGTAATCAGCACCGTATCAAATTTCTGCGTTGCGGCGTTCAAGTTGTCGATCATACCAATGATCTTTGTTTGATTGTTTGGGCTTAGAATATTGTTCAAACGCTCGCTGGTATCGCCGATATCAGCCAAGATGCCTTCAAGCTGATCAGCCAATGTGGGTATACGCCCCTTCAAATCGCCCATGATGTCTCTGGCCATATTCATGGTGGCACGGGCATCATTCGCAATCAGCTGCCCCTCCCCACCCTCAGCCAAAAACTCGTTAATCTGGGTGACAGCGGTATTCACATTCGACAACAATGGTTTGATGAAATTGCTCGACAAGTCGCCAAAATCACCCGCCACATCAGCAACGGCCGCGAACATATCTGCACGCTCTTGTGCCGCGACCTCTGTGTCTGGTTCATGGGGTATGGTGCTATCACCGGCATTGATCGCCAACGTGACAGCCGCAAGCAGCCCTGGGGCCGCTATTTCAACAATACTGTCATTTGGGATGATCCAGCCCTCGGTCACATCAAAATCGACACGGAACCGCATACGGCCATCTTTTGGTTCTGGCGTCACGTCGGTGACTTGCCCGATGGGATACCCTTCATAGACCACTTGGGTCCCGAACTTCACACCTGTAACATTCGAATAGTAGGCATAGTATCGATCAGATGCCCCCGTTCGCCCCGTCAGAAGCGCAATCGCCACAATCAGTCCTATGATCATCGCGATGACAAATAAGCCAACGGCAAAGTAACTCAGTTTGCTTGTTCTCACTATTGCGTCCTCACAGGTAGGCCGTCCCAGGACTGACATCACC
Source organism: Rhodospirillales bacterium (assembly GCA_965659695.1). Lineage (GTDB taxonomy): Bacteria > Pseudomonadota > Alphaproteobacteria > Rhodospirillales > Casp-alpha2 > UBA4479. The sequence continues at coordinate 4,332 of CBFHXC010000098.1, forward strand.
GACAAGCCGGTTCAGATATTCATCTGGGTCCATTTTATCTTCTTCAGGGGTTCTATTCAGTAACGCTTGAACACGATCGTTGTCTGCGTTCAAAACTTCTTCAACGCTACCGATCATCAAAATTTCACCGCGATCCAAGATCGTTATTCGGTCTGCAATCTTAAATGCACTATCTAATTCGTGGGTCACGACAACGATGCTCATCCTCATCGCATCACGCATATCCAAAATCAATTCATCGAGGGCCGACGCAACCACCGGATCCAAACCCGCCGATGGTTCATCACAGAATAATACCCGTGGATCCATCACGATGGCACGGGCAAATGCGGCGCGCTTAATCATTCCACCCGACAGTTCAGACGGCATCAAATCTTCGAAGCCGGATAGTTCAACAACCTCTAGCTTCATCCGAGCCATGATTTCCATAGTCATCCGATCAAGCTCGGTATGCTCATATAGCGGCAACATAATGTTCTCGCCCACGGTCATCGAACTGAACAGGGCACCCGACTGAAAGGCGACGCCCAATTTTTTTCGAACATCCAGGAATTCCTGACGCGAAATGCTATCGATATCATGATCAAGAATACGCATCGAACCGGATGTTTTATTTTCCAACGCCATCAGGTGACGAAGCAGTGTCGACTTACCAGATCCAGACCCGCCCATGATCACCATGATCTCGTTCTCGCGCACTTCCATGCTGACGCCTTTGAGGATCATCCGGTCACCATAATGCGTAACCAAATCTTCAACCTCGATTACCGACTTGGGTCCGGTTTGGGGGCGTTGGCGCGATTTCCGCTCTTCGAGGATGGCAGCTGGATTGCGCATATAGCCCCTTACCTCGTCGCCACAAAGGCAAAGATCATATCGGTGATGATGATCGCCGAAATGGCTTGAACCACTGATCGCGTGGTCGCCTTACCGACACCTTCGGCACCGCCCTGAACACCTGCACCGTTGACCACACCGATTACTGCGATCAGCACCGCAAAGATTAGGCTTTTGCCCAGGCCATGCCCCAAATCATCAAGGGACAGAATATCGATGGTATCTGCAGCGTAGGCCGCCAATGAAATGCCAAGGTCTGCGTTCACATACAATCCACCAGCAAACAAACCCATAAACATGCCCAACAGCGTCAACGCTGGCACCATGACCAACATGCCGACCATTGCCGGCACGACGAGAAATCGCGTGGGGTTGATCCCCATGACTTTGAGGGCATCAATTTCCTGATTAATTTTCATCGTCCCGATCCGCGCCGCCAACGCAGAACCAGATCTTCCAGCGACCAATATACCCGTAATTAGCGGTGCAAATTCGCGCACCACAGAAAAGGCGATCCCCACCGTCACCTGACTCTCGGCACCGAAAATCCGAAGTGTATGAATGCCCTGAATCGCCAGCATCACGCCAATTGTACCGGTCAGCATCAAAATGATCGGTATCGCGTTGAAGCCAACCTCCATCATTTGCTGAACGATGGCGCTCAAACGGACGGGTTGGCGTTCTCGAACACCGAATATCAGCCAATATGCGCTCTCGACGACAATGATGCCGCCATTGCCCATTGCCTCAACGAAGCCCACGGTGGACTTGCCGATGTTTTCTATCCGTTCTGTCGCGGTCGGTTTATGTTCCGCCACCCCTGCGGTCCCCCATCTGGCCCAACATACGCGCTGCTTATGTTACGGCAGCAATCCCATCATCAATCGTGTCGCAGACTGTAAACACTCGGTCCAGGCGCGCCAACTGCAAGACTCTCAGAGCGCTCTCGCTTACGGAAACGAGCGCAAACTTTTGCCCTGATTTCTTGGCGCTTTGTAAACACTCCACCAAAGACGCCACACCGGAAGAGTCAATGTACCCAACCCCAGAGAGGTCAACCAATATAGGAGCCCCTTTACCCACTTCGGCCAACAGTGCCTTTCGGGCATCTGGTGATGTTTGCAGGTCAATATCCCCTGAAAACGCTATCACCAGCGCGCCGCCCTTTTCAGACGTTTCGTGCTGCATCAGAACCTCATCCCTCAATTCTCTTAACTAATCTCAATAGATTGCCGCCATCTATCGGCGGGGGCAAGAAATCAACTTCATCCATGACTTCTTGAATCAAATGCGTGCCCAAGCCGCCGGGACGAATATCGTCCAAATCGCGCGGTTTCACCTTCGACACATCAACCGGATCAGCGAAGTCACGAATGAAAATCACTATGGCATCAGGGCGTTGGCGAAGCTCTATCGAGATGTCTTCTTCGCTTTCGCCGCCATAGGCGTGGCGGATGACGTTTTGGCACGCTTCATCAACCGCCAAAATGATGTCATTCACATCTGTTTTCGAGAACCCACAAAACTCGGACGCTTCGCGCACAGCATTGCGAATCAATTTCAGCCGGTTCGGCTTGGCCGCGACCCGCATCTGCATCAACTTTTCACCTGGCGGTTCATTGGCACCCGGCACAGCGGCTAACACTGCCACATCGGACGAATGCGCCATAACACCGTCATCAATCCCTATGATGGTCACGTCATCGCGCAGCGCGCCTTCGACGCTGTCAATTTTGCCCGCAATATTCGACAGCATCTCTGCCATCGGGGACTCATCAGGGGCGCTCAGAATTCCCTTGAGACCATCAATGCCGAGCTCTTCACCCTCGGCAATATACCCCTCTGTCACCCCATCGGTGAACACGAACAACTTGCCATCATCCAAACTGAATTCGGTTTCGGGAAAAGCATCGACGTCACCCATCGAAGGCATGATGCCGAGTGGCGGCGCCTCGGCCTCAATGGCGGTGAAGTGGCCGTCTTTGGATAGTATCAACGGCGGTTCGTGCCCCGCATTGGCCAATCGGACGTGCCCGCAAGCGGGATTGTAAATACCATGGACCAGCGTCACGAACATGCCGCGCGTCACGGTCTCGCAGATTTCGTCATTCACGATGGTTAGCAAGCGCCCTGGTTCCTTTATCGATTTCCCTAAACAACGCAGCAAACTTGCGGTTTTTGCCATCAACAATGCCGCATTCATCCCTTTGCCAGACACATCACCCAACGTGAATGCGATCCGACCGTCATCCAAAGGATAGAAATCGTAAAAATCACCAGAGACCGTTCGCGCTGGCAAATTGACACCCTGGATTGGGAAGTCATTGTCGATCTCGGCTGGCAACAAAGAACGCTGAATTTCTGCTGCCAATTCAAGCTCGCGCTTTGTCCGTTCCTGTTCCACCAAGGCCGCCGACATTCGGGCATTCAAGATCGCCAATGCGGCAGAAGATGCCAGGGCTTGGAGCAGGTTCAGATCGTTATTATCAAACAGGCCATCATTGGTGCGCTTATTGATCAGCTCAATCGCTCCGATGCGATCGCCTTTGACACTCATCGGGGCGCACAAAATAGACTTCGTCGTATGGCCTGTTTGCTCGTCAACTCCTTTGTGGAAATTGGGGTCTTTGCGCACATCGCGAACGATGCGGCCTTCGTTGGTTTGGACAGAATTCCCAACAATGCCCTGATCGTGATTAAGCCTAAGACCTGTAATTTGGGTCGGCCCGACACAGGCCAAACAATCCAAATATGCGCCAGTACTATCGATCATAAACAGTGCGCCGCCCTCGGCGTCCACCATGTCTGTGATCTGCTCGACAGCCTTGTATAACGCTTCGTTTAAATCACCATTTGACGCGAAGCTGCGCGCCATATCTGCGAGCAATTCCAAATGGCTGTGCACGTCTCCTGGCGCCACCTCAAGGTCGCGGCCAGACGGAATTTCTAATGTTGTGATATCACCCTCAGCCATAGGCTGCACTATGCCCGGAAACCTGAATTCGAGCAAATAAACGGATGCCCATTTGTTAGGGACGATGACTAGATGCGTACGGTCACATAAGATCCTGGCGCGTCCTCAATGGGCTCTAGCTGGCCGTCACCTGGCACCCGTGCATCGACTTCACCACCCGCGTATTTTTTGACCCATTTCTGCCAATCTGGCCACCAAGATCCGTCATACTGCTTGGCCCCCTCAAAAAATGCCTCTGGGTCCTCCGGCGTTTTGGGATTGGTCCAATAGCAGTATTTGTTGGCAACGGGTGGATTGATCACCCCGGCGATATGGCCACTCGCCGATAGCACAAACCGCTTAGGGCCCTGATAGATTTGCGTCGCCTTATAGGTCGATTGCCAGGGCGCAATGTGGTCGTCTTTGGTCGACAACCAATAAACGGGTGTTTTGATTTTCGACAGATCAATGGGAACGCCGCCCAGTTCTATACCACCCGGCTCCACCAACTTATTTTGCAAATACATCTTCCGAAGATACAGCGAGTGCATCATCTTTGGCATCCGCGTGTTATCCGAATTCCAATACAACAAATCGAACGCCATGGGCTCGCGGCCCATCAAATAGTTGTTCACAACGAACGACCAAATTAGGTCGTTATCGCGCATAAGGTTGAAGACCTGAGACATATACTGACCGTCCAAGTAGCCCTGCTTGTCCATGTGTTCTTCAAGGCGGACCAGTTGCTCCTCATCAATGAAAACCCCGAGCTCACCGGGTTCTGAAAAATCAACCATCGTGGTCAAGAACGTCGCAGATTTGACCCGAGTATCCTTAGCATTGGCCAAGTACGCTAAAGTTGACGCCGTCAGCGTGCCGCCAATGCAATAGCCGATCACGTTGAGTTCTTTGACGCCGGTCGCCAGTGCCATGGCTTCCATCGCGGCCAAGGGGCCATCGAACATATAGTCTTCAAATCCCTTGTCGGCATGACGCTCATCCGGATTGACCCATGAAATGACAAAAACGGTATGACCCTGATCAACCGCCCATTTGATCAGTGAATTCCGTGGCTGAAGATCGAGGATATAGAATTTATTGATCCACGGCGGCACAATCAGCAACGGTCGTTTGGCCACTTTTTTTGTCGACGGGGCATACTGTAAAAGCTGCATCATGTCGTTTTGAAAAATCACTTTGCCTTCGCTGATGGCAACGTTCTTGCCCAACTCGAACGCGTCGGTATCGGTCATCGATATCCGAAGATCACCTTTGCCTTTTTCTAAATCCGTCAGCAGGTGGTCCAAGCCCTTTATCAGGTTCTCGCCGTTGGTTTCCGACGCAGCCTTTAAGACCTTGGGATTAGTTGCGACAAAATTCGTCGGCGACATCGCATCGACCCACTGGCGGGTATAGAATTCCAGCTTCTCGCGGGTTTTCTCATCGATATCATCAACTGTTCGCACTTGTTTGGTCAGCCAATTCGATGCCAATAAGTAGGATTGCTTGATGTGATCAAAGA
>CBFHXC010000099.1:0-9585 GCA_965659695.1 Rhodospirillales bacterium
TTACCGGCCATCGGCGCGAAAATTTCGGAACTGGTTTTCAGAATATTTGTCGCGCCCTTCGCGACCTTGCGATGCGAGATGATATTGAAATTGTATACCCAGTCCATTTGAACCCAAATGTGCAAGCACCTGTATCAGAATTACTGGCTAATCTGCCCAATGTTCATTTGTTGCCACCTGTAGAATATCCCTGTTTCGTTGATTTAATGATGCAATCTTATCTTGTCGTCACGGACTCTGGCGGCATCCAAGAGGAGGCACCTTCGCTTGGTAAACCCGTGCTGGTTATGCGCGACGTGACCGAACGACCAGAAGCAGTTGATGCGGGTACAGTCCTTTTGGTCGGCACAGACCGCGAGCGAATTGTTCGTGAAGCCACTGTCCTTTTGGACAACGAACAGGCATATACCCGAATGAGCAAAGCGCACAATCCTTACGGTGACGGTAAAGCTGGAAGCCGGATAGCACGAGTGGTTGCACAGTATGTCGGGTAAGCATGTATGCGTTGTTGGTCTTGGGTATGTCGGTCTACCGACAGCTGCAGTGCTGGCCAGTCGCGGCATTCAGGTGACGGGTGTCGATACAAACCCAACAACAGTCGAAACCATCAATAACGGCAAACCCCATATCGTCGAACCTGACTTGGACATGGTCGTTTATGGTGCGGTTTCGGTTGGGAAACTAAAGGCCAGCACCACACCAGTGCCCGCAGATGCATTTATTATGGCGGTCCCCACGCCATTCAATGCAGAGCGCAAGCCCGATCTAAAGCACTTGCAAGCCGCAACACATGCCATCGCCGATATTTTAAAAGTAGGGGACCTTGTCATTGTTGAGTCGACGGTCCCCGTTGGTGCGACCGCCCAGGTCGGCGCGTGGCTCGCCGAGGCTAGGCCTGATCTGAAAATTCCGCCGGGAGATGATCCCACGGCTGAACACGACATCTGCATATCGCACAGCCCGGAGAGAGTGTTGCCGGGACAAGTATTACTTGAACTGGTTCGAAATGATCGTGTGATTGGTGGCCTGGGGCACGATTGCGCCCAAAAAACGGCTGACCTTTACCGCGCATTCGTTGAAGGTGAGATGCATTTAACCGATGCGAAGACGGCTGAGTTGGTGAAACTGTCTGAAAACGCTTATCGAGACGTCAATATCGCATTCGCGAATGAACTTGCCAATGTCGCAGAACCTTTGGGCATTGATGTACGGGAAGTCATTGAACTCGCCAATCGCCACCCTAGAGTCAATGTTCTTAACCCAGGACCTGGCGTCGGCGGTCACTGTATTGCGGTTGATCCATGGTTTATAGTTGCAACAGATCCTAAAAATACGCCGCTAATAAGAACAGCACGCGAAGTCAATGATGGCCGTCCTGCGACCGTGGCCGAACAGATCGCCAACACAGATGGTGCCAAGTCGGGCGGTGTGATCGCATGTTTAGGCCTGAGCTATAAAGCCGATATTGATGATCTTCGTGAAAGTCCATCAATCGAAGTGATCAAGCAACTTCGCCAACTCGTCCAAAATCAAATCTTAGTCATTGAACCAAACGTGGATGAGTTGCCGGTGTCTCTTAAGAATCTAAAGGATATTTCGCTCGTGTCGCTGGACCAGGGCATAAAAGACTCTGTTGTTCTGGTCCTTCTCACCGACCATAAAATATTCAAGTCTATTCCGACCGATATTTTAGAAGAAAAAGATACGCTAGATACGCGCGGGGTTTGGACACTCACGTAACAAGATTAGCTTTTTGAGGCTTCATCCTCTCCATCCTCAGACGTCTCGCCAATATCCACATCTTCGGCTGACCGGCGACGTTCTTCTCCTTTATATGACGGATCATCGCGACGACGGCGATCAGGTCCAAAATAGTCATTCGTTCGAATGAACTGCCTTGGCGATTCCAAGACCATCTTGATGCGCTGATATATATTCGTTGCAGATACAGGTTTGGCCAAAAACTCATTCACACCAGCGTCTCTGGCAGTCACGACGCGCGTCAACTCTGTATGTCCGGTCAACATGATAATGGGGACATATATGTCGGAACTGTTTTCACTTTTCCGGATCATCTTCGTAAACGTGATTCCATCCATAGGTTCCATCAGCCAATCGCATATAACGATGTCGGCATCTAGGGTTTTCATGAGTTTTAACGCTTCAGCGCCATCTTCGGCTTCAGAAACATTACGAATCCCAATGGCAACAAGAATAGAGCGCACTAGCGTCCGCATGTGACGATTGTCGTCAACGACAAGAACATTCAGGCGCGTCAAATCGTAATCGGCCATAAACCCCGTTTACCAAAAAAGCCATTTTCAAACGTGCATCAATTATTGGCGTCGCCAGACACCCGTCAAGCCTGGCACTTGCCTCGTGGCCCCTTTCACTTATGCTACGGGCAACAAATTACAACTATAGGGGTTATGATGATTCATCTTCACACATGGGCAACACCGAACGGGCGCAAAGCTTCAATCATGCTAGAAGAGTTGGGCCTTGAATACGACGTACATCCCATCAACATTGGCAAAGATGAACAATTTGAACCCGATTTTCTGGCCATCGCGCCGAATAATCGAATTCCTGCAATCGTGGACGAAGATGGTCCAAATGGCGAGGCGTTGAGCTTATTTGAATCCGGCGCAATCTTGGTTTACCTCGCCGAAAAAACCAGCTCTGATCTTTATCCAAAAGAGCCCGTGGCGCGCGCCAAAGTCATGCAATGGCTGATGTGGCAAATGGGTGGTCTAGGTCCAATGGTTGGACAAGCACATCACTTCTTATTTAATCCAAAAGAAGTCGTGCCTTATGGACAGAAGCGGTATCACAACGAAACGAAAAGACTCTATGGCGTAATGGATAAGCAGTTGGCAACCAACGAGTACCTCGCTGGTGATGCCTATTCCATTGCAGATATTTCATGCTACCCTTGGATCTCCAGATTTGAGCGCCATCAAGTTGATCTGAACGAGTTTCCCAATGTGAAGCGTTGGTTCGATCAAATCTCTCAGCGGGAAGCCGTCCAAAAGGGCATGGCCGTGCCGTTTGCAAACTAGCTGAGGCAAGAAACATCGTGTCCCATCTTCAGAAACCCACCGTCAGCCGAGTGCGGGACGCCCTGATAAAGGCGAATCATGAAGATACGATTGTTGAGTTGGCCAACACTGCGCGCTCTGCTGAAGATGCCGCCAAATCAGTCGGGTGTGATTTGGGCGCAATCGTAAAGTCTTTGGTCTTTTCTGTGGACAATAGATTCGTCATGGCGCTTGTCGCCGGTGATCACAAATGTATCGAAGATCATTTACCGAATGCCCTGAAAATTAAGGGAAGCGTGCGACGCCCCCAAGCATCAGAGATCAAAGCCATCACGGGCTTTACCATCGGCGGCGTTGCCCCAATCGGCCTATTAAAGCCGATCCCCACGGTGATCGACGGCTCGCTTAAGCGGTTCGATCAAATTTACGCTGCTGCAGGTCACCCCCACTGTGTGTTTTCGACGTCCTTAAACGATCTTGTTCGGATGACCGACGGGATCATTTCCTATGGCATTGCATCGCCAAATTCACCTGAATTTGCTTACGCGCCAAAATTCTCAAGGTCGAAGACCTTTTCCAATTAAGTGACTTTGATAGTTAACGCCTTGAATTAATTGAGGCTTTTTTTGTCAATTGGTTAACGCTGCACATTTTTGCGGCACTGCATCACTGAACACGGCAAGAAATCTCCAATATTTTGATGATTATTATTCATGAATGAAGTGAAGATTTTTCAGCTTTTCCCTTGAAATACATGAGAATGCAAGCATCCTAGGTCTCGTAAAAATGCTGCAAGCATCGGGAGCAACCCTGGCGCGTCAATCAGCAGTTACAATTTTGAAAGCTTACTAGGGAGGTACCTAATGAAAAGACGCGATTTCCTCAAGAAGACCGCGATTGCTGGTGCTGGCGCCGTTGCCGCATCAACCGCAATTAACAAGCCTGCGATTTCGCAAGGCATCAAAAAAATGGCCGTCGTATCCACTTGGCCTCGGGATTTCCCGGGCTTGGGTACTGGCGCACAACGTGTAGCGCAGCGTATTGCTGACGCCACAGAAGGCCGCATCCAAGTTGAATACTTCGCTGCGGGCGAACGTGTTGGCGCATTTGACTCGTTTGACGAAGTCGCATCCGGCAACGCTCAAGCGTATCACGCTGCTGACTATTACTGGAAAGGTAAGCACCCAGGTTGGGGTTACTTCACAGCTGTTCCTTTCGGTTTCACCTATACAGAGATGAATGCCTGGATCCGCTTCGGTGGTGGTCAGGAACTTTGGGACGAGCTCGCAGGTGAGTTTGGCCTCAAGTGTGTGATGTCCGGCAACACCGGTTGTCAGATGGGTGGTTGGTTCCGCAAGGAAATCAACTCGGCTGATGATTTCAAAGGCCTCAAAATGCGTATGCCTGGCCTCGGTGGCGACGTGATTGCTAAACTCGGCGGCTCACCAGTATCACTTCCAGGTGGTCAGATTTATGAAAACCTTGTTTCTGGTGCAATCGACGCAACAGAATGGGTGGGCCCTTGGAACGATAGCTTCATGAAGTTCTACGAAGCTGCCAAATACTACTACTATCCAGGCTTCCACGAGCCAGGCTCCATGTTGGCGCTCGGTATCAACAAGAAGTTTTGGGATGGCCTCTCCAAGAACGAACAAGTCATCATTGAATCCGCCGCAGGTATGGAAAACGACATGATGATGGCCGAGTTCAACATGAAATCTGGTAACGCACTGACTAGCCTCATCAAAGATCAAGGCGTACAGTTGCGTCAGTTCTCGGATGATGTTTACGACAGCTTCTACGAAGCTGCCGAAGAAGTCTTCGAAGGTGTGCGTGCGCACTCCGATTTGGCTAAGAGAATCGACGCCAGCTTCACGGCTGCGCGTACTGATCTCTCTGGTTGGACGAAGATTTCTGACCAAGCCTATTTGGCTCAACGGAACCGGGTGCTCGGCGCCTAAGTTCTGGCCTTTATTTGGCATGAATGTTGGGGCGCGGGACTCAAAAGGTCTCGCGCCCTGCATTCCTTAGGATAAGTTTTTAGTTTTCCCCTGAAGCAATTAAAAAAACGATCTCGGGGGCGGGGAAGCAAATGTCACACGGTGCACAAGACACAAACGAACCTGGAATGAAAGCACACGTTTCTGCTGAAACGCATGGTTTTCTGGTACCCACTGTTCGTTTTTTCGCGCTGTCCATGGCCGCATGGGCATTCGTATTTATCATCAACAATGTTTTGAACTTTTGGTTCGACTGGCCTGGAACACTGAGCATCTACGGATCGCTCGGCTTGTTTGGCCAAGATGCTCTAGCCGATGGCATTCCTGCCCTCGCGTGGGTTCAATTTGGCACTTACGCCGGGACATTGGCCATTATTTTATTTGCTGTTTTGTCTTCCTCAAATCGCTCATTACATGCAGATTCCGAACTGCTTGGCGAAGTCGCGGGCTACATTATTCGCGCTGCTTTTTGGGCCGTGCTTTTGATCGGCATTATCGATGGCGTTATTTCTTTCCTCCGCGTAGAAGGTTTTTTGGGAAGTGTTGTAGGAGCTGGGATGTCAGAAGAACTTGGCCGGCCAACATTCCGCGGGCACTTTGTCCACTATCCATTGATCGTTACCGGCCTTGTTATTGCCGCCATCAATAAAAACATTGGCTTTCATTGGCTCGCCGTTTTGATCGTTGCCGCCGAGATCACCATCGTGATCGCGCGCTTTATCTTTTCATACGAGCAAGCCTTTATGGCCGATCTGGTGCGCTTCTGGTACGGCGCCTTGTTCTTGTTCGCAAGCCCCTACACCTTGATCAAAGAGGGCCATGTTCGTGTGGATATCGTTTACGCTGGACTTTCCGACCAAGGGAAAGCCCTATCGAACAGCATAGGCTGCGCGCTTTTGGGACTGCCATTATGCTGGACCATTTTGACGATGGGCATGTGGGGCAAGGCCAACGCGATCAACGGTCCATTGTTATCGTTCGAAGTGACCCAAAGTGGTTTTGGCCTTTATATCAAATATCTTTTGGCAAGCTTTCTGCTCATCTTCGCGCTCTCAATGCTGGTTCAATTTATGAGCTATCTGATGAGTAATGTTGCCACACTTCTACATGAACCTGGTCACGAACAAGACCTCGAAGAACACGCAGCGATTTAAGCGCGGCAAGGGATATAAATTATGGAACTGTTTTTTCTTCTCGTCTTGATGGTGATCATGGTCACGGCGCTTGGCTCGGGTTTCCCTGTGGCATTTGCGCTACCAGGATCAGCCATCATCACAATCGTCCTTGCCGCTTTAACAGGCTTTCTCTTCGAGGGTAATGTCGCTGCCTATTTTGCGCATGGCGACCCCGTTCAATGGTTAAGCGCCGGCGTCACCAATCTCAGGGGCATTTACTGGGAACCCGAACGCGACACTCTGATTGCGATTCCGTTGTTCATCTTTATGGGCATTATGCTCGAACGCTCAAAGATCGCTGAAGATTTGTTGGTCACAATGGGTCAGCTGTTTGGCCCCATTCCTGGCGGTATCGGCATTTCCGTTGTGGTCGTCGGGGCGTTGCTCGCGGCAACGACCGGCATCGTTGGTGCCACCGTTGTTGCAATGGGCTTGATCTCTTTGCCTGTCATGTTGCGTGCCAATTATTCCCATGCGCTTGCGACAGGGACGATCAGTGCATCGGGCACACTCGGGCAAATTATCCCGCCAAGTATTGTCCTCATTATTTTGGCCGACCAATTATCGAATGCGACGGACCAAGCACTTGCCATCCGGACCGAAGATTACAAGGGCGGCACAGGCGAAATTGTGCTCCCATCCGAATTTGGCATCAATTCATCCAGTGCTGGCGACATGTTCCTGGGCGCGTTTTTACCGGGCATGGTCCTCGTCGGGTTGTACATTACCTATATCCTGATATTGGCAATGATCCGACCTAAGATGGCGCCACCTGCACCTCACTTGGGCGAGTACAACAAAGCGTTTTGGATCAAAGTCGCTGTTGTCCTAATCCCACCATTGACTCTGATTTTCGCTGTCCTGGGTTCGATCATCATGGGGATTGCAACGGTAAACCAAGCCGGGGCCATCGGCGCAGTCGGTGCCTTGATCATGGCCGGGTATCGATTGGCAGAAGGTCAAAAGCGACAGTACCTGCCAGCACTTTTAGCGATCGCATCATTCGCTGTGTTGTTTTTTGCGATCAATACCTTCGATATCAACGTCAAGAATATCCAAGGGCCCGACGATTGGACTGGCATCATTATCGCGGTAATTGGCACTATTGGCATGGTATCCGCAGTGATTTGGAGCGGTCGACGCGTCAACCGCTTAAACGACACTTTAACTGGCGTCATGATCGAAACTGCGAAGACGACATCTTTGGTCTTCATTATTCTTCTGGGCGCTGCGATGTTGACCGCCGCGTTCAGAGCATTTGGCGGTGAAGAAATCGTTCGTGACTTCTTGTCCGGTCTGCCAGGCGGTTTCTATGCCAAGTTCATTGTAGTGATGGCAGTTATATTCGTACTCGGCTTCTTCCTCGACTTCATCGAAATCGCCGTGGTTGTCGTTCCTATCATCGCACCCATCTTGTTGGCCGATCCAACCGCAAACATTTCCGCTGTTTGGCTTGGCGTTATGATCGGTGTGAACATGCAAACATCTTTCTTAACACCACCATTTGGATTTGCGCTGTTCTACTTGAGGGGTGTCGCCCCCAAAGAAGTCCGCACCATTTCGATGTACAAGGGCGTTGTTCCCTTTATCGGATTGCAGTTGTTGGGACTAGCGATCGTTGGCTTCTATCCACCGTTGGTGAATTATCTTCCCAACCGTGTGCAGTTGACTTCGGATACCGCACCACCCCCTGCGAACCCTCGGCTGCAAGCTTGCATGCGAGATCAACTCTTCCCAGTCTTCGCTGCATCCGAAAGCGAGATAAGAGCCGCAATCAATGGCGCCAAGCAGATCAATGTCTCGATGCTACCGGACAATCTAAAAAGCAGTTTTGTAGCGTCCTTGAAATCAGCTGATGCAACGTTTGATCGGATTGCCGATGTCAAAGCCGCCGAGCAAGCGCGCTTGGACTTTGTACCGACGTTCCAGCCGTTACATTCAGAAGCACGGGCCATTCGGATTGACCTTGAAGCGCACGAACGCGATATCGTGAAAGCTCAAAAAGAGTTGGATAAGTTCAAGTTCGTCGAAGACCCCGATCAAGATGATATCGATGATCTGAATGCAGAAATCGAACAACTCACTAAAGAGCGTGATGATTTATTGGAACAGAAACCCGATGGATGGTTTGAGATTCGCGACGAATATCGTGCGCTTGAAAAAGCTGAAAAGAAAGCCATCAGGATGTATCAAAGGAATGTCGATGAGGCTTATGAACAACTGCCAAAAATTCGCGCCATTATCGAGTCCGCAGATCAACTTGCAGCGCTAGAGGATGAAATTCGTGGCTTAGAAGATGTTCTTAAGAACGACGAAATTGAGGCCGCGATGGACACCATCAAGGGCGTTGAAAATATGATCAGCGATGTCGAAGGCGCAAGCTCCGTGAAATCATCTGTCTCTCGGGCCCGCCGAGCGCTTCGTGGCGACTCTCCAGATCGCGAGAAAGGCCTGGGTGAGTTGCAAAAAGCTCTTGATAAGCATGCAGTAGAAGTGGCTTGGCGCCAAGAAGCGGCTGAGAGAATTCTCCCGGCTTTGGTTGCATATGATGATGCCATCAAAGATACGATTGGCGCACGCCTTCAGCCGCGCCTACGAAAAGATCAGGCATTAGAGATTGCGGCTTGTCGGGCCAATCACAGAGATATCTCTCTGAGCTTCTAGTGTAACCGCGGGCATCCTATTAAATTAGGGTGTCCACGCGTTCCATATCCGCCGGAGGGTTTTTACGTGCAAGGTATTACACTTTCTGTGCTCTGGATGTGCGGTGCACTCTTGTCGTTTTTATCCATGGCTCTTGCGGGACGGGAACTGAGTGCAGAACTGAATACATTCCAGATTCTGTTTTTCAGAAGCGCCATCGGTGTGCTGATTATTTGCATCATTTTGTCGCGCGCAGGCTGGCATCAGATAAAAACCCAGCACCTGCCCACCCACTTTATTCGAAATATCGCACATTATGTTGGGCAATTTGGATGGTTTTACGCTATTGCTATTATCCCTCTCGCCCAAGTCTTTGCCATTGAGTTCACCATACCCATTTGGACAGCCCTTTTAGCGCCGTTTTTATTGGGTGAGCGTGTCACAGCAATGCGCTTAACCGTCATCGGTATCGGCTTCGCCGGCATTTTGGTAATCCTAAGGCCCGGAATGGTGCCTTTCGAAATTGGCGCTCTCAGCGCTCTGATCGCAGCAATTGGCTACGCGCTCTCACACACTTTGACCAAGAAATTAACGGCTTTTGATACGCCACTCGCCGTTATTTTTTACATGACAATCATTCAGTTACCCATGGGCGCCATTCCTTCTTTCATAGACTGGACAACTCCCAGCATGGAGATGTGGCCCTGGCTTATTCTGGTGGGGGTG
>CBFHXC010000100.1:0-9566 GCA_965659695.1 Rhodospirillales bacterium
CGGATGCCCTCAACCACGCGTCGATCATCGATGGAATTCGCCTGTGTAAGGCCAAGCGATATCGCTATGCTAATTCAGATATGGCGAAACTTGAAACCAAATTGATTGAGGCCAATGAAGCCGGAGCGCGGTGTATCATGATCGCCACCGATGGCGTGTTTTCCATGGATGGGTATTTGGCAAAGCTGCCCGAGATCACGACCCTCGCCAATAAATATGGGGCCATCGTCATGGTCGATGATTGTCACGCCACGGGATTTATGGGGCCGCAAGGGCGAGGCACCCACGCCCATCACAATGTGATTGATGGCGTCGATATCCTGACTGGCACATTGGGCAAAGCGCTTGGGGGGGGCCATCGGCGGATACATTTCAGGGCCACAGCCGGTAATTGATCTGTTGAGACAGCGCGCAAGGCCGTATCTGTTTTCGAACTCGTTGCCGCCTGCCGTGGTCGCGGCCGGCATCGAAGCACTGACGTTGGTAGAGGAAAGCGATGATCTCCGCACGCAGTTATTCAAGAATGCCGCACAATGGCGAAGCGGACTGGAAGCCCTCGGCTTTGATATTTTGCCCGGTGAACATCCGATCATTCCCGTGATGCTAGGCGATGCTAAACTGGCACAAAGCATGGCGTCCAAACTGTTTGACGAAGGGGTCTATGTGGCCGGGTTCTTTTTCCCCGTCGTGCCACAGGGCACCGCGCGCATTCGCACACAAATGAATGCGGCCCTGACATCCGACGATATCGATTTCGCACTCGGCGCATTCGAACGTGCGGGCAAAGCCATAGGGGCCATCTGATGACCACTGCACATGAAATGAAGGTCCTGATTAAATCAAAACCCACAGTTGGGTTATGGGCTGACATGCAACCCATCCCCGACATTGGCGATGATGATGTGTTGATCAAAATCAACAAGACCGGCATCTGCGGCACCGATATTCATATTTGGAACTGGGATGACTGGGCGCAAAAAACCGTGCCCGTGCCGCTGGTCACCAGTCACGAGTTCGCTGGCGAGATCGTCGCCATGGGTAGGGATGTTGAGGACCTGGAGATCGGCCAACGGGTGTCAGGCGAGGGGCATTTAATCGGCCACCACAGCCGCGCCAGTCGCGCCGGGCGGTTTCATCTGGACCCGGAAACCCGGGGCATCGGTGTCAATGAACCTGGCGCCTTTGCAGAATATCTGCGCCTGCCCGCATTTAATGTGATCCCGTTGCCCGACGAAATTTCCGATGATATCGGTGCGATTTTGGATCCGTTGGGAAATGCTGTGCACACCGCGCTTTCGTTTGATTTGGTCGGCGAAGATGTGTTGATCACGGGTGCAGGGCCGATTGGAATCATGGCCGCCGCAGTCGCGCGCCACGTCGGTGCCCGCCATGTGGTGATCACCGACATCAACCAGGATCGCCTCGACCTCGCGGCAAAGGTTGCAAAAGTGACCCCCGTCAACGTGGCGACCACGGACCTAAAAGACGTCATGGCCAAACTTAAAATGACCGAAGGATTCGATGTCGGCCTAGAGATGAGCGGCGCACCAAAAGCCCTGGAACAGATGGTCGATCATCTGATCATGGGTGGACGGATTGCGATGCTCGGCGTACCGCCCGGCAAGGCCCCGGTCGATTGGTCACGCATTGTTTTCAAAGCCATCACCATCAAAGGGGTGTATGGACGCGAGATGTTCGAGACCTGGTACAAGATGATCGCCATGCTGCAAAATGGTCTGGACGTGAGTCGTATCATCACGCATCGCTTCAAAGCCGATCAGTTCGAAGATGGCTTCGACGCGATGCTGTCCGGGAGAAGCGGCAAGGTCGTGTTGGATTGGACCTAGGCTCAGGGCCTATGAATCCTGTTTGGCAAGCCAACGAACGGCAATGGGTGCGATCAGCGTATTTAACGTCGCCATAATAATCAGCGCCGAATAAAGATCGAATTCGTTGTCGGCCCCGTTTGTGTGCACAAACAAACCGGCCTCCGCGACGACACCAATCACGACCATCTCAACCGCCCCACGCGCGGACATACCACTCCCGATGGCGGTCGCTTCCCTGAGCTTAAATCCCCGAATCAGCGCAGGCATCCCTGCCCCTACGATTTTACCAAACAGCGCTAATAAAGTGAGCGCGAGCACAAATATTGGCGAGTCAAATATCACTGTAATGTCAACCTGAAGACCAATTGTCAGAAAGAACAAAGGGGCCAACAGGCCCCGGACCAAGACTTCGAATACCACCGATAATTCCTGGTAGACGGTGACCCCCACGCGGTTCTTATCGAAGTATAAGCCCGCCATAAAAGCCCCCATGATCCAGTGCAAGCCTAACAGTTCCGCTAAGATCCCATACAGCAATGCGGTTCCGATCAAGGCTGAGAATTCAAGAGCGGCGGCCTGCATTTCCTTCATCGCTCGGCTGATCCATTCGTAAACATGCGTCCCGATGAAGGCGGTCACACCGAAAAACACCGCGACTTTGAACAACAACCAGATCAGTTCATTTAGGCTGGGGACATTGCCGTGCTGAATAATTGCGATCAGTATGGCGAGCAAAACGATTCCGATAACATCATCAATCAACGCGGCGGCAATAATCGTTCGACCCAGCCGGGTATGGGTGAGGTTTAACTCTTCGAGAATTCGTGCGGTGGCGGGAATCGCCGGAATCGCCATCGTAACTCCCAATAATAAAGCTTGGGCTTGGAGATGTGCACTTTTCGGCAAAAACCAGAGACCGAACAAAAGTCCCAGTACCAGCGGCAGGGTCACACCGCCCATCGCAACGATTAACGCGTCCGTTTTTACTTCCTTGAGTTCTTGAGGGTCCATCTCGACACCGCCTGCAAGATCAAGAAGAACATCCCAATTGCAGCCAGCACCGCAATGGGTGTGCTTTCGTTCATCGCTGCGGCCTCGGGCACAAAATTTACGACAAACGGCATACTCGCGGCGATGATAACGCCCACTAAAATCTCGCCCACAGCAGCAGGTTGACCAATCCTGATAGCGATTTCACCGAATAATCGCGCCAGGACCAAAAAAATCAAAATTTGGACAAAGACATCCATGCTACAAACCTATTTGACTCTGTAACTGCATAGCAGCATCGCTCTGACTGAGCATAAAAGTCATTGATTAACATCAACCCGTAGCAAGTCTGCAAATTTGTTTGGTGATTTTTGAAATAAGCATGAACTCCAAACAAGGGGTCATGATCTCAAGTGAACAGATCGACTCCCCCTCCCCTTTAACAAAACAACACACAATGTTGTTGGACTCAGAGGCCGAAAATCTGCGATAAGGGGGTTTATAACGAGCAAAAAGCTCGAACTTGAGGGAAAAATGGTCAGCTATTACCTGCGTCGTCAAGTCCGGGACCGGGTGGTGATCGCGCGCGACTTGGCATTATTGGATGATCGTGATTGGAACACGATAGGGACCATCTCTGAGGGGTTAGAGGTGATGTTTGCTGTGACCGGTCAAAATGCAGAAATAGGTGCGCCAGAATTTCTGTTTCTTTCAAACTCTTCTTGGCAGCTTACTGGGTACTGGCCAAGTGAGCTCATCCACCAAGACCCAAAAATACTTCAAGGGGCCCAAACAGATGACGAGGCTGCTCATAATTTTATGGTCGACCTGACATCAACGGGCGCTGCAGAGACTAAACTAATCAACGTGCGCAAAAACGGCGACACGTATGGCTGTCATATCATAGCCAGCGAAGCGCCCCGTTCATCGCCCAATGCACCAAAGCAATATTATGCCTTTTTCACCGAATGCTCGATCAAAGAATGTGAAAGCTGGAACCCGGCCGCCGTCGGCACCTCAAACGGGAACGATCAGATCAAAACGCGCTGACGCATCGTCTCCACGGAACTTCATCAACAAATTTGGATCATATAATCCATCACGTGCATTGGACTTTGCATCTGGGAAATAAAGCTGCGTGGTCAGCACACGACGATCTTCTACAAAGACCTTGAGATGATAGTGTGGCGTACGAGACCCGTATCGTCCTGGCCGAATGGTCTGAAACGCATACGCACCATTGTCACCTGATCGCACATGACCACGAAAACGATAGCCACCATTATCGTAATTTCCATCACTGTCAGCATGCCACAACTCGACAATCGCACCCGCGACAGGTTTACAGGCGGTATTGACTACAAACCCCGCGATAAACATCGGTGCGCCTGACCCGTCGCCCGAGAAATCATGACGTTCAGGACTATTCCGCAAAAAGAATGGGCCCGCAGTTTGTCTGGGCGTTGGCGAGGGGAAGCTGCCGCAATCAGGCGTCTGCGCCAAAGCCGCTGCTGCCCCATTAGACGACAACATCTGCCACGTTGGGAAAACTAACCCTACAGCCATACTGTTCTGGATAAGCTTTCGGCGTGTGATCATCTTCGCCTCCATGTTAGCCGCGACCTACAAACGGCATTTTTGTCGCCATAATGGTCATCGTCAGGATATTGGTGGACAACGGCAGCGATGCCATATGCACGACACCGCGGCCAACTTCGGCAACATCCATCATCGCCTCGGCGCGTATTTCACCGTCCGCTTGTTTGACACCCTTGGCCATCCGATTGGCCATCGGTGTCGCCGCATTTCCCACATCAATCTGCCCAACGGCTATATTGTATTTGCGCCCATCCAGCGCCGCGGTCTTGGTCATGCCCGTCACCGCATGTTTTGTCGCCGTATAGGGAATAGAATCTGGTCGCGGCGCGTGCGCCGAAATCGACCCGTTGTTGATGATCCGCCCGCCCATCGGGTCTTGGTCTTTCATCACCCGGAATGCAGCCTGCAGACAATTAAATGAACCCGTCAAATTCACATCAACAACTTGTTGCCACTGGGTAAATTCTAATTCTTCCAACGAAATCCCCGGCGCGTTAGTGCCGGCATTGTTGAATAACAGATCGAGCCGACCATGAGCTTCCAACGTTTTCTTGAACAAATTGGCGACACTATCGGGATCGGCCACGTTGGTCGGCACGCCCATAGCGCGGTCCGGTGCCGAAGATGTATCGACAGTTTCTTGCAACGCATCCTCGCGCCGACCCGCAAGAACCACCGTCCAGCTATCATCGATCAGCGCATGGGCCGTTGCCCTTCCAATGCCCGATCCTCCGCCTGTTACAATTGCGATTTTGGATGTCATCTCCGTTTGCTCCGTCATTAGCTTTGTTGATCCTTGTATTAAAATTGATGAGTTGCGGCGTTGTTGTATTCAACGTTATCAGTTTCATATTGTGTTGACCCGTAGATATCGAAAGGCCCCTAGATGCTGACGCTTCATGACGACCCCATTTCGGGCAACAGCTACAAAATTCGCCTGCTGCTGGCATTCTTTGGCACAGCTTATGAATACAAAGCCTATGATATTATTCAGGGCGAAACCCGCACATCTGAATTTTTGAACGCAGTAAATCCAGCCGGGCGCATACCGGTTCTTGAACTTGATGACGGGCGCAAACTACCAGAATCAAATGCGGTGCTGACCTATTTGGGCGAAGGAACACCTTGGGTGCCCGTCGACCCATTCACCAAAGCCCAGATGATGAGCTGGTTATTCTGGGAGCAATATTCCCACGAACCCAACATCGCGACACTGAGATTCTGGAACCATCTACCCGAACTCACTGATGCACAAAAAGCGCAGATCGATGGCAAGCGGAGCAATGGTGAGGACGCTTTAACGCTGATGAACATGCAGTTGAGCTATACGGATTGGCTGGTTGGTGATGGCCCGACATTGGCCGATATCGCGCTTTATGCCTATACCCATGTCGCCGAAGAAGGCGATTACAAGCTATCAGCCTACCCCGCGGTGCAGGATTGGATCAAAAGATTTGCGGCCCTGCCGGGGTATGTATCGATCACCGATAAGAGCGGCGTTTAACCCTCTTCCGGCTCAAACTTCAGCGCCACACCATTAATGCAGTAGCGAAGGCCCGTCGGATTAGGTCCATCGGGAAAGACATGCCCCTGATGTCCGCCACATTTCGAACAATGCACTTCTGTCCGCGTCATCCACAATGTGCGATCAACTTGTTCTTCGATCGCGACGTCATCAATGGGCTGATAAAAACTGGGCCACCCCGTGCCGGACTCAAACTTCGTATCTGACGCGAACAACGGCTGACCGCATCCTGCACAATTAAATGTACCTTTGCGTTTTTCTGCGTTCAGCGGGCTGGTGCCTGCGCGTTCAGTGTCGTGTTTACGCAAAACTTTAAACGCTTGCGGGCCTAATTGATCGAGCCATTCTTTGTCAGATTTCTCAATTTTATCAGTCATATAACCTGTTCCCTATGGTTAATAGGAATATAGGTGGACCTAATTCTATTATCCAGCCCCCCCCCAACGTGGTTAAGCTACAATTAAGAGATGGCCCAGTTGGAGCAGATTTGATGGACCAAGCGAATAAGAATTCGTTAGAAACCCACGTATTACGACTCTTTGAACTGATGCAGCAAATGCGTACAGACCTTGCCGTTTTGACAGATTCAGACGGTGACAAGCCTGGATTGGACAGCGTCGCTGATCAATTGGTCTCTGTCGCTGATGATTCTGAACAGGCAAACAACGCTATTATTAATGCCAACGAAAAAATCACTGACATTGCCGAGCAAATGATCCGCGAGATCAAATACACTGGTGCACGCCACAAATTCCAAGACATCGCCGATGCCAGTTCACGCATAGACTTGGCCTGCGAAGTTCAAGATGCCGCCCGTGCACGGATCATGAAAGTCGTCGATACCATCAATCAAGTTGAAGGCACGTTGAATTCGCTGGTCGTCAAAGTCGGCAATGGCGGTGTGGCGGGTGTCGAAACCGCCCTATCCGGTATTCACTTGATGGATGAAGACGAGGGCAACAAAGTTGAAACCATCAAAATGCGGTCGCACAAAGAACCGGAGCAGACCGTGAACTAAGGGCAACGGGAAAATCAGACCCTGCTGATTTTCCCGGCCTCTTAGTTAAGCCACGACCTTTAAATTATCAAAGGCCTAGAAACGGCCGTCGTACGCTTTGCGCCCGATGGGGCACGCGATCATCGTATACGTGTCGGCTTCTAGGCCTTCGGTAATTGCAGCTTCTAGCTCTGCGCGATTGGTGGCTGTGACGCCCCGTCCGCCCATGCTATTGGCGACGGCAGCGAAATCAGTGCCACCGAAATCGACACCCAAATTATCCTGGCCGCCGCCGCGTTGTTTCAGTTCAATCAGCGCCAGTGATTCATCGACAAAAACAACAATAACAACTGGCAGCGCCATGTCGCGCAGCGTCGCCAATTCACCCAAGATCATTTCCATACCGCCATCACCCGTGAAGGCAATCACCGGCGTTTGTGGGTTGGCAAGCTTGTGACCCATCGCCAGCGGCAACGCGCAGCCCATGGTACACAAACCCGATGACTGCGCGAGCGTCCGGGGTGTGTAACATTCCCACTGCTGAGAGAGCAAAATCCGGTGCGCGCCCGTATCGACGGCGGCAAAGCCATCACGCGGGAATGCCGAGCGGGCGGCATCGATCACTGCCGCCGGACCCCATTCTTCATCGCGAGGAAACGCGTCGGCCAAAGATGCTTTCATGGCGCCAATCTGACCGCCCACCCATGTGGGTTTTCCGTTCAGACCCTGCGTCAATGCTTTCAGGCCCGCATCCACATCGCATACGAACGAAATATCAGCCTGATGCACGAAATGTCGGTTTGGATGTGCGGCGACCTCGATGATCGTTTTACCTTCAACACCTGTGCCCCAGGCGTGGCGCCAGTCGATACGCATTTCGATCGGGTCGTAGCCCGCCAATAAAATCACATCGGCTTCATCGATCATTGGCTTCAATAGCTTGTAAGACTTTGGCGATAATCCATGACCACCCAAGGACAACGCATCGTCTTCTGGAACGACACCCTTCGCCTTGTAGCTGGTGATGATTGGCATCGTCAATCTGTGCACAGCCTCGTCCAGCGTCTCCACAGCATTGTGATGCAAAATATCAACGCCGGCCAAGACAAGCGGACGTTCTGCCGCGGCCAAGGCATCACGGGCACGATCCAAATCCTCACTCGGTGCGGGGCCGACTTTGGCAATAGTCCCAGCCTTCGGGTACCCAGTTGGTTTCGTTTCAGCACCGGCCAAGCCAATCGGCATATCCAGATGAACGGGTCCAGGAGGATCGGCGACGGCCAGGGCTATGGCTTTGTCGATCACCACATCGACGGCACCTGGGCTAACGACTATGGATGCCTTGGAAATTGGTTCAATAACCGCCGTGTGGTCGAACACCTGATGGGTATAGGTCTCGGCCTCATCAGCGTCGACACATCCCGTCAAAAAGATCATCGGCACTTGGTCTTGCCAGGCGTTGGCGACCACGTTGATCGCGTTGACCACACCTGGCCCAACCGTCGCGACCAAAATGCCGGGCGCACCCGTCGCATGATAGGTCCCTTCGGCCATAAAGCCGCCAGAATTTTCATGCTTCACCAAATGGAAGTTGATCCCGGCATTGCCGAGACCTTCCATCAACGACAAGACTTCGCCGCCCGGAATGCCGAACGCGTGGCGACAGCCCGCATCATATAAATGTTGCGCGACAATCTCTGAGGCAGTGCTCACTCTGCAGCCTCGGCGCGGTCGGCGAGTTTGGCGTAGCCATCACGAGTTTGCGGCAGCTTGCGGTCCAGGATCTTACCCGCAACCAGATTACGAAGCACCTGCGCCGTGCCACCACCGATGGTGAACATCCTTGCATCGCGATACATACGTTCCATCGGGTTGTTGCGGGAATACCCGGCAGCACCGAAAACCTGCAACGCATCGTTTGTAACTTTGATCGCGGTATCCGATGCCATGATCTTGGCTTGCGCCGCCATCAGCATGTCGGGGAAACCCCCTTGTGTGGTTTCTGCCGATGTGGCCGCCTTATAAACCAACGCCTGGGATGCGGCCAAGCCAACAGACATATCTGCCATCATCCATTGCAAGCCTTGGAATTCACAAATCGGACGTCCGAACTGTTCGCGTTTCTGCGAGAACCCAAGTGCCTGTTCATACGCACCTTCGGCGATGCCCATAGCGACCGTGGCCGCACCCACACGCTGGGAGTTATAGGCATTCATCAATCCGGCAAAGCCGCGCTTGATACCCTCGGGCGGGATAACAGCCATGCTTTCGTGGACAACCAGATCTTTAAAATCAAGGACACGTTCAGGAATACCACGCAGACCCATCGTCGGTTCCCGGTCTCCGATGATCAGACCATCTGCCTGACCACGAACGGCGATAAACCCCCCAATGCCCTTGTCCTCACCATCTTCGATGACACGGGCGAAAATCAGATGCAGTTTGGATACACCGCCACCGGTGATCCAGTGCTTGCGGCCATTGATTACATAGCTGTCACCCTTTTTGACCGCCGTAGTGGTCATGTCGGTGGCCGCACTACCCGCTTCGGGTTCGGTGATACAAATGGCGGGTTTGTCCCCGACCAACACCAGTTCGGCGGCCAGTTTGCGCTGTTCGTCCGTGC
>CBFHXC010000101.1:0-9445 GCA_965659695.1 Rhodospirillales bacterium
TCTCACCGCTCTATGCCTCGCCGCTCTCATCTGTTATTGGATTTGAATGAGTCTGGACCCTAGCTTCGATGAGTCACGAAATCCGAACGCCGATGACAGGTATTTCAGGTTTTGCAGACTTACTGTTGGAAGACAATCTTCCTGCCACGTCACGCGAGAAAGTTGAAAAAATTAGGAGTTCTGTCGCCTTCCTCCTTACGATTATCAATGAAATTCTTGATCTTTCGAAACTAGAGGCGGGCAAGTTGGTTATTGAGAAGGTCAACTTTGATCCATCGAAAATCGCAAATGACGTGACGCAACTTTTCTATCAGACCTGCCCCAGTAGCAAAAAAGAGAAACTAAATATAAAGGCGAGGATTGCTGCGGATTTCCCAGCGGGTGTGCGTGCCGACCCGACGCGCTTACGCCAGATACTTCTCAATCTTATGGGCAATGCGGTAAAATTCACCGATGAGGGTTTCGTGACTCTTCATTGTGAAAAAGTGCCTGATCAGAAACTTTTGAAATTCAGAGTTGAGGTTACAGGTATCGGTGTTGATCAAGAAGCACGTGACAGGCTTTTTGGCGATTTCGTTCAAGCCGACGCATCAATCAGCCGTAAGTATCAGGGGTCGGGGCTAGGGTTGGCGATATGCCAGCGCCTCGTGAAACTGATGGGTGGCGAGATTGGTATGGAAGTCGCGCCGGCGACGGGCAGCGTCTTCTGGTTTACTTTACCTTACGATCCATTGCCCGATGGCGTGGAAATTATTGAAGAGCAATCAAATAGCACGAACACGTTCCGCAGCACTCGATCTCTCAAAATCTTGGTCGCCGAAGATAATGAAATCAACCAGACTATCATCGAGGCGATTCTTGAGCGTATGGGGCATAAGTGTGCTTTTGCCAACAATGGTGTGGAAGCTGTCGAAGCAACAATGGCCGAGGATTTTGACCTTATATTGATGGATATTCGTATGCCTGAACTATCCGGGCCCGCTGCGACACAGAAGATACGTCTGCTCCCAGGGGCCAAGGGAAAAATCCCAATCATCGCCGTCACTGCAGATGTCATCGCTGATAACCGTCAGACGTATTTTGAAGCTGGGATGAACGGCTGTGTTTCTAAACCGATCAATCGCGGTGATCTTGCGATCGCGATCAATGAAGCCGTTGGCGAAACCGTCAATATGGCCGTGGCGCACGAAGATAAGCCCATTGAAAAAAGCAATTTTGATTTTAATGAGATTTGTGAACGGCTTGGCCTCCCCGAGGATGTGATTATCGAATTGCTGAACAAGTTCGCTTCTGACTTCGCAGAGGTTCCGACACGCATCCAAGAATTAGCCGATGGGGATGACTTAGATGGTGTGAAAGAGGCCGCGCATTCTCTAAAAGGTGTTTCTGGCTCGCTCGGGTTGCTCGAAATATCAGAAACAGCGTCTAAAATTGAAATGATGGCCAAGGCCAAAAATACGGTTTCGGTCCAAGAACAGATCCCAATTTTTATCTCTGCAACGCGTGAAGCGGTGACGGTAATCGGCCTTCAAGCTAAACCATAGCCTAACCCTGAACGTGCTCGGCTCTATGACTGAAAGATATCCGTCACGTCTTGGTCATGACGTTGTCAGAAATCATGTGTTACCAAGGCGCATGGGTTGGATATTGACCATTGTTCTGGGGCTTCCGCTGACGAATAGCGATGTCGAAATCAACATGTGGTTTTCCAAAGAGTCTTATTGCACGTTCGCCATCGAAAAATTCACCGAAAAACCGTTCACGCATAAATTGCCAAATGGGAACGCAGCCTCGGGCGAAGCCAAAAGTGCTTCGTGTCGGGAACTGACGAATGAAGAAGCGTCACTTGTGCCTGAGCATTTGCGCTGGAAGACAAAGCCATTTGGTGGGTTCTTCAGCGGGAATTAGGTTCGAATGAGATGAGAAACTGAATCAATTTCAGGATCACGATGGGATTCTATTCGCCGACCGATGAACACTCCGTCATGGTGAACTTGATTCAGCATCTTATCTGCAGTGATATGGTCGATATGATAAAAACATTTCCATTCCACGACACACAAACGCCTGGCGACGGTCAGGTCTTCTTTGATCATGTTGCTTGGTTGGTAAATGATATGGATGCGGCCTCGGCGGTTTTTGAACGCTTGGGCTTTATCCTGACCCCCTATTCCATTCACGGAAATCGCGACCCGGAAACCGGTGATCGCATCCCCCAAGGCACCGCGAACCGTTTGACCATGCTTCGGACAGGCTACATCGAATTACTTTGCGAGGCAGGCGATGTTGAGGCACCTGTGGTTGAAGACTTGCGCGCGCGGTTGGCGCGCTACGAAGGCGTGCAGTTATTGGTGTTTACCGAGGCGGATGCAGAAGCCGCATACACACGGATTTCAGAAAATGGCATTCCGGTGCAGCCGATGGTGCATCTACGCCGCGACGTTGAAGCCGCTGATGGTTCTGATACCGAAGTGCAGTTCAGTGTGATCCGTGCCGCGTTTGATGCCATCCCCAAGGGGCGCATTCAGTTGATCACACATCACACGCCCGAACACATGTGGCAGGACCGATATATCTCTTACGCCAATGGAATCTTCGGCTTGCTGGGCGCGACGCTATGTGTCGAAGACCCAAGCGCATCTGTTCAGAATTTTGAAAAGGTCGCGGGTCGCGACGGCACCGTGATTGATGCAGACGAAGTGCATTTGATTTGTGATCGCGGTGGGATGCGATTGGTGACACCTAAACGGCTGGCCGAAATCGCACCAAACGTCGACGTGCCGTCCTTGCCCTATACAGCATTCATTGAGTTCGTGGCCGATGATTTGGATGTCTCGCGCAAATACTTTGCCAGCGTTGGCATCGCGACGACCGAGAACGATGGCGTGTTGTTGGTTGATCCAAAAGATTCACTGGGAACGGGTTTGATGATCCGGCAAGCGGTTTAGTCACCGAAGACTATAACGACATCCGTTTGCCAGCGGCGCGAACCCGCTCTCGGGTTTTTTCGTCGAACAATTCTGTCAGTCGCGCCATCATTGTGCCGCCAAGTTCCTCGGCATCAACAATCGTCACCGCTCGCTTGTAGTAACGTGTGACATCGTGGCCGATCCCGATCGCGGTCAGTTCCACGTCAGAGCGGGTTTCGATGAACTGAATGACGTCTCGTAAATGGCGTTCCAAATAATTGCCTGGGTTGGCGGACAAGGTCGCATCATCCACGGGTGCACCGTCTGAAATCACCATAAGCACGCGGCGTTGCTCGGGGCGCCCCAGCAGTCGGTTGTGCGCCCACATTAATGCTTCGCCATCGATGTTTTCTTTGAGCAATCCTTCGCGCAGCATTAGTCCCAAGTTCCGGCGTGCGCGACGCCAGGGCATGTCTGCACCCTTGTAGATGATGTGGCGCAAATCATTGAGGCGACCTGGGTTTTTCGGTTTGCCCTCCCCGACCCACTTTTCGCGCGACGAACCACCCTTCCATGACCGGGTGGTGAAGCCGAGGATTTCAACTTTTACACCGCAACGCTCAAGGGTGCGGGCCAGGATATCGGCGCTCATCGCGGCGACCGTGATGGGACGACCGCGCATAGACCCGGAGTTATCAATCAAAAGACTGACAACAGTGTCTCGGAACTCGGTGTCGGTTTCGCGCTTGAACGACAACGGTGTGACCGGATCAGTTACAGCACGTGACAGACGACCCGCATCCAGAATTCCCTCTTCGAGATCGAATTCCCAAGACCGTGTCTGCTGTGCCAGAAGTTTCCGCTGCAATCGGTTGGCGAGCTTCGCGACGACGCCTTGCAGGTTTGCCAACTGTTGGTCCAACTGATGACGCAAGCGGGTTAACTCTTCGGCGTCGCACAGATCATCAGCCTGAACGATCTCGTCAAATTCCATGGTGAAAGCTGAATATGCACGATTGTCGCCAGTATCATTGCGGCGCCAATCTGGATCGAAATCGCTAGGACCCGCAGGCTCTTCATCGCCTTCGCCTGGGCTCATGTCTTCTTCGGAAAATTCTGGGTCGAAGTCCATGCCCTCAGAAGAGTCGGCTTCGTCAGATTCGCCAGTCATGGCGCCTTCAGCATCCATGTCTGCGTCAGATGCTTCAGCGTCCTGAGAGCCATCTTCGCCCTCTTCAGACTCGCTTTCGTCATCTTCGTCAATTTCATCGTTCGACGGATCGTCATGCAGAAGATCCAGCGCCTTCAGCATTTCATTGATATTCTTCGAAAAGGCGGCCTGATCGTGGGCGTTTTCCAACAGCGTGCTTAGTTCGCCGGAGATTTTTTCCTGAAGATCATCGCGATACAGGTCGACGAAGTCTTTCGCCGAATCCGGTATTTCGCCGCCTTGAAGTTGTTCACGCACCAGCAGGCCGATCACCTCGGGTAAAAGCGCGTCGTCTTTTTCTTTGATCCCGTTGTAGCCCTTGGCGCGACAGCGATCATCCAACAGTGCCTGCAAATTTGCAGAGGCTCCGGCAAGACGTTGAGCGCCCAATGCTTCGCAACGCACTTGTTCGACCGCTTCATAGATTTTTCGTGCATCCCCGCCTTCAGGCATGTTGGCCCGGTGCGTATCGGCGTCGTGGTGGCGTAAACGTAGTGCCAGCGCATCGGACATGCCGCGAAAACGCGATATGGCTTCGTCGCTCATCGTAGCCTGTGGGGCTGGCATATGGGCCGCGTCGCTGGTCAGGCCAGGTTGATTCTGGCCGTAATTGACCTCAAGCTCCTTGGCATGCCCCATGGAACGCAACGTCGATGCCGTTACGCGCTTCCACAGTTCTGCTGGATGCTCTTTTTGCATGCGGTTGGCTACTAAACTCTATTGAAGGATCGCGTTGGCAGCGGACTCTGGCAATTCTTCGCCCAATGCTCGCTGATAGTATTCTGCAACCACCGGACGCTCCAACTCGTCGCACTTGTTCAAGAACGTGACACGGAACGCGTAGCCTACGTCTTTGAAGATTTGTGCGTTTTGCGCCCATGTGATCACGG
Organism: Rhodospirillales bacterium; assembly: GCA_965659695.1. GTDB lineage: Bacteria > Pseudomonadota > Alphaproteobacteria > Rhodospirillales > Casp-alpha2 > UBA4479. The sequence goes on from CBFHXC010000101.1 coordinate 5,010, forward strand.
TCCGAGGCGACATCACGGTGGAGATATCACCGTTGATGAACCCAGCACGGGTCATGTCTGCCAATTCAACCATGGCAGCGACCGTTTCTTTGCCTTCGGCATCTGCGTAATCAGGGCATTTTGCTAATGCAATTTCGATTTCGGAATTTGCGGGCAAATAGTTCAACGTTGTCACGATGTTCCAGCGGTCCATCTGGCCTTGGTTGATCTGCTGTGTACCGTGGTAAAGCCCGGTTGTGTCGCCCAAGCCAACCGTGTTGGTTGTCGAGAACAGACGAAAGAACGGATGCGGAGTAATCACGCGGTTTTGGTCCAACAGGGTCAGCTTGCCTTCGACTTCGAGCACGCGCTGGATCACGAACATCACGTCTGGACGTCCGGCGTCATATTCATCGAACACGATCGCGGTTGGGTTTTGCAATGCCCACGGAAGGATGCCTTCGCGGAATTCTGTGACCTGCTGACCGTCTTGAAGGACAATGGCGTCTTTACCGACCAAATCGATCCGGGAAATGTGGCTGTCTAAGTTGATCCGAATGCATGGCCATTTCAGGCGAGCAGCAACTTGTTCGATGTGCGTCGATTTTCCCGTCCCGTGATAGCCCTGTACCATGACCCGACGATTGTGCGCGAAGCCTGCCAAGATTGCCATGGTTGTGTCGGGGTCAAAGCGATACGCGTCATCAATATCGGGCACGTGCGAGTCCGCTTGTGAAAACGCAGGAACCTGCATATCGCTGTCGATGCCAAAAACATCACGTGCAGAGACCGTGATATCCGGTTCTTGCATCAGGAATGGTTCGCTTTGATGGGAACTCGTCATTCGGGGAATCCTATTCTAGTCATCGTTGGCGCGCTTGACTGCCCATTCGCGCCGAGCAGTTAAATTTTGAGCGCTCTGGTTAGGGGGAAACACGCTGCAGGTCAAGGTCGTGGCCCGTTTCCGGGCGCATAAAGACAATGAAAATTGTTCTCATAACACCTACGCCGACAAAAAATCTTCAGATCACTAAAAATCGACGCAGTGTTTCATATGCCATATGAATTTCTTTGAACTTTTCTTCCGCATCTTTTGTGCCGCCATTGGTGTCGGGGTGATAGCGTTTCACAAGTTCCTTGTAGCGTGTTTTCAGCGTGTTTTTGTCGATCGGTAGATCGAGCCCGAACGTTGACAGCGCAATGCGCGTTTCAGCATTCGCTGAGACCTGATCGCCTTTCGGTTTTTCATCGAAGTCACTGAAAAATCCGAAAGCGTCGTTAAAGGACTGCGGATCAAACCCAAACGGGCCATTTCCCGGCTTGGGCCCACGGCTTTCGGTCGCGTCGCCCTCGCCGATAGGCCAGGTCGGGCGCTGCCATACAGTGTCACGACGCAAATCGGCCTCAACCTCTTCTTCGCTCATGCCTTCAAAGTAATTCCAGCGGCGATTGTAGTCGCGGACGTGTTCGAGGCAGAACCATCGGTACTCGCGCAGCATGTCTCTTGATCTCGGTGCTTTATGCTCGCCCGTGCCGACGCATCCGGGCCACTCGCAAGAGCGGATATCGGTCGATGTGAAATCACTCATCACAAGTGATGGATGCGGTGCGCGGCGTCTTCTCATCAATCAATAATGTGACTTGTTGGCGTCCCATACAAGGTTGACAAACACGATTTTGATCTCGTGACGCTGGGTTTGTTGAACGTTAGGATTTCCCGATGGATTTGGGGTACAGAATTATAGTTTGTGGCCTGGCGACAAGAGGTTTCTTTGGGGGGCTAAATGGCTGACGCGCGCGGCGAAGATCAATCATCATCTCCGGACTCTGCGGACCGCTATGAAGCGTTGTTCGGACGAATTGATTTAGACAATGACGTCTCCAAGGATGCGGAGGAAGAGGACGAGCGTGGTTTTTGGCTTCGCCTGGCCGAGGACGAGGGTTACGAGCGTGTCAACCTGATCGCGACCTATGTCGCCGTATTTTTTGCGCCAGCCGCCGCCTTCCTGGAAATGATCGGTGGCGCGTCCGAGCTGTATTGGTCCGTCGAAGCCGCCCGCTGGATCGAGGCCCTGATGGGCATTTTCTTCATTTTTGATATCTGTGTTGGCGCCCTCGCCTACGGGATCAGCTATTTCCGCACCCCGGCAGCCTGGATCAACATTATGGCTGTGGGGGCTACGGGCGTATCCTTCTTTGCTGGTGATGTTGGCATTGCAAACCCCCGGGTTCTCAGGATTCTGCGCACCGTCCGCGCCGTCGCCAAGGTTGGATTGGTGCAAAAGGTCGGCACCCGCGAAACCGTATTGGGGGCTGAAATGCTCCGCGCGATGAGCCGCGACGACGCGTGGTATGCGGTCGGTATCCTGATATTAATCAGCGTGCTGGGTGATTTCTCTATAGGCACTTATTTGCATTTCTCTGATCCTATTCTGGAAATATTTATAAATGCTGCAATGGTCTATGCTGTGCGCTGGAAGGCAGAGCGTAATGTTGCGCGCGTGGGACAGGTCTTTATGGATCGACTGCGCGAAGCCAACACCGTAATCTTGGCCAAGATGCGCGAAATCCCTGGCCTTGAAGACGCTGATGCTTTGATCCAGCGCCGCTCCGACGAAGCTGCGGCCGAGGGGCGCAAGCTCAACGAAATCGACACCATGGTTGAAGCCATCGGTATGATCATCACCAATTTACGGCGGTTTATTTCCAGACGTGCTTTTTTGGAAGCCAAGGGAGAGCGCGTCATACCCACTCGATCACCTGTGTCTTTGATGTTCACTGATGTTGCCGGATTCCAGATCATGACGCAGGAATTGGAAAAAGACGTACTCCCGGTTTTGAAAACCTATTTGGGTGAAATGAACCGGGGTGTCACCCGCTATGGCGGTGATATCGATAAGTTTTTAGGAGAAGGGATTTTTGCTTACTTCCACAACAACAATCAGCCACAAAAAAGCGCCGATGCTGCCTTTGATGCGGCGGTAGAAATGCGCAAAATTTCCGAAGCATTGGAAATCGCTGGTGAAGTTTGGGAAGAGTTCCTCAAAGACCACGACGATGCCGACCTAAACCGCAAATTTGATACCCGGTTTGGCCTGCACTGGGGATTGGTTGTCGCTGGCCCTGTCGGCGACGATGACCGCGCGGATTCGACACTTATTGGTGACAACGTCAACATGGCAGCACGGATGGAAAGCCTAAACCAACTTTATGGGACCAGTATCCTCCTCAGCGGGAGTTTTTATGACTGCCTGAGCGCGGATCGTCGTGTGCTATGCCGCAGAATTGATCGAATTTTGGTTGCCGATCATGACGAACCGGTGGATGTCTACACCGTCGATATTGATGCCCAACCCGTTGCCTTCTTGATGGCATTTGAACGCGCGATGGCGGCTTATTTGGATGGCGATTGGGGCCGTGCACGAGATAATTTTATTGAGGCGATCTCGGTACAGGAAAAATCAGATCATGATATCGATCCCGCCAGCCGCGCGCTTTTGGATTGGATTGAGAATATTAATGGGTTCTGGCAAAAGGCCGTGAGCCATCTCAGGCGCCGTGTTCCAGAGCATATGACAGAAGAAACAGCGCAAGCGCTAGAGGGACGTCTATCGGGGGACGTGTGGCTTCCGCCTTATGATTGGCGCGGTGCATGGCGCTTGGATGAATAGGTTCGTCGATTATCTGCAATATAAGTTGTATTTTGATGCCTGCCGGGGTTGACGATAGCCGCCTTAAAACGTAAAAGACGCGCCAATGGGCCGCACTCACCGTGCGGTCCCACTGGTTTTAAATGGGTTTGAGCTAATCTCAATCCCCACTAAAGGATACGAGCCATGACGAAACGTTGTGAATTGACCGGTCGCACCATTCAGACCGGAAACAATGTCAGCCACGCGATGAACAAAACGCGTCGCCGTTTTGAGCCTAATCTACAGAACACCACTTTGTGGTCCGAAACACTGGGTGAAGGTGTGAAGTTCCGCGTTTCTGCTTATGGTCTTCGCACGGTTGAACATAATGGGGGGCTCGACCCTTACCTACTCTCAGTCGCTGACACTAAGTTGAGCGATTCTGCTGTAAAGATTAAGCGTAAGATCAAAAAGGCGCAGAAAGCCGCTGCTGCTGCCTGATCCGCTTTATAAGAACCTGATGGAAGAGGCCCGCTGTTTCAGCGGGCCTTTTTCGTTGTGGGAAAAGCTTACCCTATTCTTTTAACCGTCATGCTGAATACCTGCTTTCGCGGGCACAGGCTTGTTTCAGCATCCATTTTTGCAAATGACAATCAGGTTGGTGATCGGAAATAGACCCTGAAACAAATTCAGGGGGACGAGTGTTGTTTGGGATTACTTGTTACCTATCAATAAACGTCATCCCGGATTTAGGGTCCAGACTCATTCAAATCCAATAACAGATGAGAGCGGCGAGGCATAGAGCGGCGAGAAAATTATTGGCGT
>CBFHXC010000102.1:0-9119 GCA_965659695.1 Rhodospirillales bacterium
CGTGTCATCACACCATCTCCTTGCAACTGAGTTTTTCATAACATACGTGGCTCAGTTATAGGGGGGCAGGACAATCGCATGAAGTTATTTAATCAGCTATTCTCATCTCACTATGACTGCCTCTGACGAGACCAACACACATTCCCAAGCCTTTTCTGCAGATCAACATGTAGAACTGTCGTTCGTGCTCGATTTCCTGGATACCATGAGCCAAGGTCTGAGTGTGGCGCGGATGGTTGATGATGAACTGCACATCGTCTTGTGTAATCAACGCTATATCGAGATCCTTGATTTTCCAGAAGAACTGACGGTTTTGCCCTGCCCGTTCGAGGCATACATCCGTTACAACGCGGAGCGTGGTGATTACGGCCCCGGTGACCCCGAAGAGCAAATCCGAACCCGTGTTGAACTGGCTAAAAAGTTCAAGCCCCATCAATTCCGCCGTACCCGCCCCAATGGACAGGTCATAGAGGTGACGGGCAAGCCGCTGAGTTCAGGGGATGGGTTTGTGACCACGTACACCGATGTTACGTCACAAGTCCGCGCTGAAGATTATAATGAGATATTGCTGACAGCGCTTGAGAATGCGGTCACCGGTATTGTTATCTACGGCCCGGATGACCGGCTGCTATTTGCCAATACGCAGATGAAAAAGACTAACCACGCGATCACCGATTCCTACGAACCCGGCATCAAATTTGAAGATCGCATGAGACTTTTGATCTCATCTGATATTATCAAAGGAATCGCAGGGCGCGAAGAAGAATGGCTTGAAGAAAGAATGAATCGACGTATTAGCCAACGCGGGCCATTCGAAATACAGCGCAATGACGGAGGCTGGTTGCTGATCAACGATATTGTCCTAGAGACAGGGCATGTGGTCAGCCTTTCCGCCGATATAACAGAAATCAAAGAGACCGAAGAGGCCCTGAGACATGCCAAAGAAGATGCTGAATTGGCAAACCGGACTAAAACTGAATTTTTGGCCAATATGTCACATGAGCTAAGGACGCCATTGAACTCGGTCATCGGGTTTTCTGAACCGCTGATATCAACGAGCTTTGATCAGCTGGGAATGGACAGAGTCACTGAATACCTGGGCGATATCAATCGATCGGGCCGTCATTTGTTGCGCCTGATTTCCGACATCTTAGATATCTCAAAGATTGAAGTGGGCGAGATGGTCCTGGACGAAGAAGTCGTGTCGCTTCAAAAAATTGCCGAAGAATGCATCAAAATGATGGATGAGCGGGCCAGGCGTGCCAGCACCGCGCTCACCATCGTTAGCGACTGCCCACCGATTTGGTTACTGGCAGACGAAACGCGCCTGAAACAGATTCTTCTGAACCTGTTGACCAACGCCGTCAAATTCACCGAGAGCGGCGGCGATATCACCGTTGGATGGTGTTTGAAGGATGACGGAAGCTTGAACCTATGCGTTGAGGATACAGGTGAAGGCATGCTTCCAGAAAGCATCGCAATAGCGCTTGAGCCGTTTGGTCAGGTCGCGACGTCCCTGACCCGCAATCACGAAGGGGCAGGCCTGGGTCTGCCATTATCGCGACGGCTTGCGGAATTACACAATGCATCACTGAGTATCGAGAGCACCCTGGGCCAAGGCACCATCGTAAGGATCTTGTTGCCTTCAAAACGCGTCATTGAAAAATCGACCGTTTAGAATAAGACATGCTGCCCACAACAATCGGGTGGTCGTAGATATCATGTCGCTCTAAATATGCTGGATGAACGAAACGCAGCATGGCGAGGCGGAAAAATGACGGCGACAGTATCTCAAAAACGTGACCCCATATCGTTCACGTCCGAAAGCAGTCATTTGTATGATCAAATTGCTGAGGCCATTGAATTCATCACTGAAAACCAGGCTGAACAACCTGATCTGGATACCGTTGCTGCACATATTGGTATGAGTCCGCATCATTTTCAGCGGACGTTTTCAGATTGGGCAGGCGTGAGCCCAAAAAAATTCTTGAAAGCGATCACCCTGCAAGGTGCCAAAGAGCGTTTGCGTGAATCCGAAAGCGTCCTGGATGCATCCTTTGGCTCTGGTTTATCTGGCCCAGGCCGATTGCACGATTTATTTGTCACAACGGACGCCGTCACACCGGGGGAGTACAAATCCAGGGGTGAGGGCATGGTTTTTACCTACGGCCTCCATCCCTCTCCCTTCGGGCCATGCCTGATCGTTGTGAATGTACGTGGACTGACCGGGTTATCTTTTATTGATTGCAACGAACAGGATGCCATCGATTACCAAACGCAGCATTGGGAAAAGGCAACTTGGGTAAGGGATGAAACGATCACCGAACCTTTTGCCCAAAAAATATTTCAATCTATTCCTGAAGGTCGGGGCACAGACTTAAAAATCCTGCTACGGGGATCGCCGTTTCGTATCAAAATATGGGAGGCGCTTTTGCGGTTACCCAGCGGAGCCGTCACCTCCTACGGCGATCTGGCCGAGAGAGTGGACCGTCCCGGTGCAGCCCGTGCCGTAGCCGGAGCCATTGCAAATAACCGCATTGGTCTTGTCATCCCGTGCCATCGCGTCATCCGAGAAAGCGGCGCATTGGCGGGATATCGTTGGGGCGAAACCAGAAAAGCCGCGATTTTGGGGCTAGAAGCTTCATGGCCATCATCTTCAAACCTGGAAAGTCGGGTATAAAATCCCTAGTTTCAGTGCAGACACAATTTTTGGAGACGCCCTGATGAGATACCTGCATACCATGGTCCGAGTTACCGACGTCGACGCGTCGCTGCACTTTTATTGCGACTTGCTAGGACTTAAAGAAACCAAAAGGGTCGACCGCCCGGAACATGGATACATGCTGGTTTTCGTCGCGGCCGAAGACAATCCCGATTCAGAGATCGAAATGACTTATAATTATGAACCCGAAGAATACGACGGGGGCCGTAATTTTGGGCATTTGGCATTCCGGGTCGAAAACGTTTACGAAACCTGCCAACGCCTGATGGATGGTGGCGTAACGATCAATCGTCCACCACGTGATGGCCGCATGGCATTTGTGCGATCCCCAGATGGTATCTCTATTGAGTTACTTCAGGAAGGTGATCCATTGCCTGCCGCAGAACCATGGTCATCCATGGAAAACACAGGCACCTGGTAAGAGGCCAATCACAAAATTAGGCGAGAAATTAGCTGCGACGTCGGTTCCGGCGTCGCCCCTCGCTGCCCGCGGGTTGTGGCTTGGGTTGATCAACAGGCCCAAGCACCACTTCGATCTCTTCGCGAGTGGGTGCGGCTTCTGGTTCGTATCCGTCCAGCGCTTCTTTGATGGCCTTCAAATGAATGGCTGTGGTGCCGCAACATCCACCGATAATCCGTGCACCGGCGCGACGCGCCAATTTGGCATAGGCCGCCATAATTTCAGGTGACCCGGAATAAGCGATTTCACCATCCACGTATTCAGGAATGCCGCAGTTGCCCTTGGCCACAATGATATCTGTGTCCGTGGCGGTTTTCCGCAAACCCAAAACTGTGTCGATCAGGGTCGCCGGCCCCACACCGCAGTTGCAGCCATATCCGTGTACCCCTGGTGACAATGAACTGGCAAAGGATGCCGCTTCTTCTGGGGTGACGCCCATCATGGTGCGCCCATTGGTATCAAACGTCATGGTACCAACAACGGGAAGCCCGGTCGCGGCGGCACCAGCAACGGCGGCTTGGTATTCCTCTTTGGATGAAATGGTTTCAATCCACAGCACATCCGCACCGCCCTCTGCGAGGGCAGCGGCTTGTTCGTGAAAGGCTTGTTCCGCGTCCGCCATGCTTAAGGGACCAACGGGTTCCATAATCTCACCGGTGGGGCCCATCGATCCTCCGACGACAACAGGGCGTCCTGCATGATCGGCAACGCGTCGCGCCAATTCGGCCGCTGCGCGGTTGATTTCTGTGACCCGGTCCTGATCCCCATGAAGTTTGAGCCGAAGCGCATTGGCACCAAACGAATTGGTTAGAATGATGTCCGCCCCCGCATCGACAAAGCTTTGGTGCACATCCATGACTTTTTCGGGGTGAGTGATGTTCCAAAGGTCCGGAGCTTCGCCCGTTTGAAGGCCACGTTGAAACAGATTTGTCCCCATTGCACCATCGGCCAGAAGCCAATCTTTTTCGGCCAGCAATTCCGATAGTACATCGCTCATCATCAATTCCCTTTTTGGTTCGATTGCGCTGCGGGTTGACTCAACGAACTGCGACGCGTTTGGCGACGGTCACGCCCCCCTAATGCCACGCGGCGATCGTGCAATTGGTCCAATATAGCAATGCGTTCGTCGTTGCTAGCCGCCCCCCAAAGAGCGATTTCATCACGCGTTCGAAAACACCCCCTACAGAGGCCGGAATTCGCATCCATTTCGCAGATACTGATGCAGGGGCTTTCAACGTGTGTCGCATTTTGCATATTTCGTCACTCTTGTTGGGTCATCATACTGGTTGTGCAGATGGGGAATACTTAGAGTAATTACCATCACTACCACGGCGGAGAGTAGTTCTGGGCGGCCATTCCAACTTTTTCAAGGATGAAGTCTCATTTTTTGCCCGGATTCCCAGACATATACACACTCGGTAATTGTAGGGGCCTAAAAAGCCAAGCTATAGTTCTAGTCATGAAACCATTACCCAATGATACATCGTCGCTTTTAAGTGACGCTGATCCCGTCCCTTTCGAAGTGATTAATCGAGGCGCGGGCGCGCACCTTCTTCTGGTTTGTGACCATGCCAGTAGAGCCGTCCCCAAGACACTAAACAATTTGGGGTTGGCCGATGACACATTCGATCATCACGTGGCTTACGATATCGGCGCCGCGGGTGTAACAAAGGGCTTATCTGAGCGCCTTGATGCACAGGCCGTTTTGGCAGGGTATTCCAGGCTGGTGATCGACGTGAACCGCCCACCAGGTCATCCCGACAGCATCATGCCTGAAAATGACCAGATTGAGATCCCCGCAAATAAAAACATGTCCGATGACGATCGCCGTCAACGTGTTCGTGAAGTGTTTGAGCCTTACCATGACGCCGTCAATCGCGCCTTGGCGCGCCTGTGGGACCGAGGGCCAGCGCCAGCGATATTTTCGATCCATAGTTTCAGCCCCCGGTTTGGCGACAAACCCCGGCCTTGGGATATCGGTGTATTGTGGAACCGTGACCCCAGAATTGCGATTCCATTGATGGAACACCTAGATAAGTTTGATCTTCGTGTCGGCGATAACGAGCCCTATTCCGGGCATGACCTCGCCTATACCATTGATATGCATGGCTCGGCAGCAGGGATCGCCAACTGCGCCATTGAAATCAATCAAGATCAGTTGACGGATCAAAGCGGTATACTCAAGTGGATTGATATTCTATCCGAATGCGTTCTTCCGATTTTAGATATGCCAGGGCTCCATCGTATCGAAAGGTTCTGAACGCCATGATTACGCCAAGTTTTTCTATCGGCATCGAAGAGGAATACCTGCTCGTAGATTTAAAAACGCGGGGCTTGGCGTCAGATCCACCTCAAGAATTGTTTGATACATGCGCAGATAAGTTGGGCGACCTCGTCGCGCATGAATTCATGCGCTAACAAATCGAAATAAATACTCGCGTTGCGCAATCTGTCCCAGAAGCCACCGAAATGCTGGCAGAGCTGCGATCAACCGTCATCGATATTGCAGCAAAATTAGATCTGGCCCCTATTGCTGCATCAACCCATCCGTTTTCAAGTTGGATGGAACAAGATTTCACCGATCAGGATAGGTACGTCACGATTGCCCAAGACCTGCAAGAAGTTGTTCGCCGCCTGTTGATATGCGGCATGCATGTCCACGTTGGTATTGATGACGACGAACTACGCATCGATTTGATGAATCAAGTCAGCTATTTCCTCCCCCACCTGTTGGCCCTCAGCACGTCATCACCATTCTGGCAGGGACGGAATACAGGGCTTAAGTCTTATCGCATCAGCGTCTGGGATGAGATGCCACGGACCGGCGTACCAAACTCGTTCGAGAGCTTTGTCGAGTACTCGCGCCATGTCGATGCGTTGGTCGATGCTAAAATTATCGAAGATGGCACAAAAATTTGGTGGGACATTCGACCCAGTGCGCGTTACCCCACATTAGAAGTCCGTATCGCCGATATCTGTACCGACATGCGCGATGCGGTCGCAATCGCGGCATTATACCAATGCCTGCTACGAATGTTGTGGCGGCTCAAAACCAACAACCAGCGTTGGCGACAATATGCCACCATGTTGATCACTGAAAACAGATGGCATGCCCAGCGCTACGGCTTAGACGAGGGCTTGGTCGATTTCGGCAAAGGGAAAATAGTCCCATGTGCTGATTTGATCGAAGAACTCGTGGAACTGGTCCGCGAGGACGCCGACGCTTTGGGATGTGTGGCGGAGCTCGAACATCTCAACCAAATCGTCACACGTGGGACGAGCGCGCATCAACAAGTCAAATGCTATGACGATGCCATCAGCGCAGGTAAGAGCGAAGATGACGCATTAAAAGACGTTGTCGAGTATTTGGTGAGAAAAACCAGCGACATTTGATGGACTTCTTGCAGATTATTTCATCGCCCGTAAGAGGCCATATCACATTGATCCTGAGCGCCAAACGACATCATTCTCATTCGTCATCGTAAAACAAGTTCAGGATGACAGCTCAAATTCGAGGCGAATGCCCAATTGTCCGAATATCGATATTGATTGTCATTTTACCGTTATACGGCGCAAATGCACTGCGCTAATATCCGGCCATGACTTATCCTAAGCGCAATTTTCTGTTCTTGAACGTGGGCCACTTGCTGGACCACTTCTTCATGTTGATTTTCACCACGGCCGTTTTGACCATGGAAAGCGAATTCGCTGATTCCTATGGTCGATTGCTGTTGCTGACGACTTGGAGCTTCTTTTTCTTTGGTGGTGCTTCCCTACCTGCCGGATGGCTCGGCGATAAGTGGAGCAAACCCGGCATGATGCTGGTGTTCTTCTTTGGGATTGGCACCGCATCAATCCTCACCGGTTTTTCAGAAACACCGTTGCATGTCGAAATCGGCCTCGCACTGGTCGGTGTATTCGCCGCAATTTATCATCCGGTTGGTTTGGCCATGGTTGTCAGCGATGCGGCCCGCGTGGGTCGTGCACTCGCGATCAATGGTGTTTGGGGGAACATGGGGGTGGCGCTTGCCGCCTTGCTTACAGGGGGCATTGCTGAATTATATGGATGGCGCGCAGCGTTTATTATGCCTGGCGTCATCTCGATTGCGATCGGTGTGCTTTATGCCTTCCACCTGATGGCAGAGAACCCCGAGGCCGCCGCTGCGGCGAAAAAGAAAGCCATGGCGGCAATCCCTGTCGGCGTACAAAAACGGGCATTCCTGTTTTTAATCGTTGCTCCTATGTTGGGCGGTTTGATCTTCAACGCTACGACCATTTCACTACCGAAGATTATGGACGAGCGACTGGATGCCTTGTTTGACGGTACAAGTGAAATTGGCATGATCACCGCCATCGTCTTCGCGTGTGCAGCTCTGGCGCAGTTGGTCGTGGGTGAGCTGTTAGATCGTTATTCAACCAAGAAGATTTATGTCTTCCTGGTGGGCGCCCAATTGGTAATGTCTTCCCTGGCCATCGCCGCCGCAGGATGGAATTCCGTCTTTGTCGCATTGCCACTGATGTTGGCCACGTTTGGCCTAATTCCAGTCAACGACTGGATCGTAGCCCATTTCATCAGTTCTGAATTTCGCTCGCGGGTTTATGCCGTGAAATCTGTTTTGGCTCTGGGTGTTGGCGCGATCGCTGTACAGGTCTCCGGACGATTACATGAACAAACGGGAAGTTTTGATGCCTTATTCATCGTTATGGCTGGCTGTGCCGCAACGGTCTTGGTCGCAGCTATATTTCTGATCCCGGCACGCAGAAGTGCGGAGCACGGAACCGCAGCCGCAGAATAGTCAGCTATTCAACGACTTCGTAGCGCTTGATCGCTTGCTTTAGTGACATCAAAAGCTCTTTGCCGATCTGGCCGCCATCGCCTGCAACCTTGTCACGAATGACAGCGCGCATGGAGTCAATATGTACCCTAATTATCTCAACCTGATTATCGGTGACAGGACATCCCTCGCGGGTGGACTCGTAGAGCATTTTGCCGAGCACCGATATCAGCGGATAACCGAAAGTACCACCCTGTCCGCGCAATTCGTGCGCCAAACTATTGATCTCGGCAAACTTGGAAACCCGCTTAATTTCGTTATCGCGCGCGTCATTACACAGCGAGATCAGGTTTTTCAGGTATTCCTGCGCCCATGTTGTGAAATCAAGCACCGCACGTTCCAAGCTCTGCTCTGCCTGCTCTAAGATATCTGCGGGGATTTGCGGAATTTCGGCACCATCGCCACCACCGGCTTTTTCTTTGAGATTATTGGGTAAGCGGAAACACCAAACATCAGAAACATTCTTCGATTTCGTCACTTTATCGGCGGAATAGACCGTGGTGACATGGTCATCGTTCTCGCGTCGTCTGTTCTGGCCACCCACTGGTCGTGATCCTGCCATTCGCCGCCGGTCAGGCCCGAAATAATCCTGGGTCGCGATAAAAGGACGTGGACGGTGAATAACATGGGCAATGTGTTCATAAACGCTGTTCACAGAGAACGGCTTGGCGAGAAACTCGCTCACCCCTAGATCGCGGGCCGACGCCACATACTCTCGATCCGCAGCACCCGATACCATGATAAATGGCACAAACCTGTTGGGCGATTCCTTTGCCGTACGTGTCCACCGTAGCAACAACTGTCCGTTGATGGGCGCCATTAGCAAATCAGAAATGATAATATCTGGGCCAGGATGTTGGCTCTGGTGGATCAACTTCAAAAAGCCAATAGCCTCCTCGCCATTGCGGGCAGACTTGATCTGCTCGATCTTAAAATATCGGAGTAAGTCTTCCAGGGTATTACGGACAAACCCATTGTCCTCAACCAATAGAATATTAAAACGTTCGAGTTGTAGTTCCGACAAAACAGATCCTCAATGCTTGCGAATCACAAAGCTGTCCTAGGGTCAGAACTCATTAACCATTAATTGATTCAATGATTT
>CBFHXC010000103.1:0-8872 GCA_965659695.1 Rhodospirillales bacterium
TCTTCGAATGTTTTGCGATGGCCGGAGTCTGGATTACCAACGTTAACCCGCTTTCCCTTCAAATCATTTCAACGGGAAATGCCTGCGTCACGTTTGACAACTAATTGAAAGGGTTCTGGATAAACGGAAAACACTGCGCGAAGGCCTGTTAGCTTATCGCTATCCCAATCACTAGACCCGCGATAGGCATGAAACTGCCAATCAGATTGCGCCATGGCGAACGTGATCTCGCCCTTTGCCAAGGCCTTTAAGTTGGCAATAGACCCTGCCGACACCTCTGCCGTGCATGGAATACCTGCGTCCTCGAGCAACTGGCATAGGGCCTTTCCCGTGGCATAATACACACCGGTCTCGCCACCGGTCCCAATGATGACTCTTTTGCCGTCATTCGCATGTGCATTGCTAAAGGTTGTAGCAAAGACAGCGATGGCAATTACAAGCACTGATAAACGCATATGGTCCTCCGGACTTGCCCCCGTGGGTAGAAGTGTTGCACGCTCTAGGCGCGTTTTCCAATGCATTTACGCATCCGTATTTGTACGTAGTTAATAAATTCGCGCCTCAACAGCGATTATTCCTTTCCGCCTCTACTCCATTGATTCAAACAGTTGTATCGCACGACTTGTATGCCTCTGCATCGGACGATAAGTTCCGATAATCAACGTCACCAATGGCGGCATGTGATTTGGGAGTATGCGACGTGCGTTACATTTCGACGCGAGGCAGTGCGCCAGACTTGGCATTCGATGAGGTTCTTTTGACGGGGCTTGCCCGCGATGGGGGCTTATATGTCCCTGCCGAATGGCCGCAACTCAGTGCCGATGATCTTCGCGCCATGGCTGGGCAGAGTTACAATGAAATCGCCTTTCAGGTGATTAAACCCTTCGTCGGCGGCACCATTGATGACGCTGATTTACAACAGATTATTGAACGCGCGTACGCTACGTTCGAAGGCGGCAAAGTCGCACCGCTTGTCGATATCGGCGATGGCGTGATGCTGATGGAACAGTTCCATGGTCCGACCTTGGCCTTCAAAGATGTCGCCATGCAGCTCCTTGGTGGTCTTTTTGACCACGTACTCAAGACACGCGACACATCCATTACCATCGTTGGCGCAACGTCTGGCGACACAGGGTCCGCCGCTCTCGAAGCATGCAAAAATAAGGACGCCCTTCGGATATTTATGCTTCACCCCAAGGGTCGCGTTTCCGATGTGCAACGCAAGCAGATGACAACAGTCATCGCGGACAATGTCTACAATCTGGCTGTCGAAGGCACTTTTGATGATTGCCAGGACTTGGTGAAGGCGATGTTTAACGATCAGCCGTTCCGTGATCGTCATAACTTATCAGCCGTAAACTCGATCAACTGGGCGCGAGTGATGGCGCAAATCGTCTATTACGTTTATGCCGCCGTCCAACTGGGCGCACCGGATAAGCAAGTATCCTTCACCGTCCCCACAGGCAATTTCGGGAATGTCTTTGCAGGATATGCCGCCAAGCAAATGGGCGTGCCAATCAAACGGTTTGTTGTCGCATCGAATTCCAATGATATCCTGGCCCGCTTCTTTGCATCCGGGGAAATGAAGATGGAAACCGTTGTTCCCACCATCAGCCCCAGCATGGATATTCAGATTTCATCGAACTTCGAACGTTTGCTGTTTGATCTGCTTGGCCGTGATGGGGCCGCCGTCGCTGACACACTGACCAAATTCCGTCAAACCGGTGCGTTTTCCGTCA
This sequence comes from Rhodospirillales bacterium, assembly GCA_965659695.1. Taxonomy (GTDB): domain Bacteria; phylum Pseudomonadota; class Alphaproteobacteria; order Rhodospirillales; family Casp-alpha2; genus UBA4479. The sequence goes on from CBFHXC010000103.1 coordinate 1,740, forward strand.
GCGAGGATGCCTATCAAACGGCGCGCGCGCTATTCGTTGGGGCGCGTTACAATGACACGGAAACCAAGCAAACGATCAAAGATCTGCATGACCGGATCGGTATGCTAATTGACCCGCATTCCGCTGTGGGTGTCGCCGCCGCACGGTCCACGCCTGAAACCGATGGAACACCGATGGTGGTCCTGGCCACAGCGCACCCGGCCAAATTCCCTGATGCCGTCGAAGATGCATCCAGTGTGCGTCCTGGCCTGCCAGCGCGGGTCGGCGACCTGTTTGAGCGCGAGGAAAAAGCAGTCGACATCGCAGGCGACCTGGCGGCGATTGAAAACTATATTGATGATATTAGCCCGTTGAAATCAGGCGCTGCATGACCGTTCGTCTGACGACTTTGGAAAATGGTCTGCGCGTCGCGACAGACACCATGGACACGGTTGAAACGGTGACGCTCGGCGCATGGGTTGAAACCGGGTCACGCGACGAACCCGCGGAACTCAATGGCATATCGCATTTCTTAGAACACATGGTCTTTAAGGGCACAAAGCGCCGCTCCGCCCGTGCCATCGCCGAAGAGATTGAGGCCGTTGGTGGTCACATCAATGCCTATACGTCCCGCGAGAACACGGCATTCTATGCCAAGGTTTTAAAAGAAGACGTCGGACTGGCAGTGGATTTGGTGTCCGACATCATGATGCACGCGACCATGGACCCAACAGAGTTGGAGCGTGAAAAATCCGTGATCTGCCAGGAAATTCATCAAGCCCACGACACGCCTGACGATGTGGTGTTCGATATTTTTCAGGAAAAGGCCTTTCCCAATCAGCCTCTGGGCAGACCCGTTTTGGGCACCGAGGATGTCGTCCGTAGCCTGACCCGCGATGACATCCAGAAATATTTGCATGTCGGCTATACCGCGCAGGATACGTTCTTTTGCGCCGCCGGGCGAGTTGACCATGACGAACTGGTCAACATGATCGGAGATGCGTTTGGGGGCCTGTCCACGGATCATCGTAACGGGCGCGAACATGCCAACTATCAGGGTGGCGATCATTTAATAGCCCGCGATTTGGAGCAATTACACTTGGTGCTCGGCTTCGATGGAATCGGCTACAAAGACGATGACTTTTACGCCGCGTCCGTGTTCTCGACTCTATTTGGCGGCGGCATGTCATCCAGATTGTTCCAGGAAATTCGCGAAGATCGGGGCCTCGCCTATTCGATCTACTCGTTCTTATCCTGTTACGAAGATGCCGGGTTGTTTGGTATTTACGCGGGCACCAGCGCAGACGAAACCGCAGAATTAATCCCGGTGATCGCGGCAGAAGCTGCAAAAGTTATCGACCATGTCAATGAAGACGAGATCACCCGCGCACGTACGCAGCTTAAGGCCAGCATCCTGATGGCCCGCGAGAGTACGTCTTCACGTGTCGAGCAATTGGCACGACAAGTGATGTTGTTTGGGCGTCACCTAAGCGTCGATGAAATCGTCGCTAAGGTTGATGCGGTCGACAACGCAGCCGTTAAATCAGTCGCAGCGCGATTGTTCAGTGGCACGCCAACCCTGACCGCCGTCGGCCCCGTATCGGAAATGGAACCGTTCGAAGATTTGGCGGCACGGTTCAACTGATGGCGTTACACCCAGCCAATGTGTTCGTGAACCCCGGCGGGTTCGTGCGTCACCCAAAGGCACCTGAACTGGGTCTTGGGCGTGTTCAGACCGTGGTCGGCGACAAAATCACCATCAATTTTGAGAATGCCGGAAAGCTGATTGTTGATGGTGCGACTATTGAACTTATGGTCGTCGATCCAAACGATAAGGGCTGACCCCCTCACCTAACCTCTCCCCCTGAGAGGGGGAGAGGGATTAGATCGAGTCACATTGCGCCAGGGTCCCTCTCCTCCCACAGCGTGGGGGAGAGGACAGGTGAGGGGGTATTCAGGCTCTTGCCAGCAACGCCAAGGCATTCAAATAAGACGGTTGCTCTACGATTTGACCCTCAACTTCGACGCGGTCTTGGCCATCTGCTTGCGCATCTTCAAAGGCTTTCACCAGTTTCTGCGCGGCGGCTATCTCATCAATACTGGGTTCCAAAATTTCGCGAATGATCGTAATTTGATCGGCGTGCGCGGCGGATTTCCAATGATACCCAAGTGCCTTCGCATTCTTGGTTTCAGCAATTAATCCATCCCGGTCAGCCCAGGTATAAGGGCAATCAACCGGCTCTACCCCCGCGGCGCGACACTCCAACAAAAACCGTTCACGCGCATATCGGATCGCTATTCCAGACCGATCCCTGGGCGCGCCCAAACTTGCCGTCATGTCTTCGGATGCGACCAGGCATCCAACCAACGGCGGGCTGTTTTTCAAAATCGGATAGGTGTTCACCAGTCCCTCGGCCGTTTCGATGCAAGGCAGCAATAATGGCCGTTCCCGTTTACCACCCAGATGCGCATCCATTGCATGGACCAAATTATGCAGTTCATCGGCAGACGTCGTCTTGGGCAGTGAAACAATCTGCACCCCGCCATCCAATGCCGCGATTAAATCTGGGTGATGATCCGCACTCCCCGTTGGGTTAATGCGCACGCACGTCATCGGCCCAGCGTTTGAAATAACCGAGAGCGTTTGGCTTAAACGCTCCCTTCCCGTTGCCCGCAAATGAGGTGGGGTGAAATCCTCTAAATCAACGATCACCACGTCGGCGCCAGAATCCGCCGCTGCTGCAATCTCAGTCTCATTGATCGCGGTGACAAATAACCACGTAGTTAGATTTTTGGTGTGATCAGACACGACCTAGTCTTCTGCTTGATCATCCAAATACGCCTCGACGATTTGATAAATCGCTTCGGTATCTTCGGGGTCGCCAGAAAAAACCAAATTGGCGTTTTCACCATAAATGTTCATGGCATAACCGCGCGCGCCACAGACTTTTTCAAGCGCTAACACGAACGGCATCAGCACCTGATCGTTTAGGGATTCTGCCGTGGGGCATGCATCCATACGCGCGATCAATTCAGCCATGAACTGATCAGGGTCACGCTTCCCGCTATTTTTGTTGCCACCCTTATTCGGGCTGGGCTCTTTGTTCCCGCGTTTAGGCATTGCCGGCATTATCCGACAACATGAGTGGATCAATTCCCAATTTTTTCATCGCCCCCTGCCATTTCGAATCAACACTGGTATCGAATAGTAATTCCGTATCCGCATCCACCGAGAGCCAACCATTTTCTCTGATTTCATCATCCAATTGTCCCGGCCCCCAACCGGCAAAGCCCAACGCCAATAGACTTTGGCGCGGGCCATCGCCGCCCGCAATTGCCTTTAAAATGTCGACAGTCGCCGTCAGCGCCACATCACCGTTGACCACCATCGTCGCATCATGAACGTAATCAGGGGAATGCAGCACAAAGCCGCGACCTGTTTCGACGGGGCCACCAAACAATACTTCTATCCCCTCTCCCTCGGGTGGGACAGTGATTTCCAGCTGCTCCAACAAATCGGGAAAGCTAATCGCATCCATCGGTTTGTTCACGACCAAGCCCATTGCCCCCTCGGGGCCATGAGCGCACACATAGATCAGGGTTTGTTGAAACCGATCATCCGGCATCCCCGGCATGGCGATCAAAAATTGCCCAGTCAGATAGCTTTCTGAATCATTTTCTGGTGGGTCGATACTCATGAACAAACCTCTATTGATATCACGTGATCGGATCAGCAACCCTGTGCCGCGAATACGGCAGCATTATGACACATCAAAATTATCCTGCAAAAATATGGAAATCATTGATTTTTCAAGCTATCTCAACTTCACGTGATGACTTCATTGTAACTTGCAGTTCACCCAATTTTGTGGCGGGGTAAGCATTAGAACCATAAATCGAGATTATTTTGACACGTTTCCGCAACCAAACCACCGCGCTTGTTTCAGCGCTGATGCTCGTCCTCATAGGATGGAGCAGCGCAGCCCATGCGGTGTCATCCGAATGGGTGGAAACGCAACAGACTGCCACCCGCATCATCGCTGCCAGTGATGCCCTGGGGGATGAAGGTCGTATTCAGGTGGGGCTTCAGTTCAATTTAGAGCCCCATTGGAAAGTGTATTGGCGCTCTCCCGGTGATGCCGGCTTCCCACCTAAGCTTGATTTTACGGGATCAGAAAACGTCTCAGCAACGGACCTATCCTGGCCCATCCCGGAACGTTTCTCGGTCATCGGACTGGAAACCTTGGGCTACGAGGACGAAGTTGTTTTCCCCTTCACCTTGGCGGCCATTGACCCCACGAAGCCTGCAAAACTAGTGGCCCGCGTCAATTACTTGACCTGCAACGACGTGTGCATCCCCTACGAAGCCAATTTGGCGATGACCATTCCCCCAGGCAAGAGAGAGCCAACGGCATACGTGCACGACATCGGGAAGTTCGAATCACAGGTGCCAAATTCGCCAGAAGCGGCACGACTGGACGTGACTAAGTTGAACATCGAGAAAAGCGATAAATCGATTTATTTGGTCGCAACTGCCACTTCGGACATTCCGCTGAATAACCCAGATGTGTTTATCGAAGGTCCGGTCGAAACGGGTTTGGGATTCAGCAGGCCAAACGTCGAGATCGCAGACGATGGCATGTCGGCGACCATGCGTGTGGCCGTTTGGGGGTATACAGGACCGCCGGATGAAAACTTATCAAAGGTGATTAATACACCTTTCGTTGTCACCATTCGCGATGGCGCGCGCGCCGCAGAAACCTATCTAAAAACCGATGACACGGTGAGCCAAGCCGATCCAAGCATTTATAAAAGCGAGCCCAATGCCGACGACAGATCAATGCTTGCGATGTTGCTATTCGCTTTTCTGGGTGGGCTTATTCTGAACCTGATGCCCTGTGTGTTGCCTGTCCTATCGATCAAATTCTTGAGCGTCGTTAAACACGCCGGTGCCGCTAGTGGGCATGTCCGCGCCAGCTTCTTGGCTAGTGCCGCAGGGGTCATCACAACCTTCATGATTATCGCCGCCGCGCTGATCGGCCTGAAATCGGCGGGGGCTGGTATAGGCTGGGGCATCCAGTTCCAACAACCATGGTTCCTGATCACGATGGCCTTCTTGGTCACCCTATTCGCCTGCAACTTGTGGGGATTTTTTGAAGTCCGGCTTCCTGGCGCCGTTGCGACGGCCGGCCACAAAGCGGGACAAGGCAAAGGCATCGGCGGTAATTTCTTACAAGGAATGTTCGCGACGTTGCTGGCGACGCCCTGCTCAGCCCCGTTCTTAGGCACTGCGGTGGGCTTTGCGTTGGCCCGGGGGGCCACGGAAATTGCCGTCATCTTTTTTGTATTGGGCGTCGGCCTCGCAACGCCATACCTACTGATTGCTGCTGTGCCGAAATTGGCCACACAACTACCCAAACCCGGTCCATGGATGGACAAGCTGAAAATCGCACTTGGGTTTGCGCTGGCCGCGACAGCTGTTTGGTTGCTCAGTGTTGTGGCAGGCGTGGTCGGTTTCTCGGGGGCCTTGTGGACAGGTGTTGCCCTTGCATTCGTCACGCTCTGGTTGGGCTGGTTCGTCAAGATCGCCCCCGAAATGCGCAAAGCAACCCCGGTTGCATTGATGTTCGTGACGGCCGCCTCGTTCGTGAATGCATATGTCGGCGACATGGACGGTCCCCTCGATACCGATCAACCCGCACTCAGCAAAATCGCCTGGTCCCCGTTTGATCCAGAGGTCATCCCAGCCTTGGTTAAGTCGGGTAAGCTCGTATTCGTCGACGTGACTGCAGATTGGTGCATTACCTGTCAGGTCAACAAGCGTCTGGTCCTCGAACAAGGCCGTATTCTCGAACTGATGCGTAGCCCCGATGTGGTTGCGATGCAGGGTGATTGGACGCGGCCCAATGATGACATCGCCAATTACTTAGCCTCGTTTAATCGCTATGGCATTCCATTCAACGCGGTTTATGGGCCGAGCGCGCTCGACGGTTATGCCCTACCCGAGTTGTTGACCCGGGATATCGTGCTCAATGGTTTCAAACAGACGGTGCCCGAAAAGTTGGCGACACAGTTCGACTAATTTTCCAGCACCATTCGCTTATCCACGAAAAACCATTGAATCGTAGCCCTAATCCCTTATGTCATGAGCAGGCTATTTCTCTGGCCACGCATTTGTTAACCGATAATTTCATGGAGAGACCCAATGACCATTAAAGCTGGCGACAAAATTCCTTCAGTTGATCTCGCAATCATGACCGACGACGGTCCAGATACCATTTCTACGGATGATCTGTTTTCGGGTAAAAAAGTCGCCATTTTCGGCGTCCCTGGGGCATTCACACCAACATGTTCCGCGAAGCACTTGCCAGGCTTTGTTGAAAACGCCGATGCGCTGAAAGCAAAAGGCGTCGACACCATCGCATGTTTGTCCGTAAACGATGCATTTGTCATGGGCGCATGGGGCAAAGATCAAAGCGTTGGCGATAAAGTCATGATGTTGGCCGACGGATCTGCAGCCTTCACAAAAGCCGCTGACCTTGTGCTGGACCTGACCGAGCGCGGCCTCGGCGTGCGCTGCCAGCGCTTCGCAATGATCGTCGATAACGGCGTCGTTTCATCGATCCACATCGACGAAGGCACGTTTGAAAAAACCAGTGCTGAAACGATGCTCGGCGAACTTTAAGCTTTTTTGAGTTTAACAAAACGGCGGTGCTCCCACTTTTATTTTGGGGGGTGCCGCCGTTTTTGTTTAAGCGGGCTCTGTTATCACACCCTTGGCGGCATCGAACTCTTCTTGTGATTTCCGCGCCTCAACCAATAGCCAATCCCTAAACGCCTCGAATGCTGGCGTCTCTGCGCGCTCTGGGCGGCATACCAAATCGACCGACACATCGGATGGGCAGGTGATATCGAACAATCGTTCAAGACGCCCCGTCTGCAAATCCTCCCAGACGTGCGCACTTCGCGCCAACACGATACCCTCCCCTTCAAACGCGGCCTGGATTGCCATGTTGGTATCGGGGAAGCGCGTGCCTTCTTTCAACGCATCGGCGTATAGTTTTTCCGGCACACCCACAAAATTAAACCAGTAGTCCCATCCCGGCGATAAGATTCCAGAAAACCGCAATAGCAAGGGCAGTTTGCATAAATCG
>CBFHXC010000104.1:0-8842 GCA_965659695.1 Rhodospirillales bacterium
GAGAACGGGCAGCCAGTTCTCGCTCGGTCTCGCCGCCTGGTTTCATGATTCTATCGTGCTTCAAACCATGGTCGGCTTGAAATGACCCAATTGAATCGAACAACTCCGTGTCAGGGTAACCTGTAATGCCCCATTCCGGGCTATTGTAGTACCCAATGCCATTGAGCGCAGATTTAACCGCTATAACATCATCGCTATCTGTGCGCGTTGACGCATCAATGGCTGATTTAAGTTTGTACTGTTTGGACATCATTCGTTCCTGTCAGCTTCCAGGAACGAAAACGCTCCTGGAAAATTACACAAACCCTTCGCAAGCCAGTGAAGGCGCGAAAGGCAGCTCAAATTTTCTAGAAGCGTTATCCACTTAGACTTGTCGCATATGGACAACTGAAGTGGGCACTCAAATATGGGTTATCCGTTCAGGGCCCATACAACTCATAATGGCAAAAAAATAAGAAAATTCAATTTGAATCACGAAGTATTCTCCACTCGCGCTGTTAGGCTACATAGTTTGGAGATTATGAAAATCATCCATCAAATGAGTTTCACCAAATTGCTTCGCGAAGCATTCATTGCTCGATCAGTGGGTAATCAAACCACTACCAATAACCCCTTAGCCGCCCGCTTGCCTGTATTGGAAATCTCGTGCGGCACGTCGACGGCGTAGCGCGCGGTTTCGCCGGCCTTCACCGTTCGCGTTGCATCTTCGCTGGTGATTTCAAACGCCCCTGAAATAACGGAGAGGTGCTCTGCTGTGCCCGGTGCATGGGCTCCGCTGGTCAGTGCGCCACCCGGCGCGATTTCCAAATGATACCACTCCAACTCGCCAGTCATCTGCGGCGGGCTGAGGATCCGCAGCGTGCAGTCGCCATCAGCACTTTTGATTTCCGGTGTGTTGGTGTCGCTGACAATGGTGATCATTTCGTTGTCCTCTGGTTCCAATCCGCCTTCGATCAGGTCGTTGAATTCGATCCCTAGCGCGCGGGTCAGCGACCAAAGCACAGCAAAGGTGGGGTTTGCTTGGCCGCGCTCGATCTGAGACAGCATGGATTTCGACACACCCGAAATCTCCGCCAACTGGCCCAACGTCAGCTCACGCTGCTTACGATATTTCTGAATGATGGGGCCGATTTCAGGGGTGTCTGACATGTTTTCCTGATCCAAATGCGTAAAAATCAAAATACAATATATCGAACGGACGGCTGCGTATAATGGATTTTTCAAGGGCCAATCTTCTCGTGTCTGGACCTTTTGTACCCTTATAACTGGCTCTATCTATCGGGTGGACTTAGCCCCACATTCCTGATCAGAACAAAACAAAAAAGTGTCATTATTTTAAAAAATGGGATAATAAATCTCATTATTGATTATATCTGCAAGATATGGCATGTTGCTCGCCATGTGATGGAATAATGCCCATCGCGCCAAGATTTCGTGTCCGCTTTCGCTCGAAGGCGAACCACTTAAAACCACGGGCATCGGGCCCAAAAAGCGAAGTAAACGCAACGGGTCAAAAGCCCGGACAGGAGAGAGGACTTTTTAGATGACTAAAATGACCACAGAGGAAGCCTTTATTAAGGTCCTCCAAATGCACGGTATCGAACACTCCTTCGGGATTATTGGTTCTGCCATGATGGCGATTTCTGATCTGTTCCCAAAAGCAGGCATCACGTTTTGGGATTGCGCCCACGAATGTACCGCCGGGATGATTGCCGACGGGTACACGCGCTCCACCGGTAAAATGTCGATGGCGATTGCGCAAAACGGCCCTGGTATCACCAACTTCGTGACGCCAATCAAAACGGCTTATTGGAACCACACCCCCCTGTTGTTGGTCTCACCACAAGCGGCCAACAAAACGATGGGCCAAGGCGGCTTCCAAGAAGTCGACCAAATGGCGATGTTCGAAGAAATGGTCTGCTATCAAGAAGAAGTCCTCGACCCACGCCGGATTGCAGAAGTCCTAAACCGTGTGATCGAAAATGCATGGCGCGGTTCCGCCCCTGCACAGATCAACGTGCCACGTGATTTCTGGACCCAGGTTATCGACATCGAACTGCCAAAAATCGTCCGTATCGAAGCAGCCCCGGGTGGTCGCGAGTCTATCGCCCAAGCCGCCGAGTTGCTGTCGAATGCCAAGTTTCCGGTCATCTTGAACGGTGCCGGTGTTATTCTCGCGGGTGCGATTGATTCATCCAAAGACCTAGCTGAGCGCCTCAGCGCACCAGTTTGCTGCGGGTATCAACACAACGATGCATTCCCTGGCACGCACCCATTATTCGCAGGCCCATTGGGATACAATGGCTCCAAAGCGGCAATGGAACTGATTTCCAAGGCTGACGTGGTGCTCGCACTCGGGACTCGTTTGAACCCGTTCTCGACGCTTCCAGGCTATGGTATCGACTACTGGCCGAAAGACGCCAAAGTTATCCAAGTCGACATCAACTCTGATCGTATCGGTCTGACCAAGGACGTCACCGTGCCGATTCAAGGCGACGCGAAATTGGTTGCGGAACAAATCCTCGAACAGTTGGCCCCAACGGCAGGGGATGCCGGTCGCGAAGATCGCAAGAATTTGATCTCCGAAACCAAGTCCCGTTGGTTGCAACAGCTGTCATCGATGGACAACGAAGATGATGATCCGGGCACCAACTGGAACGAACGTGCGCGCAACAAGCATCCAGAACGTATGAGCCCACGGATGGCATGGCGTGCGATCCAGGCTGCATTACCATCAGACGCCATCATCTCCAGCGATATCGGCAACAACTGTGCCATCGGCAACGCTTACCCCTCGTTTGAAAAAGGTCGCAAGTATTTGGCACCCGGCCTGTTCGGTCCGTGTGGTTACGGCTTCCCATCCATTTTGGGTGCGAAAATCGGCAACCCTGACACACCATGTGTTGGTTTCGCAGGTGACGGCGCGTTCGGTATTTCCATGAACGAGATGACCGCGTGTGGCCGAGACGAATGGCCAGCGATTACGATGGTGATTTTCCGCAACTATCAGTGGGGCGCTGAAAAGCGGAACACCACACTGTGGTTCGAAGACAACTTTGTCGGTACAGAACTCGATCTTGATGTGAACTATGCCAAAATCGCCGAAGCATGTGGCGTCAAAGGTGTTCAGGTCACGACCATGCAGGAATTGACCGATGCTTTGGCATTGTCCGTCAAAGAACAAAAAGATGGTGTTACCACGTTTATCGAGGTGATCCTGAACCAAGAACTGGGTGAGCCATTCCGTCGCGACGCGATGACCAACCCTGTTCCAGTTGCCGGGATAGATCCAAACGACATGATCCCACAAAAAGGCGCTGTCTAAGCGACTCAGAACATCACATGGAAATCAAATAATGTGATCAAATTGGCCGACCCTTCGGGGTCGGCTTTTTTGTCAGAATATTAGGGCGGCTTTTTTATTACCAAATGCCCAAAAGCGGACGCTGGAAATTGACATATCCTGGGAATCTCATCCTAATTGCGGGCTTAAAAAAATTACCTAAGGTGAAGGAACGACATGCTTGATGATGATGGTGGTCAGGGGGCGCTGAATTCGAGTTCAGCATTACCAAACGCAATCGCTGACGAAGACTTGGGTCATGCGGTTCTCACACCATCCGGTAAGCTCGAGGCCGGGTCTTGGCACACGTTCAATCTGACATATACCTGTGGTAAATTCGGTATGGACGATTCGGGATCGATGCGGGTCTGTTTCCGATTTGCTTCTGATCAAACCCGCCCCCAATTCGAAGATCCCAAGCGCCCGAATTACACCAAGATCGAAGCCTCCAACAGTGCGGTGCTCGAATACCGTTATGACCCCAAGGGCAACGTGCGGCCTTGGGATCGGTGCCTTTACATCAAAGTCGTCAAAGGCTTTATGCAAGAAGGCGATACCATTAGCATCACGTTTGGTGACGCGTCCGGTGGCTCAAACGGTATGCGCTTGCAAACGTTCTGCGAAGACACGTTGGAATTCCGTGTTCTCGTCGATCCGATCGCGACGGCCAACTATCAGGCTATCCCCGAACAGCCGATGATCCACATCGTGCCCGGTCCGCCGTCATCATACGTCGCCGTGGTGCCAACTGCCCGCGAAGTAAACGAAACATTCGCCCTTAAAATCCGCGGTGAAGATTTGTGGGGCAATCCGTCTGATCAGTGCAGCGGCATGTTCAATCTCAGAAGCTCTGCACCTGTGAATGGATTGCCCGATAGCGTCTCGTTCACCCCGGGTGAGTTTGCCGTAGTTGTTGATGATCTAAGTATCAGCAGCACCGGACGGGTGGATATCTGGCTCGAAGACGAGGCAGGGACTATCGCCTGTCGCGCCAACCCGATCATGATTTCGGACGCGTTGGAATTGAAACACTATTGGGTCGATTTGCACGGCCAGTCCGAAGAGACCATCGGCACCGGATCGGCGCGCGGCTTTTTCGAATTTGCCCGCGACAAAGCGTTTGTTGACGGCGTCGGCCATCAGGGTAACGATTTCCAAATCACCAAAGGCTTCTGGAGCCAGCTTGATAGCCTGTGTGAAGAATACGACGAGCCGGGCAAGTTCCTGGCCCCCTTGGGATATGAGTGGTCGGGCAACACCGCGTTGGGCGGGGACCGAAATATCTTTTTCCCCGATGCGGATCGCACGATCCGACGGTCATCCCATGCCTTGGTCGAGGATAAATCGGACGAGCATACAGACAGCAATACAGCTGGGGAGCTTTACAGTGACATCACCGATGCAGGGGAATGGGATGTTGTGTCTTATGCCCACTGTGGCGGACGCTATGCGGATGTGAAAATGGCGCACGATGGCCGGATCGAAAAATCGATGGAAGTACATTCGTCGTGGGGCACGTTTGATTGGCTGTTAGAAGATGCTTTCGACATGGGATATCGGACCGGGATCGTTGCCAACTCTGACGGTCACAAGGGACGCCCGGGGGCCAGTTATCCCGGTGCATCATTGTTCGGTGCCGTGGGTGGTTTGACCTGCATGATGATGTCTGAACTTACCCGCGATGCGTTGTTTGATTGCATTCGCAAACGTCGTCATTTCTGCACCACCGGCGGACATGGTGGTCGGATGTTTATGGATGTACGCGCCGAATTTGATCAACCGGGTGATATCTATAACGACGATCCCGCCCTGGATTATCCAACGGCGCCGACATCCACATCAGGCACCACGGCGTTGATGGGTGACATTGTCGAGCTCAAATCCGGTGGGGCCAAAATCTCGGTCCAGGTAGACTCGCCTGCGCCGATTGAACGAGTTGAAATCTTCAACGGTCGCGAACTGGTTGAAACGATCCACCCCTATGCCAAAGATGAAATGGGCGGCCGCATCCGTATCCATTGGGAAGGTGCCGAATACCGTGGGCGCTTCCGTCAGGTGATTTGGGATGGTTCTGCGACGGTCACTGACAACACGATCACATCGGCGTCGGGGTATAACTTCTTTAACCCCGAACGCAGGCTGACCCATGTGAATGATACCACCGTCGAATGGATGTCATTGACCACAGGTAACTTCGCTGGTGCCGACATTCATGTGTCTGATGCCTGGGGTGGCACGTTGCAAATCGAAACCCCGCTGATCAAATGCGGGGTGCCGATTGAAGACATCGGATACGAGGATGAAGTGGTCGAGAATTCAGGTGTGTTGCCGCGCTTCATCAAGATATTCCGGATGCCCGACGTCAATCCGCATCGTCATATCAGCTTTGAGCGCACCATTGATCTGGCGGATGATCGCGACAATCCGATCTTTATCCGCGTCACCCAAGAAGACGGCGTCCGTGCGTGGTCGAGCCCGATCTTTATTTGTCGGGATGCATCAAAGCACCATCCACTGAGCTAAGTTCGAACTCATAAAAAAAACGCCGGCGGGATAATTGGTCCTGCCGGCGTTTTTGTGTCTTGGTTCGATGTGGCGAAGATAAGCCTTCGCCGTCACCACCATGCATGTGCTCTTGAAGGTAGTTCTGAATACCAACATTGGCGATCAAGCTCTGTTGGGTCTCGATCCAGTCGATGTGCTCTTCAGTATCGTCCAATATTTTCTCAAAAATTTCACGTGATACAAAGTCCCTTGCGTTCTCGCAAACGATGATTGCCTCTTTCAGGCAGCCTTGGTTGTTGGACTCTGCACCCAGATCCGATTCGAACATCTCTGGTACGTTCTCGCCGATGCGGATTTTGCCAAGGTCCTGTAGGTTCGGTAGCCCTTCAAGCATCAAAATACGCTCGATACAGTAATCGGCGTGCTTCATTTCACCGATGGATTCTTCGTATACCTTGGCGGCAAGGCGTTCATAGCCCCAGTCTTTGAGCATCCGTGCGTGCAGGAAATACTGGTTAATCGCGGTCAGTTCGTTTTTCAGAATAATATTGAGGTGTTTAAGAACCTCTGGATCGCCCTTCATGGACTAAGCCTCCTAGGTTGTTTCATAGGTAACGCGGTGTCTCTTTTGTCGACTTCCACAACATAGGGCGAAAATTCTAGTTGACAATGATTATCAATTGCGGCGTAATTGAGATGCATTCGCAATTGAGAGATGGCAGATATATAGAGTTATGTGCGTTTGTATTTGTAACGGGATTAATGATCGCCAAGTAAAAGAGGCCGTCGCTGCGGGGGCGAAACAGTGGTCTGATATCCATGCGTATCACGGCTGTAAGCCAGAATGCGGTGGATGCGGCGTTGAAATCTCGGAATTTATTAACAAGTCGAAGAAGAACGACACCTCTCCCGCTCAGATCCCCGTCGGAATGGTAGAGGCATAATAACCATGTACGCTTGGCGTAATTTGCAAAGTAAAAGCATCGTGGCTGCGTTTATGAATACGCGTGCGCACCCAACTCATAAAACCGAAGACAATTCTCCAAAAAGGCTCTCAGCCAAAAAGCTTACACCCACCAAGGCGAAACCAACGGAACCACATTCAGCGTAAGCTCTTGCCTTAATTGCTGACCGGTTTAATGAGGCCTTTGGCCTCTTTTTTTATGCGTTATTCGCTTACCAAATGACACCGCACCCGGTGTCCCGTAAATCATTACAGATGGTTTATCGGCGTGTGCCGCGGGCAATCAGCTTTTTTCAGCAAAATCGAAATACAGCTCGCGGGCGCGCGTGCCGACGGGGCCGGGTTGCAGCTCGCGATCCTCGATCTTCGTGCAGGGGAGAACTTTGGCGTAGTTACCAGTCGCGAACAATTCGTCCGCTTCAAGAACTTCATTAAATTCGACAATCCGTTCCTCGACCGTGTAGCCGTCATCTTTCAACAATTGAATGACACGCTGACGAGTGATGCCGTTCAAAAAAGTCCCATTGTGGACGGGTGTCACCACCACGTCATCTCTGACCAGAAATAGATTGGCGTAGGAAAACTCCGCAACGATGTTATCTGGGTCCAGGATTACCCCGACATCAAAGCCCTTTTCCTGAGCTTCGCCGACACTGCGCGCCACGTTAGGATACAGGCATGATGCCTTGGCCTCGGTCGGTGCCATGTCTTTGGCCGGGCGGCGGAATTGGCTCAAACAGGCGCTAAACCCCTCGAATGGCGGGATCGGCGAGGCACGCACCACCATCGAAAAACGGGTCGAGTCCGGATCAGGCAAAACCACGGCACCTTCTTCGGCGTAAAAGATCGGACATATATATAAGGCGACATCGTCATCGAACTTGGCGATTCCTTCCCATACCAACTTTTCGATTTCTTCGGCAGTTTTATTGGGTTTCATGCCCAGGACACGTGCTGAATGGATCACGCGTGCAACGTGCTTATCCAAATCGGGGGCTTTTCCGTTCATATAACGCGCACCATCGAACACCGTCGATGATAACCAAAATGCCTGATGACGCGGGGCCAAAACGGCCTTGTCACCCTCAAACCATTGATCGTCTGCGTACGTCCAGACTGCGCCACTCGCGTTATGTGCCATATGCGATATCCCTGCCGAAATGATGCGCAAAGATTAACCCGGATGTGACGAACGGAAAACCCGTTCGCACACGTGATGGGGTTGAAATTTCAGATGCGACCGAACCGGACACATGTTCGCCGTAGTCTGCACATACCCATTCATGCCCACAGGAGACTATGACGTGATGCCTGATCCTGATATCACATCCACATCGACTGAACACTTTATAAATGCTGAAGAAGCATGGTTCTGGTTCGTCCGTTCGGAAAAGGCGCGTGCGGAGCGGGCCAAGGCCAGCGATACCAAATCGGTATATGAGCGACCATGTGAACCGGATGATCTGTTCCGTTGGGTCAAGAAACTTTACGACCAGCGGGCTTTGGCCCCGGGCCATTTGGTCGTCATGGGGCACTACGGTTTTTTGGATCGCCATCCCGACCCGGCCAATGATGATGAAGTGGTCGATTATATCATGTGGACCGACGTGTTCGAAGTGTTGGAGCCTATCCTGGTTGATAAGGGGGTGGTGGTGTGATCGTTGCGGCGCGCCAATCACCCACCATCATCAGACCTGCAGGGCAATCGTGTGCGATCGTGATTTTTGGGCCGTCACAGTTGGCGTATCTAAAGGTGCTTCGTGATGGGTATCAGCATTGTATGATCGCTGTTCAGTCGGGTCCGTCGTGGCAGCTGATTGACCCGTTGTCGAATGCGTTTTGCCTGACAGAACTTGGTATCGCGCATCCAGAAGAGATCATTTCTTCGTTTGTCGAACAGGGCTTTGACGCCGTGTTCACACAGCGGCGCGCGCCTATCGCGGCTGAAATGCCGCTTGGTCTATTCACATGTGTTGAAGTGGTGAAACGTGTCCTCGGTCTCCGTAATCGCTGGATCATGACACCGTGGC
>CBFHXC010000105.1:0-8831 GCA_965659695.1 Rhodospirillales bacterium
TCGTCTCATGATCTGAAATCTCCTATATTGAGTTCCAAATCATTGAATCAATTAATGGTTAATGAGTTCTGAACCTAGATAAGCAGGTGACAGATACGACAAACCCCGCCGATGGCGGGGCTTAAGTCTTTGAATTAGCTGGCGTCCCCTACGGGACTCGAACCCGTGTTTCCGCCGTGAAAGGGCAGCGTCCTAGGCCGCTAGACGAAGGGGACGCGGCCGCGATGGTCATATCCAGAAGAAGAGGATGAATCAAGTCGTAAAAGCAAAAAACCCAAAATTTTTTATAAGCAAATTTGACAAGAAAACACTGGAAAGAACCGCTAATCGAAATGCATTCAGCGCCCGATGACCTGCTGGTCCGCCTTAGACCCAGCCCAAGAGCGCATTTGAGGCCCCATGAGAGTCTATGAGAGCCCCAGCTAATTCTCGTCTTTGACCTGACTAATCAGCGCTTCGAGGCCAGTTGTTGGCTTTATCGCTTCAGAATGTTTTTCCAAATAATACGCGAACATCTGGATAAATTCCTCGGCAAAGAAGGTCGGGTCCACATCCTGTGGCCGTTCCGAATTGGCCACCGCGAAGGCGGAGAAATTGGCCGCCGCATGTCGAATACCTGCGGAAATATCACTCGGGTCCAAACCTTCTTCCAACCGGCTATTGGCCATATTGATCACTTGGTTGGCGATCTGGATGCTGAGCGTGTGGCGATCTTCTTCGGACATATCGGACATGCATGGACCTCGACTTCATTGGATTTAGAAATTAATGGCTATTCTTTGCCCTGACTTGGGGAGCTAAGAGGCCCCATGCAACAAGAAATGCGCATCATTGAGTGAGCCATGGCGGCGTTCAGGACAAGTTTTCGTATTAATCAATTTTCAAAGGAAATGGCGGAGGCGAACATATACCCCGTACCACGCACGGTCTTGATTATTTCTGGGTGTCGCGAGTCGGCTTCGACCTTGCGACGCAGACGCGTCACCAAGACATCGATAGAGCGATCAAATGGCTCCCACTCGCGATTATAAATCGCGCTCAACAAATGATCACGGGACAACACACGCCCCGCTTTTTCGATAAACTCGTTCAACAGGTTAAATTCACCAGACGTGAGTTCTACCTTTTCGCCGTCCGGGTTGCGAAGTTCACGGCTATCTAAATTCAAGCGCCATTCGCTGAACACAACCACTCGCTGTTCGCCCATCATCGCCGTGGTGCTGACCTCTGCCCGTTCTTTGACGCGGCGCATGACACTGCGAATGCGAGCCAAAAGCTCTCGCTCTTCCCACGGCTTAGTGACGTAATCATCGGCCCCCACCTCAAGACCGACAACACGGTCTACGGTATCGTCCTTGGATGTCAGGATGATGATGCCGACAGAATATTTATCGCGCAGTTGGCGGGTCAATTCGAACCCGTCATCCTTGGGTAACTTGAGATCCATGATCGTCAAATCTGCGGGATCTTTTTCCATGACTTCATGCATAGCAGGACCGTTATCAACGGTTGATACACGATAGCCTTCGCCTTCCAAATAGACGCGCACAGCCTTTTGGACGAACGGATCATCTTCAACAACAAGAATATGATGGACAGTTTCATTCATTCTAAACGTGCACGCTGATCAACTTGGTCATATCCTGACAAACGGAACTCTCGCGCGACGAACGCAATAACGTTAAAATACGCGAGGAATCATGCCTCCCGCAACTCCAACAACGTGGGATGTGCGATATTACGCTGGCTTTGAGGGTTTGATGGGCGACGAAGATGAAAATAAGACGGTAACGCCAGATCGAAGCGCCCGTGATTCTTGGCTCAACAGTATTCTCGGCCCCATGGGACACGCACCCAAAGCACCAACACAAGCCAATCAGGGTGCGCCGTCAGCCTCTCTCCCACACGAATTCAAACATCAACTGTTATTCAAATCGGACTTCCGCCCGCCCGCGGATTCTAAGCTGACAGGCGTCGAAGTCAGAGAAGTCCCGGATCAGGTTTATGCCGTCAGTGGCGAGATGACACAAGATGGCACATGGAAATTCGTGTGTGAGCATCTCGATTCGGTTTCTTTTTACGCCGATGATATTGAGGATTTGCGGCATTCAACCGCTGTCGTGGCCAAATTTTTACTCACACGAGACGGGGATCAACGAACCTGGTCCGAAGTTGAAGCAAGCCAATTGATCTTGGTCGAGAATGCAGTTGATGAAGTAACCGTCGAAAAGAACGCTCCATCAGAGGACACCTCGCCAGAGAGTCTAACTCCGGGTAATACTTCGAACCGCGACTCATGTATTGCGACGATGATTGAAATCGACGTCAGCGTAGACTCGGACGGCCAGGACAATCAGGCGCAACGTTCAGTTTTAATCAGTGGTCTTGCCCCCGCTGCCATCCTGACGGCTGGCCAGAAAGACGAGGCGGGCATGTGGACCGTTCAGCAAACAGATCTCAAAAACCTCGCCATCATTGTCCCAGAGGGCACGCCACCATTCGATATCGATATTGCGCTTGATGAGGATGAGGCGGCGGTATCCATTCAAGTGGAAGCGCCAGAATCGATTGTTCCAGACAGTGAGAACACACTCTTACTCAGGTTGTCTCCATCATCTGAATTGGCACCTCATCGCATTCGTATATTCTCTGATGGACGCGAAATCTATGATCGGGTGATGTTATGGGGCGATGACCCTGACATCCCATTAGACATCATGATTGGTATGCCTGCGTTGGATGATCTGCCGTTCGAGCTATTGATTCGCGAAGAATCGTTGGACAAAGACCAACCACAAACGGCGAATTTGCTGGCCGCAGAATTGAACGATCACCCAGTGCGCTTAGATGACAATCTGATGCGTGGGAATATGACCCAAACGGCTAATGGATGGGCGTGGCACGGCGACCTGATATTCTCCGTGCGTGAGTCCCTGACCGCGCGTGATCCAGACGAACCTGCGAATGATGAGCCGATACAGGATGCCCCTGACATAACCGATGTGGTTGATCAACATAAAGACCAGTCAGCTACCCAAGATTCTACGTCTGATGGTGACGTGTTGGTGATCCAAGCGTCGACGTCGGATATTGAGAGATCAGGATTTATCGCGGAATTAAATGCCTTGCAGTCGTTTGTGCGGGGCCGAGCAGACCCGAATACCGAAGAGGTGTATGATCGCCTTAGCCTGAAAGTCAGAAATTTGTGCGATGTGCAGGTTATCGGTCCGACAGGTGCCGAGGTTGAATTGTGCCCTGCATGGCCAAATTTATCGCCGCTCGGCGGTCGCGACAACGTCGTGCAAACCATCAGTATTACTGAACGTGGATACGCATTTGAGCGATATGACTCGATCGAGTTTCGTGGCCTTCCGGCCGGTTGCCTTCTCAGTCGGGGTCGCAATCTTGGACAAGGCAGATGGCGCGTCGCATCATGTGATATCGGGCATACGAGCATCATCGGTCTAGCGACATTTTGTTCAGCCTCTATCGCTCAGATGTTTGGCGCATCGAATGAGCAGAATGATAAATATGCAACCGAACACATGCTAGCTGACGTTTTGATTGGTGGCGCATCACGACGCGTCACGCCATCGAACGATCAATCCAGTATCATCACAGTGCCGCTGGACACTCAAACATTCTCCCCTGATGGACATGGCACACTATCACTGACCATCGGCGATGTACCGGCTGGCGTTCTGTTGACCCATGGCGCCAACCATGGCGATGGCGTTTGGACCTATGAAACCACCGTCGGAGATCAACTCGGGTTTCAGATTCTTGTGCCGCACCCGGCGTTCTCAGTTTCAATTACATGTGTCGCAATGAGCAACGACTCTGCTGATAGCACCATCATTACCCATCGCGCGCGCATCCGTCCCGACCGGATGGAGGTCGCACTAGATCAAGCCGTAAACGCATGATGAACTATCTATGATAAATATGCGTGCGGCATCACGAATTCGAATATCGATCATTTTGATCGCGACGATCATCGTTGGGATAAGCGTATTAGGATACGTGCAATCAACACTGATTTCCTCGCAATTAGACAGCCTAAACCAACAAGCGATTGAAGTTTCAAAAGAAGAAACTTTTGCCTCCATAGAACTCAAGACACAGATCGCTCAAACCAGAGAACGTGCTGACAGCCTGATCAATCAATTTATCATTTTGGGTGCCGTCGGGGCGATCATCGCGATTTTGCTATTAGTCTACGTCAACCGCACCGTGATCACGCGCTTAATGGGCTTGCAGGACAGCATGGCAGCATTCGTTGAGGGGCGTCGTGTCCCCATCCCGACAGAGGGCTCCGATGAAATTGCAACGATGGGACGCGCATTAGACTACTTGGTGACGACTCTACAACGCCGCGAAGAGCGCTTAGAAGATCAATTGAATTTCCAGCGCACGCTTTTGGATACGATCCCAAACCCTATCTTTTATAAGGACAAAGACGGTGTATTTCTGGGCGCCAACGCGGCATTCGAGGCTGTAACCGGTCTGCCTCCCAAAAACGTCGTGGGCAAGTCACCGTTTGATATTGATCGGCCAGATTTGGCAGAGCGCTATGATCCAGAAGACCGGACAGCGTCGGCTGGAAAACGTCGCCATTCCTATGAAACACAGAAGATTTTTGCTGATGGCAAGCCCCACCATGTAATGGTTGAAAAGGCGCAATTTCTTGATGCGAATGGTACGACTGCCGGAATCGCCTGCGTTATGGTTGACATCACACGCCTCAAAGAGGCTGAGCGTGAATTGAATGTAGCAAAGGAAATGGCCGAAGCGGCGAACCAAGCAAAATCCAGTTTCCTTGCAGCGATGAGCCATGAAATCCGCACCCCGATGAATGGGGTGACAGCCATGGCTGAATTGCTGGATCGAACTCAGCTCAATTCAGAACAACGGCAAATGCTGCGGACGGTGCGCGAATCTGCGGAAGCATTGTTACGAATTATCGATGACATTCTCGACTTCTCAAAAATTGAGGCTGGTCGCCTTGATTTGGAAAGTGTCCCGTTATCGGTCCGCGATACCGTCGATAGCGTCGCAAATACGCTCGCGCCGAACATTCAGAAACGTGGTCGGGATGTAAATTTCTTTACGTTTATCGATCCGAATATCCCGCCAGCAGTGATTGGCGACCCCGTCAGGCTGCGCCAGGTACTCACCAACTTAGCAGGCAACGCAGTTAAATTTACCGAAGCAGGTAAGGTTGTAATTTCAGCAACGTTACAAAAGAACGAGAACTCAACGGCTTGCATTCGCTTTGAAATCACAGATACAGGCATTGGCATTTCCCCCGAAAATCAACGCAAGCTTTTCGAAGCATTCACACAAGCGGAGGGATCAATCACTCGACGGTTTGGCGGCACAGGGCTGGGCCTATCGATCTCCCGCCGGTTGGTAGATTTGATGGATGGTGAGATTGGTATCGATAGCATACTCGGGCAGGGATCGACATTTTGGTTTGAGTTGCCCATGCCGATTTCGTTAGAGCCTTTAGATTTTTTAAAAGACAGAAATGATCCTCTGACCGGTGCCAACAACAGACGAAAATTCCTTGAAACGTCCGAACGCGAGTTGGCCCGATGTGCACGGTATAGTCACCCCTTATGCCTTTTGATGCTTGATGCTGATCACTTCAAGTCTGTAAACTACAATCATGGGCACGATGTCGGCGACAAGGTCTTGAAACTGCTTTCTGAGGTGTGCGTGCGCGAATTGCGGGATGTTGATGTCTTTGGACGCTTTGGCGGCGAAGAATTCGTCGCTGCCCTCCCCGAGACTAGCATAAAGACGGCGCTAGAAGTAGCAGAACGGCTCCGTGAATCCGTCGCTGCCATTGAAGTGCCCGTATCTGACGGCGCACCACTAAAATTCACCGTGAGTATAGGCGCGACGGAGCGCAGCAAAGACGATAAATCCGTTCATGACCTGTTGAACAGGGCAGATAGCGCGCTGTATCAAGCGAAAGAGTCCGGTCGCAATAAAGTTGTTTACGCGGAATAACGAATACGCGGCCTACTTTACCCAATCTTCATCAATTTCCGCATTATTTAGTCATCAATAGGTCTCATCGATTTAAGGATCGAGAAATGTCTATGTTGGTTGCTGCAATCGCGTTTGCGATGTCTCTTGGAGCTCTCTGGTTCACCAGCGAGGTGGCCAAGCGTGCGGATATCCGTGGCAAAATATTGGTAAAACCTCACTTGGCCAACTTCAATGCCGCTCTGTCGCGTGCGGAGGAGCAAATTCGAGACTTATCGCATTCATTGGAAAAACGGAAAAAGAAATCCGCGAATTGCGAGCACTTCGTGCCGCAGATGAGGCTCTACGCGTGGCACATCGCGATCCGATGGAGATGATTATGAAACCCGCAGGCGCACAGGCTCAGGTTGCCCAAGATGACGAGAGTTCTCGTTTTCGGCCGACCGGAACATGAGTGAGAGGGTTTAACGCCAAAGGCTATAAACTTCGAGCCCACCTAAACCATTGAAATCCAAGACGATCCACTTACCCCCTAAGAGTTAATTAACCACGAATAGATTGACGAAATCTGGCTTTGAGGTGTATGATACCCGATGGTGTTGGTGCATTTCGTCGAAGTGTCTCCGCATCGTGGGAAATTTGGGTTTAGGAGAGGGTAGCGGCATTCATGGCCTTGTTACCTAAAACAACACCGGTAGCGCCAACGGCGCCAGCCTCAGCCACGCGAACCGGCGTGCCTGTTAGCCGTGTTGCATCCTTAGCTACATCCCAGATTGACGCCTTGAATGACGGCACGAACATCTCCTTTGATACCGCCGCTTCGGAGTATCAGGCTCAGCAGGAGCATTCCAACCTATACAAGGACGGAGGCAATAGCCGTCGCGACAGACAAGCCGAACTGGGTCTCACAAGACTATTCTCGGCTGATAGCCAAGTTTATGCCGCGATACTTGAGCAGCCCGATACCGTTGCTGCCCCCTCAACCAAGCGTTTCGGTGCTGAGCAACCCGCAGCACGCGCGACAGAGACACCTGTTAATCGGGTTATCACTACCTATGAAACGAATGCTCTTGTGATCTCTGGTCAGCAGCCAGTCCGTGGTACATCATTCAGCCTCAGCCTTTAAATCTGATCCTCAGGGAACCGTGATCTTCGTCACATCCAATTCAGATGTGATTATTTATGATTGTGTCAGAGGTTAGGTGATTATGATCGATTCACTTTTGAACACAGCGATTTCGGGCCTGAAAACCGCAAGCAAGCGGGCAGAGGTCGCGGCAAACAATATCGTCAACTTAAGCACCGATGGTTTTGACGCCGACCGTGTTCAGCAATCCTCTATCGTTACCGATTCGACACCGGCTGGCGGGTCCGGCGTACAAGCGCAAATCATAGCGGGCAATCAGCCAACGGACCTAGCGTCTGAGATCGTCAACTTGATCGAAGCCGAAGTGGCGTACAAGGCGAGTGCGGCCACACTAAGAACAGCCGAAGACTTGGCTGACGAATTGGTCGATATCAAGACCTGACTACAGGCGCTTGCTAACCAAGCATTTACCATTACACCATAGAGTCATTTATATTTACAATGACATCAATTTAAGACTTGAGTGAAGGTTGCATGACACCTGCTGATGTAGATAACGCGTTCGATGTAGCGTTCTGGTTTGCAGATACCGCCCTTAACGAAAATGAGTATCTGCAGCCACAAAAACTGCAGCGCCTTCTTTTTCTGTCTCAGTCCTATTACTCAATCATTCAAAAAGGTCGAAAGTTAATGCCCGCCGTTTTTGTCGCCGACGAAATCGGACCGATTGAACCAAATATCTATATGGCATTCTCGCGCGGACGGCCTGATATCGACGCGGAGCTTTTCTTACCCCATGAGGTTGAAGAGTTTTTGTCCGGTATTTGGCGACGCTTCGGACACATGTCGATCGAACGGCTCAACAAAATCACTAACGAAACACCCGCTTATAAAAATGCATTTAAACGCGGGCCAAGGGCGGAGATCACTATCAAAGAAATGGCAGCATCTTTTGTTCAGAACAGAGATGCCCCGGCCGTCGAGCAGGTCAAACCTCAGAAGGTGATGCGGACTCAATCTGGTCGACCGGTCGAGGTCAAATCTTGGATACCGGGCTCCAAGTAAAATAGCCCCCTATGATTTTCCAACTTGATCGGTGCTAACGAATCGAACCTGATGTTCGCGTGAGGTGTGAAAGGGCGATGACTTTCGTCTTGGTTCACTGAAGTTTTAGATCGCAATCCACTGCCCAAAAGGCGTTTCCGCCCCGTGATTGTGGTATTTCGGTCGGTTTCTCAACTTTTTTCTAAGAAATTCGGCGAACTGTGATGTCTTACACTTCCGAAGTTATCCACAAACTGTTATAGCAGACGCGTTGAACATCGACGGGAGGTCAGTTCATGGCGAAAGCAGCGAAGAAGGCAGCGGCAAAGAAGCCGGCAGCCAAGAAAACCAAAGCAGCCGCAAAGAAACCCGCGGCGAAGAAGACAGCAACACGTAAACCCGCAGCGAAGAAGCCTGCAGCTAAAAAGACAGCCGCACGCAAACCCGCAGCGAAGAAAGCACCTGCACGTAAACCTGCGGCAAAGAAGGCTCCTGCGAAAAAGGCTACGGCCAAGAAGGCGCCTGCACGCAAACCTGCAGCTATAAAGGCAACATCCAAAAAAGCCCCGGCTAAGAAGACACCGGCTCGCAAGCCAGCAGCTAAAAAAGCTCCAGCCAAAAAGGCCGCAGCTAAAAAGGCACCGGCACGTAAGCCAGCAGCTAAAAAGGCAACATCCAAAAAGGCAGCAGCTAAAAAGGCACC
>CBFHXC010000106.1:0-8706 GCA_965659695.1 Rhodospirillales bacterium
ACCTGTTTTCAGAGGCTTGTTGGTTCGTCTCCGGTCCGGACCGAAATAACCGTCGCACCGGACAAAGGTCCTGGGATGCTCAATCACGTGGCAGACTTTTTCGTATAAAGTCTTGGGGGATAATGGCTTTGCTAAGAATTCATGGATTCCAGAATCACGGGCGCGGATGATGCTGTCATACGACGACAACCCCGACATCATGATGATCGCCGCGTATTGGTTCTGCGACTCTTCACCTGTTCTTATTTCTTTGACGACTTCGAGCCCCGAAATGTCATCCGTAACCCAATCAACAAGCACAAGATCAGGAGTATCTTGATTATAGTACTCTAGTCCGCCTTCACCGCTCGACATAATTGTGGTCTTGCCGAGATTCAGTTCCTTGAGCAATTGTCGAAAAAGCGCCCGCATAGCCTCGCTCTTGTCGATCACAAGAACGCTGACATTCGACAAGTCATACTTTCTCATAAGCTTACCATCAGTTTTACCACGTCAGTCCTAGCGAATTAGATAGCTATGCCCCAGTAGGCGATAGGTTCAGTCTTGTACTCAACTATGAATAGGTCAAAGTATAATTGATTAGAAATGCTTCATATTATCTTAATTGAACACACCGCCACTGAACCGCTGATCCCGCCTTTTCAGGAGAACAAATATGGACCCGGCCAAGAGTTCCGTTTCAGAATCCTTACGAAATCTCGCGACATCGACGTTGGCCAATGCGCTGGACCGCGTGGGCTATCACGCACATACCTTTGTGAATCTGAAGCCCGTCAAACCCGGCATGACCTTCGCAGGGCCTGCCATTACCGTTCGACAAGAAACGGGGCCCTATGGCACGTTCCAATCCGAAGACTTCAAAGTTGGCGCGATGATTGATGCCGCCCAATCCGGTGACGTGATTGTCGTGGCCGCCGACGCTGTCCCTTATTCCACATGGGGCGGCATGGCATCCCTAGCGGCCCAAACCAAGGGTCTTGCAGGCATTGCAATTGATGGTGGGGCGCGGGATGCGGACGAGACGTCTGACGCCGGATTCAATGTGTTCTCGCGGCATCTGGTGCCGACAACCGGCCGGTGCAGGCTCAAGGTCGCCGATATTGGTGGGACCGTGGTCGCAGACGGTGTCACCGTCGAAGCAGGCGACTGGATTGTCGCGGACGATACAGGAATACTGTCGATCCCAAAAACAGTCGTGGGTGAGGTCATCACCCTTGCCGAACAATTCACCAAAGAAGATGAAAAAGCGGCGGATGCCATCAGAAACGGCATGTCCTTTAGCGATGCGATGAAACAGTTTGGAAATATTTAAATGAGCACCCTGGTCAATCAAGTCGCGGAACAACTTCGTGCCGCAGGCGTTGAGCGCATGTTTGGTATCCCCGGTGGTGGGTCTAGTTTAGATTTGATCGAATCGGCACGCCTGCATGATATCGAATTCGTGGTCACCCGAACAGAAGCCGCCGCGACCATCATGGCCGCTGTCACAGGCGAAATGACTGGCGTGCCCGGCGTTGCCCTGGTGGGGGTGGGGCCTGGCGCGTCCAGTGCGACCAACGGGCTCGCCTATGCCAGCCTGGAACGGTCACCGATGTGTTTGTTTATCGATGGGCCTGCATCCAGCGCGCATCAGCACTTTGACCAACAAGCGCTTTATGACCCGATCACCAAGGCCACCGCCCATTTGCACGGCCCAGACGCGATGGCACGTTTTAGCAACGCATGGCGACAGGCGGTCACCCCGCCCCTGGGTCCTGTGATGTTTGAGTTTACGGCGGCAGAAGCGATGGCCAATATCCCTGAACCATCATTCACGGCCGATCCACCGGGGGCTCCATCCGTACTGTATGACGATTCTTGGCGGTCCACGTTATCCAGCGCGCAAAAGCCCATCGCCGTCATCGGGCTTGAGGCCCGACATCACGCCGACCGTATCCGAGTTATTCTCGAAAAATACAACATCCCTGCCGTCATGACTTATAAAGCATTGGGTGTGATATCCTCCGGTTCGGTACAGTTTATCGGACCTGTCACTGGAGCGGTTGGCGAGAACCGGATATTTGATGGGGCCGATGCCGTCATTGGGATCGGTTTTGATCCGATTGAATTTATCCCCGGCCAATGGCCAGCCGATCTGCCTGCATTCACGATTTTGTCCGAAGCGGAAATTTCTAACCCGCGCATTCCCATCCATGCGGCAGCCACAGGCGCATTGCCAGACCTGCTTGATGCGCTCGAAAAACAGATGACCCCATCGGCATGGACGGCCGCAGAAATCACGATGAAGCGCGCGCAGTTACAAGAGATATACGTCCCTCGAGGCGAGACCTTTTCATGTGCAGCCGCCATTCAAGCGATTGCAAAGGCAACACCTCACCCCGCATCCATCGCGTGCGATGCAGGCGCACATATGTTCTCAACCCTGGGTCTTTGGCCAGCGATGGAGCCGTTCGGGGTGCTAAAATCAAATGGGCTTTCGACCATGGGCTTTGCCCTGCCCGCGGCCATCGCGCACAAACTGATCAACCCCGATAAACCCGTCCTCGCGATCACGGGTGATGGCGGCATGTCGATGTGTTTGGGCGAGCTGGCAACGGCCAAGGAACTGGGCCTGGACATCACCATCATCGTGATGAACGACGCAGCACTATCGCTGATCGACATCAAACAACAAAGACAGCAACGCCCGACAACTGGTGTGCGCTATCCGACGATCAATTACAGTGCCATCGCCGCGGCATTTGGATGGGCATCAGCCGTCGCGGAAAACGCAGATGACCTGCAAGACGCGCTTCAGATAATGGGACCAAAGCTGATTGACGTGCGTGTCGATCCGGCGGGATACCTGCAGGACATGGAACGCCTGCGCGGCTAACCCCTATTTTAGGGGCGAAAATCCAACGGGTGAGAGAATTTTATTCCGCTGATCTGTCAGCAACCCGGCAGAATTCTTGCGATAAGCCTTCCAATCGGGATCGGCATCTCGCTTGGCACGTTTGATTTCCATATCTGCCAAGCTGTCGTAGCCCCACATGTGAACGACTTCGTTCACGGGGCCAATGGCGGTGACGAAATAGCCGATCAAGTTTCCCAGGTGCTTCAGCTGCACCGGCAACCCCTCGGCCTCAAACATTTCCAGGTATTCTTTGTTACGTCCGTGGGCGATTGTGTATGTCCGGTGATCGATAATCATTGAAGGGCTTTCCTCATCCAAATTTACTCAACGCGCATTCTAATGGGATGACGAGACCAATTCACGTATCTTATCGACCAGACGAATTTTGTTGCAAGATCATCACTCAACATTTGCGGACGCATACGGGGTTGCCACAGCGCTCGTGCCTCGTTATAAACCGCGCGCCCTTGGAATTAGGGACAAATTAGAGGAATTTAAAACGCGAACGCGTTCATTTTTCACTTTTTAACGTCAACAACATTTAGGAGCGTGACATGGCCGCTGAACGGACCCTGTCGATTATCAAACCAGACGCAACGCGACGCAATTTAACCGGCAAAATCAATGCCCGGTTCGAGGAAAACGATCTTCGCATCGTTGCCCAAAAACGCATTCAGTTGTCCCGCGCCCAAGCCGAGGCATTCTATGGTGTGCACAAAGAACGCGCGTTCTTTGATGATCTCTGCACGTTCATGACGTCCGGTCCTGTCGTTGTTCAAGTCCTTGAAGGCGAGAACGCGATTACCCGAAATCGTGAAATTATGGGTGCGACGAACCCAGCAAACGCAGACGAAAGCACCATCCGTAAGGACTTTGCCGAGAACGTCGAAGCGAACTCCGTACACGGTTCAGATTCGCCAGAAAACGCAGCGATTGAGATTTCTTTCTTCTTCGCGGAAACAGAAATCGTCGGCTAATTCTCAGCCCACATAATTTCGTGAAAAACCCCGGTCAAACGTCGGGGTTTTTTATTACGGATTTCTTGGGCTAATCACACTTTGATCCGCGCCCTTGGTACCCTCGATCAGCACTCGTTCGCCTGATATTCGCACCCGACCCTCGGCAATCCAACGCACAGCGAGCGGATAACACTGGTGTTCTTCGGTTAAAATACGTGCCGCCAAGTCATCGGGACTGTCACCAGGATGAATGGGCACAGCCGCTTGCACGATGATCGGCCCCGCATCCATTTCCGGACGCACAAAGTGCACGGTGCAACCGCCAAAACGCACACCAGATTCGATCATACGGGCATGCACATCTAACCCCTTGAACGCGGGCAAAAGCGATGGATGGATATTAATGAGTTTATCACGCCAATACTCACAGAATTCCGCACTCAGAAGCCGCATAAATCCGGCTAACACGACGAGCTGACACCCTGCGGCAACGATTTCGTCGGTAATTCGCTGATCGAACGATTCGCGATCGGGGTATTCGCCATGCGGGATCGCGACAGCCTTCACCCCTGCATCAACGGCGACCGATAATGCTGGCGCATCGGCCACGTTCGTCACAACCAAAGCGATCTCAGCAGGATACTCGGGATCCTGCGACGCCTTCAGGATCGCCTGCATGTTTGATCCCCGACCAGAGACCAAGACAGCAATCTTCATCCGTGCCATTGCTGATCGCCGTTCTCAATAATGACTTGTGGCCCCGCTGAATGGTCTTCGATAACACCGATCTGGTAAACGCTCTCGCCAGCATCACGCAGCGCCGTCGATACCGGCTCTAGGTGTGATGGGGCGATAATCACCGCCATCCCAATGCTGGCATTAAAGGCCCGAAACATTTCTGCTTCTTCAACGCCGCCCGCTTCTTTGAGCCATTTGAACACCGGCAAACCGGGCCAGCTTGCGCCATCCAATCTAACCGCAGTCCCTTCGGGCAGGACGCGCGGCAAGTTTTCCGACAATCCGCCACCCGTGATATGCGCCAGCGCTTTGACACCACCCGCATTGATCCCGGCCAGGCACGATTTCACATACATGCGCGTCGGCGTCAAAAACGCAGTGGCGACCGTTTGATCGGCATCGAATGGTGCCGGATCGGCCCATGCCAGACCGGCGCGCTCAACAATCTTTCGAACCAACGAAAAGCCGTTGGAATGAACCCCATTTGACGCCAAGCCCAGGACGATATCACCAGCGCTTACACTGGGTTTTGGTAGCACTTCATTACGCTCAACCGCACCGACACAAAAACCTGCAAGATCGTAGTGCCCGGCGCCATACATGCCTGGCATTTCTGCGGTTTCCCCACCGATCAGCGCGGCACCCGCCTGACGGCAACCTTCGGCAATGCCAGAAATTACGCTCTCGGCCACGCCCACATCCAATTTGCCCGATGCGAAATAATCCAAGAAAAACAGCGGCTCTGCGCCCTGCACCACCAAATCGTTGGCACACATCGCGACAAGGTCGATACCGACCGTATCGTGCTGGCCGCTTTCAATCGCTAGAATCAGCTTTGTCCCGACACCATCGGTGCCTGAAACCAACACGGGGTCGGTGTATTTGGTTTGCTTCAGATCAAATAACGCACCGAATCCTCCCAGGCCCGCCATCACCCCATTTCGGAGTGTGCTTTTGGCGTGTGAGCCTATTCTGGAAACAAGCTCGTTGCCTGCCTCAATATCGACACCCGCATCACGGTAACTCAGGCCAGCTGCCTTTGATTGGCCCGGCGTCTCGTCAGTTTTGCTAATGGTCTTTCTCCCCTGCGCGGTTGTGGTAAATTACGCCTGGACTATAAGCACGACAAGGAAGATATATGCGCAATGATGGACAAATTGCTCTCATGACAACCGGGCATCAAATATTCCGATCATCGGGCCAAAGGACTCAACGGTCGGCCGCGCTGCTGATGTGTGCATTATCGCTGTTTTTCTTGGGCTTTGCGGTGCCGCCCGCTAAAGCGTCGGACGTGTTCAACGTCAATAATGTCACGGTAGACGTCAAGGCGGACACCGCGACCATCGCACGCACGCAAGCCCTGGCAGAGGCAGAGCGCAAAGCGTTCTATATATTGATCCGCCGACTGACGCTGACGATTGACGAAGAACGCATCCCAGAACTCTCGCCCCAGGAAATTACCACGTATGTTCGTGATTTTTCTGTCGCCGAAGAAAAAACATCGTCGGTTCGATACATTGCGCGGCTAAATTATCGCTTCAAACCCGATGAGATCAGAGCGTTATTGCGCGCCTACGATGTTCCTTTCGCCGAAACACCATCACGGCCAGCCGTGGTGATCGCGGTTTATGAAATTGGCGCCACGACAGAACTATGGGGAGAGCCAAATCCCTGGCGTGACTCATGGGCAACCTTGGACAGCCGAAATGGTCTAGTCCCCATCGTTGTGCCGCTTGGCGATTTGACCGACATCAGTTCCATCAGCGCGTCGGACGCCATGGCGGGCGATCTGATTCGCCTTGAAGCCATTGCCACGCGCTATAATGCGGCCTCTGCCATCGTCGCCCATAATAACATCACGATCAACCCGACAACGAGCGGGCAACGGGCAACTGTGACGCTCATCCGTCCCGAAGATCCGATCCTGCTCGAGGTCAAAACCGTGTCCTATGATCAGCGCCCCGGCGAAGAGTTGATCGTATTTATGGACCGGGTGGCGCGATCAACACACCAGCGGATCGAAAACCTTTGGATAGAACAGAACTTAATTTCGCAAGATGACGCAGGCGTGATCTCCATCACCGTCCCCATCACCGGACTGCAAGATTGGCTTGCGGTCAAAAAACAGTTGGCACGCGTCGGGATCATTCGCCAAACCGAGGTCGTGTTGATCTCTCGCGATCAAGTGCGACTTAACCTGTTTTATGTCGGCGGATTACAGCAATTGAATACGGCACTTGAACAAAACAATCTGTCCATGCTGCAAGAAGCCGGGGACTGGATTGTCATGCCGATCGGTGTCTTCCAACCCCCACGAACCTAAAATGGGCTCAATAAAACCTAGCGGTAGATAATGAACGTACCAAATGCGATTTCGTTATTTAGATTATGTTCTGTGCCGCTGTTGGTTTGGTTGTTGCTCAAGCAACATTTTGAATGGGCGTTATGGTTATTTTCCGTCGCTGCCATCAGCGACGCGGTCGACGGAATCATCGCAAGACAATTCGATCTCCAAACTACCCTGGGCAGCTTCTTGGACCCACTCGCAGACAAAGCGCTTTTGGTTTCCGCATTCATCATTGGTGGAATTATTGGACTTGTTCCCATTTGGTTGGTTTTGCTGGTTGTTTTTCGCGATCTGGTGATCGTTGGCGGAGCCGTTGTATTCGAGACCGTGACCAAATCTTTGGAGATGGAGCCCCTATTGATCAGCAAGATAAACACGCTGGCGCAGATCATTCTGGTTATGTCTGCCTTGGGACATGCGGTCTACGCGCAACCGGGCAATGACATCGTAGGCTTGTTGCAATACGCTGTCGCGATTACAACCACCATGTCGGGCGCAGCCTATATAATCATATGGTCGCGCCGGGCGCACCAATTGGAACATAAAGACGAGATCACACGTGACTGACGAAAGAGCAAAAGCTGGCCTATCAAGAGAACAGCGCATCCTGTCATGGATCGCGGTTATCCTTGTTGCCGGATTTTTGATTGATCAGCTGCGCGACGTGCTAATGCCATTCGTGGTCGGCATGGCCATCGCCTATTTCTTTGATCCTGTGGCCGACAAGCTCGAAGAATGGGGCTTCTCTCGGACCATGGCGACGTCAGCCATTTTGATTGGTTTTTTCATCGCCTTGGTCGGACTGGCGTTGTTATTGATCCCAACGCTGCAAAAACAGATCGGGAGTGCCATCCAGTTGGTTCCTCTCGTCGTTGATCGTATCCGCGATTTCATCGATCCAATGCTGGCGCAACTTAGCACCGAAGTCGACCAAGACGCCGTCGCATCGATCAAAGCGGGGATACAGAAATATGCAGGCACCGCACTCAAGTTGGTATCTGGGTTTGTCGCCAATGTTTGGAGCGGTGGTCTCGCAGTTTTAAACCTTCTTTCGTTGCTCCTGATTACACCGTTGGTGGCGTTTTATCTGCTACGTGATTGGGATGTAATCGTCGCCAAGATTGATGGCCTTTTGCCGCGCGATGGTGCGCCGACCATCCGTGAACAGTTTCGCAAGATTGATGCAACGCTGGCCGGGTTCGTTCGCGGCCAGGCAAGTGTCTGTCTTGTTTTGATGGTGATTTATGCGGTCGGTCTGAGTGTTGTAGGCCTTAACGCGTCTCTACTAATTGGGATCGGTGCCGGAGCGTTGGCTGTTATTCCTTATATCGGCGCGACGATTAGCCTGATCATCGGTATTTCCCTCGCCGTTGCACAGTTTCACCAGGATTGGGTGCCCATTCTTCTCGTAGCACTGGTGTTTATTGTCGGCCAAACGCTCGAAAGTTATGTCCTGACGCCGCGCTTGGTCGGAGGTCGTGTTGGCCTATCGCCCATTTGGATCATCTTCGCCATGCTCGCGGGTGGTTCGTTGTTTGGATTGACAGGCGTGCTGATCGCCCTGCCCGTTGCGGCCATCGCCGGTGTTCTAGTTCGCTTTGGGATAGATCAATACATGGACAGTGATTTGTACCATGGCAACGGCGATAGCCCATCCAAAGGTTCGAGCGAAAATTGACCTCAGAACAGTTGACCCTTTCTTGGGAGCATCGTCCCACACTTGGCGTTGATGACTTTCTGATTTCACCATGTAACGAGCAGGCCGT
>CBFHXC010000107.1:0-8587 GCA_965659695.1 Rhodospirillales bacterium
ATGCTTGCCTATTGTTACCCGCCGTGTTCGGCTACTTGATCGATATTGCACGAGATAGGTCTTTCGACCGCTTGGTAACACGCGGATGCCAAAACCTGATATATCGCTATCGAAAACGAAGTAGTCCTTCTCTGACGGTAATAATGCTTCTACGACACGTTTTGTAAGTCTTGGCATCAAGTATCTCCGGTTGGTCACATATCTCACTGGAAGCATATTGGAAGCAGGCGACAGTGAATCATAGCGCAAAGAGTGAGCCAATAGCGTAGATAATGTCCAGATAAAACATTTAAAAACAAACAATTAGGTATGAATGACGCACTATGGAGAAAACGGGCGTAGACGCAAAAAGGTAACTCATAACCTGAAGGTCATAGGTTCACATTCTATCCCTGCTGTGCGCAAGCGGGCGACACGCCTATCCAAAAAAATGGGTTCCATTAGGGGCCCTTTTTAAGTGGTTCCGAGTGTGTGGACTTTGTCTATCCCCACATACTAACCTCGCAGGGGAGGGGACTAATGACATCAACACATTCTATTCCACACATATCTAAAGCTGACCTAAACGGGTTTGATATCAAGACGCGCGATATCATTTCGATGATTGAGCAAGCGATCCGCGGAGCCGAGGCTGGCAAGGTGTGGACAGCGCCCAAGGCCGTGATTGATCCGCCCGACAGCCGCTACATCATGGCGACCCTGGGTGCCATGGATGAGCCGCCGATAGTTGCGACCAAATCCCTTGTTCTGAACGAAGAGAATCTGGATGTGGGTTTGCCGCAGATCAATAGCTTGGTGACACTCTTGCATGGCGTGACTGGTGTTCCTTTGGCGACCGTCGACGGCAACTGGATCACGGCGATCCGTACGGCGGGGTTGAGTGCGGCCGCGGCGAAATACATGGCCAATGAAAATGCGACATCGATTGGATTTGTGGGGACAGGATTGCAGGCGCAGAGCCATCTGAAACTGTTTGCCGATATGTTCCCCTTAGCGCGGGTCAAGGTCTTTGGGCGCGGTCAAAGGAACATCGATATTCTGTGTGAATTGGCGTGTGGGCTGGGCTTGGATGCGCGCGTTGCTGAAACCGCACAAGATGCCGTTCAAGATGTCGATCTGGTCGTGACGTCGGTCACGCACACCGGTGTAACGGGGGCATTCTTGGACGCCGATTGGTTGTCCCCCGGATGCTTCTTATCAAGTGTGGATTTGGGATTGCCCTGGCATACAGAAAGCTTCGCCAAGCTTGATCGTGTGATCATCGACGATTTGATCCAAGAAGTAACGCTGCCGAAAAAATTGGTGAACCCCGATGATGTTGATGGGGATTTATCGAGATTGATCACAGGCAAATTGACAGGACGATCAAGCGATGATGATCGGACCGCGTTTATCTTCCGGGGACACGCCCTTGGCGATCTCGCATTGTCGGTACTTGCTTATCAAAAATATCAAGCGCAATCAGAGTCGGGTTAAGATGCGCGCGGTCCCGCAACCACACCCGCATCGTGAAGCCGCGAAATTTCGGTCCCCGATAAGCCGATAATGTCAGATAATATCTCGTCAGTGTGGCTACCGAGCACGGGGGCGGGCTCAGGCGACTGACGTTCGAACGCGCTAAAGTTGAATGGCGAGCCCGGAGTTAGAAGTGTGCCAATGCCTGGCTGATCGACCATGGAGAACATGGGGTTCTCTGTC
Source organism: Rhodospirillales bacterium (assembly GCA_965659695.1). GTDB lineage: Bacteria > Pseudomonadota > Alphaproteobacteria > Rhodospirillales > Casp-alpha2 > UBA4479. The sequence continues at coordinate 1,699 of CBFHXC010000107.1, forward strand.
GAGATATCAGGGTTTTAGAAATGGCTTCTTGGAAGCTCCGAAATTCAGCGCACATCACACCGTTTTTATTCAACGTCGAAACGATATCAGATGCGGCGCGTCGGGCGAACCAGTGCCGCAAGATGTCCGTAATTTCTTGGCGCGCATAAAATCGCTCGCCCTCGTCCATGAGGTCGCGGCCAAGGTGTTCTCCAAGCGCTGCCATACTTTCCGTTGTATCCGTCGCCGCCGTTAGCCCGCGCCAATGCCGCTGCGTCAGCGCCACGACCATCACCCGTTTGCCGTCGTTGGTCTGAAAATCCTGGCCATAAGCGCCGTAAAGCGCATTGCCGTATTTTGGACGATCTGTGTTGTTGATTGTGGCCTCGCCGATGATCCCTAAATTGCCCAACATGGCGGCGGCGACATCTTTGAGAGCGACGCGTACATGCTGGCCCTCGCCAGTGATGCGTCGATGTCGTTCAGCTGCCAACGTGGCAAGTGCGGCCTTTTGTCCTGTGATGCAATCCCAAGCCGGCAATACATGTGATACGGGATTAGCCGATCCCTCTGGGCCGGTCGCATTAGGAAAACCGACGGCAGGGTTAACGGTGTAGTCAACTGCGGGCGCTTCTTTGCGGGTACCTAAGACCTCGATCATGATCAGATCTTCCCGTCGTTTGCATAATTCGTCGAAGTCCATCCAGCCCCGGACCCGTAAATTGGTCAGGAATACACCTGAGTCTGGGCCGGGTGCACATATGAGTTCTGTGATGATCTCTTGGCCTTCTGGGGTGCGCATGTCGATGGCGAGGGATCGCTTGCCCTTATTAAGGCCTGCCCAAAACAGACTGGTGCCGTCTTCGGTGACGGGCCATCGATGATGATCAAGGCCGCCTTGTATGCGATCGAACCTGATCACGTCTGCTCCCATTTGTGCGAGAGTCATACCGGCCAATGGGGCGGCAACAAAGGCCGATCCCTCGATAACACGCAAACCCTTGAGTACTTCGACCATGCTGATTGTCCGATCCCGTTTGTTAAACTCGCCCCAGCGTTCTGCCCGAAAAATAATTGAACGTTTAGTCCATGCAGATTCTCCTAGGCTTGGTTAAATTTCTGTCATTTTTAATCTAAACACAAATTAGCCACGTATCGGATTAGGGGAGTCGATAGAAACTACTCAACCTATAATAGGTGTCTATCATGGCTGAACTAGCATTCCCTCTACTCCATGCACTTATCGTCGGTGGACCTGTGGCAGCGATTTACATTGACCATAAGCTTGAGAGCAAAGCGGCACGCTCTGAATAAGAATGTGAATGTCTGGACGAAACCCCGGACATTGCCTTATTCAACTTATTAAGACAAAAATCCCGGGGTCTGATGATCCCGAATGACAGAGGTTTGGCTCTGCTAGATCAAGCTGGTAAGGTCTTAATCACTTGGATTGATCCCTTTTGGGAACAAAACAAATGCCTGCCGAGACCCTCGACTTCTGATGTTCGATGAGCGATTTCCCGCATTCATTTTGAGAGGTCAGGTCGATGTTTGAAATGCTGTCCACAGACGCGCTAATTGAATTGCTACCGCTGTTCGGCGTACTTGTGCTTACGGGCGCGATCGCAGGCGTGTTAGCTGGGTTGTTGGGCGTCGGTGGCGGAATCATCGTGGTGCCTGTTCTTTATTCTCTCCTCGGGTTCTTGGATATCGATGACTCGGTCCGGATGCATGTGTCAGTCGGGACGTCACTCGCCAGTATCGTTGTGACATCGATTGTTTCGGCACGATCTCATCACCGTCGAGGTGCGGTGGATATAGAGCTTTTGAAATCGTGGGCGATTTTTATTGGGGTTGGCTCTGTGCTTGGAACCATGATCGCCAGTGCCGTTGATGGCCCCGTATTGAGCGCCATTTTTGCGGTGATCGCGTTGTTGGTCGCAATCTATATGGCGTTCACGCCTGCTGAATTTAAAATCCGTGATGGGCTGCCTGGAAAATGGCTTGGTCGGTTTTCCGCATTCAACATCGGCGGGATCTCGGCGATGATGGGGATCGGCGGGGGTACGCTGGGTGTGCCATACTTTAATGCCTTTGGGTATCCTGTGCATCGTGCGGTCGGCACGTCGGCTGCAATTGGTTTGATTGTTGCGGTGCCGGCAGCGATCGGCTTTATCATTTCAGGTTGGGGAATCCCTGCACTTCCCCAGGCCAGCATTGGCCATGTGAATTTGCTGGGTCTTCTGTTGATTGCGCCATTCACCAGCATGACGGCGCCGCTTGGTGTTCGACTGGCACATCATCTGTCCCCGCGCGCGTTGAAATTCGCATTCGCGATCTTCTTGTTCGCGACGTCCGCGCGCATGTTTTACGGGTTGCTCTGATGAATGATTGATCGTCGAAGCGATTCTTCTCGATTGTCCTGGGCACAAGATTGCATGTGCGCCGTTTCGGTGCTGCCGATAAAGTTTTCTCCCTTATAATTTCGACAACCTCGGTGGCAGTGCTTGCTGTGGGGAGAGGTATCGGAGACGAGAACATGCATATCGGTATTATTGGTGGTATCGGACCAGCGGCGACGGATTACTACTACCGCGGATTGATCAAGGCGTTAGCTGAGACGGGTTATGGTCTTGATCTAACGATGGTACATGCGGACTCGTCGACGCTGATAAAGCATCTGGCAGCGGATGACCAAGACACCCAAACAGAAATATTCCTTCGTCTGATTGATCGGCTGATTGCTGCGGGTGCCGATTGCGTGGCGGTCACATCAATTGCCGGGCATTTTTGTATTGAGCGTGTCGTAGAGAAATCCCCTCTGCCCGTGATCAATCTGATTTCCACAGTGCATGATGAAATCCAGAAACGCGGATTATCTCGTGTTGGTCTGTTGGGCACTAAGACAGTGATGCAGTCAGGCTTTTATGGTGGGTTGCCGTCTTTGGAAACTGTCGTCCCAAAGGGCAAAGACTTAGATCATGTCCATGATGACTATGTCGAAATGGCGACACAGGGCGATGCAACGACAAAACATAAGGACACATTTTTTCGTGCGGGCGCACAAATGTGCGAAGAGCAGGGTGCCGAAGCGGTGATGCTAGCGGGGACGGATTTGTTCATAGCTTTCAATGGAGAGGCAGTAAATTTCAATGTCATCGATTGTGCTGAAATTCATATCGCTGCATTGACCGACCAAGCAAAAGGGTGACGGCATAAAAAAAGAGGGAGGCTGATGCCCCCCTCTCTCGTGACTGTGTAACGAAACAGCCAATATTTGCGTAGTGCGTCAGACCGGCTCGCGAAGGTTGCTCCCCAATCCAATCCCGACACCCTGGCTCGTTTGCGTTACACCAAAATCACTCGACATCGGATCACCTCCTTTCGATTGTTAAGACCTTTGTAAAGAGTAGGCGGAAGCGATGCCCTGTCAAAACGATTTCCGCGAATCGGCAGAAATAAAAAGCCCCGCAGAAGCGGGGCTTTGTTTAATATCGCTAAAAACGAGCGAATCGTGATTTATGATTCCCGATATTTAATGGTCATCGGCAATCCAAACATCTTGGAAAACAGTTTGTTTGTTAGCACTCCGGCACGCGGTTCACGCTTCGAAAGGAGTGGAAAACGGAAGAATTTATGGAATGGGAGCCAAGTCTGCCCTTGGTACGGAAGATGGTCGCCAGTGAAAACCGTAAAATTGAACGGTTCTGGCAGATAACGCGTCGGTGCTTCGCGCGGTTTTGTCGGGTCGCTCACAAATAGTTCTGTATGAGCAACTCCTGCATCAATATCGCCAGTGCCACTAAGAGCGTTCTTGGTTCGGTATACTTCTCTGAAGCCCGCATGAATAACGAGCAACGCATGCCCGCTAGCTACTCTGCTGGCATATGTGGCAGCAGCGCTTGGATACACACCCAATGCAGCGATCTGAGACTTGGCTGCAGCCGTATCAGCCGTGCCTGAAACGATCTCCATCGTGCTTCGAGAAATTTTCGCAGCATAGACCGCTTCGGAAGCTTTTAATGCATCATCATGTGAAGAATATAAACGTGTAATAATTGTGGTCATTTTTGTCCTCCTCGAAGACTTATACGTTGGGCGTTAAATGGTGGATCGCCCGGTCACTAAAAGTAGCAAAATATGTCAATAAATATACGAAGAGACTATGATCATAAAATTAGACAATTTGCAAAATAATTTGGTGATTCTGGAATTTTTTCGCTCAAAATTGCAATAAACACCGCCTCCTTGTCAGGTAATTATTTGATCGAAAAACTATAAATCGTATATTTTCAATGGGTTAATTAGAGATAATTGATGTCAATCAAAACTAAACAAAAAAGTGTAAATTAAACTAGACATATTGCCTTATTTTTGGGAGCATATTGTTATGACGATGTAGGATTTTATTAGCGTGGCCTAAATCCGCGTGGTCCGATCGCCATTAAACGCTGCACAATTACGTGCGTGTGGGTTGTTTAAACTATCCGGAGGATTAGGCACAATGCATTACGATCCTGAAAAGGTATGGCCGACAGGTCTTACCGTCTCCGAAGCGGAAGAAGTGCATAAGTATGTCATCGATGGCACGCGTGTCTTTGGTTTCATCGCACTTCTAGCGCACATTCTGGCGGCGATTTATACGCCGTGGCTTGGGTGAGGAGTATTAAGTTATGAATAACGCAAAAATGTGGTTGGTTGTGAAACCAACGGTTGGTATCCCGCTTTTCTTGGGTGCCGTCGCCGTCGGATCGCTCGCGGTTCACGTGGGCGTTCTCACGTACTACCCGCAGGTTGCGACTTACTTGACACAAGTCGGTCAATAACCTGCAGCCATTGAGGCAACAGCTCTGGTTAAGACGGCGAACGTCAAAATTTGGCTCGCTGGATCAGCCGTTGGGCATGTTACATCGATGGTGGCGACCAACTAATCTTGATTGTTTAGTTGATTGAGCATGTTGGCCGAGGAAGAAATTTTCTTCTTCGGCCAATGTTCGCTTAATGACTTTTTTTGTGCGCCAAGTAATTCTTTCTTCAGGCGGGCCGTGTTCAGTTCCCGGTGTTATTTGATCGCCGGTACCGGCAAAAAAGAACCGTCAACTCCTCCTGAAACCGAGGGCATTTTATAGTGGGCGTATTCAAGGATACAGCTGTCAGAAGTATCGCGGGCTTAGGCCCTAAGTATATGCCTTTTGCGGATGTGGCATCCGCTGAATTACCCCTCTCTCGTCTTCTTAGATTATCATTATTCCAAGTATCCGTCGGCATGGCGCTTGTCTTGCTTGTGGGCACGTTGAATCGCGTCATGATCGTCGAACTGAGTGTACCGGCATCTTTGGTGGCGTTGATGATCGCGCTCCCCGTTTTGTTTGCACCTTTTCGCGCGTTTGTTGGATATCGTTCCGATGTCCATATTTCTGCGCTGGGATGGCGGCGGGTACCCTTTATTTGGAAAGGAACGATGCTCCAATTTGGTGGGTTTGCCGCCATGCCCTTCGCGTTGTTGGTTTTGGCTGGGTGGGGCGAGTCCGCTGATGCGCCGGCTTGGGTCGGTATAGGAGGTGCTGCTATTGCGTTTCTGTTGGTCGGCGCAGGTGTGCACATGGTGCAAACGGTAGGGCTTGCCTTGGCAACTGATTTGGCGCCTCCGGAATCTCAACCCAAGGTCGTCGGCCTCATGTACATCATGCTGATGGTTGGCATGATCGTCAGTGCGTTGATTTTTGGGGCGCTCTTAGAAGACTTCAACGCTGGTAAGTTAATTCGCGTCATTCAAGGCGCAGCAGTTGTCACAATCGTGCTGAACTTGATCGCGCTCTGGAAACAAGAGCCTCGTGACAGGATTCGCGCGCAACAAACGCCGGATGACACACCATTTATTCAAATGTGGGCAAAGTTCATCAATCGGCCTGCTGCTTTGCGCCAGCTTATCGTTATTGGATTGGGGACCGCAGGATTTGGAATGGCCGATGTATTGTTGGAGCCCTATGGCGGTCAGGTGTTAAGTCTAAGCGTATCAGATACGACGCGTTTAACGGCGGTGCTGGCGACGGGTGGAATCATTGGCCTAGTGTTGTCGTCCAATATGCTCGGTCGCGGCACAGATCCCTTAACTATGTCGGGATATGGCGCCTTTGTCGGACTGCCTGCATTTGCGGCCGTTATCATGGCCGCACCGCTTCAGTCCAACATCATATTTGTTGCTGGGACCTTGTTTATAGGTTTTGGCGCCGGACTGTTCAGTCATGGAACGTTGACCTCGGCCATGCGAAGCGCGCCACCGGAACAATCCGGTCTTGCGCTTGGCGCGTGGGGGGCAGTGCAGGCCACCACAGCTGGAATAGGGATCGTCGTCGGTGGCATCATTCGGGATCTTTTGATTGATGTGCAATTGGGCGGGATGGATAGTCTCGCCACGGCTTATATTACAGTCTACGTACTTGAAATCGTGTTGCTTTTGCTAACACTGTTTGTGGTCTGGCCTTTGATCAGCAGACCCTTCTCGGCGAAACGCGAAACACCCTCAAATACCTAAATTTGATTAACGTATTCCACGTGAAACTGTGTCGTTGTGTGACCACAGTTTTGGGTGCTCGTTTGGCGCGTAGTTCTCGATGGAGATCAATCCTACCAGGGCATACCCGCCGAGCGTATGATGCGGCGAGTCCGCTGCCTGTTTTTTTGATCGAATTTTGAGGTTCCAGCCGCGCCATTTTCAACGGCTCACCCTTTCAGAACTATCGTCTATGATCACGTCCGATATGGAACCGCTGTGCGATTTATTCGCGACTTGTTTGCGATGACTGTGGTTCAAGGTGGGAACAAAGTGGCAGTCTAGGGTCCAGACTCATTCAAATCCAATAACAGATGAGAGCGGCGAGGCATAGAGCGGCGAGAAAATTATTGGCGT
>CBFHXC010000108.1:0-8523 GCA_965659695.1 Rhodospirillales bacterium
TTACGGATTCATCGATGTTGGCGTCGAAAAGAGGTAATAGCGCTTGTGCCAATTGCGCCAAATTCCATTGTAAAATGGATGGCTGATTGGAAAATGCATAGCGGCCCATGTAATCGATGGAACTGAACACTTTGGCGGGGTGATATGTGTCCATAAAGGCGCACGGCCCGTAATCGATGGTTTCACCTATGACCGATGTGTTGTCCGTATTCATCACGCCATGGATAAAACCGAGGCCAAACCATTTGGATACCAGAAATCCCTGACGCTCGATCAACATGCTCAGCAGCGCGCGGTAGGGATTGTCAGAGTTGGCAGCTTCAGGGTAATGGCGGGCGATAACGTAGTCAGCCAGGGTTTTGATGGCATCCACATCTTCGCGTGCTGCGAAGTATTGGAACGTGCCAACACGCACGTGGCTTTGCGCAACACGGGTCAACACGGCACCAGGGATATACCCTTCGCGCATGACGTCTTCGCCAGTGGTCACTACCGCCATTGCCCGTGTGGTTGGTACGCCCAACGCATGCATGGCCTCGCTGACGACGTATTCACGAAGCACAGGGCCGACGGCTGCGCGTCCGTCTCCGCCACGCGAGAAATGAGTCCGACCAGAACCCTTCAGCTGAATATCGCGGCGTATACCATCAGTGCCGACGATCTCACCCAGGAGCGTTGCTCGCCCATCGCCCAATTGGGGCACCCAGCCGCCAAATTGGTGCCCGGCATAGGCCATAGAAATTGGATCGGCACCATCTGGCACCGTGTTGCCTGCGAAAATCTGCGCCCCTGAGTCGCCGGATAATGCATCTGCGTCCACGCCAAGCAATTCACAAAGCTGCAAATTAAGTCTGATAAGTGTCGGTTTGCGCACGGGTACTGGTGCTTTGCGCACGAAAAACCTGTCGGGCAATGACGAATAGCTATTCTCAAACGGGAGCGATATGGCGTTCATAAGATCAATCATCAAAAAGTGGGCGGCGACTTCATGTGCTATCTTTAAATCAGTCTAAGGACAGTAAATTTCAAGCGATGGCAGTGAATATTGAGACAAGGCGAGAGCAGTTTGTTGAATTTGCCTCTGGACTTGCAAAGATGGGCAGCAACAAAGTCTAAAGTTTATAAATAAGAATTAATCAGGGAGATCCGGACATGAAGTTAACGGATGACGAGCAGGACATGCTCGCCGGAGAAATGGGAGAGGCCAAGCGTTGGGCATTGGATCATCAAGTCAAAGTGGGTGAGATGTTTGATGCGACCGATCTTGTGCCGGTCAGTCAGTCTCATATGATGGTCGATCCCGAATCGGCTGGCGAAGCTGGCGTCGCCTTCCTGGAAGGGCTTGCAGAAGTGGGCGGTCGGGTCGCTATTCCGATGATTACTGACCCGCGAGGTGTCGATCTCAACCACTACAGCCCGTTAGGTCAGACAGAGGAAATGGCAAACTTAGAGCGCCGTACCTATGCCGCCTGCGAAGCGATGGGCATATTGATGACAAACACGTGCATCAATTATCAGACTGTGATGCCGCCTGTGTTTGGCGATCACGTGGCGTATGGCGATACGGGCGTTGTGATTTATTCCAACAGTGCGTGTGGTGCGCGGTCCAATTTCGAAGGTGGCCCGTCGGCTCTGGCTGCGGGGCTGACGGGGCGAACTCCGAGATACGGGCTACATCTGGATGAACACCGCCAAGCCACGCGACGATTTCGAGTTACAGAGCAACCCATCGGATTAACGGATTGGGGCGTATTAGGGGCGGTGATTGGAAAAATGTCGGGCTCTTACTGGGAAGTGCCGGTCGTCGAAGGCCTTGAGAGCGTTCCTACGTCTGATGAAATGAAGCATTTGGGTGCGGCCATGGCGAGTTATGGCTCGACGCCCCTTTTCCATCTTGTGGGCATCACGCCAGAGGCGCGTACCCTTGCCGATGTGGGCGGCGATAAGCTGCCAACAGAAGAGGTGACCAAAGCTGACCTTGATGCGCTTCGCTCTACATTTGGCGGCAAAGGCGATAAGGTAGACGTTGTTGTCTTTGCTGCACCACAGTTGTCGATTGTTGAGATGCAGCAAGTTGCGGCATTGTGCGATGGCAAATCCTTCAAAGCGCCAGTGTTGGTGTGTACGTCCGCTCAAGTCTACAGCGACGCAACACGGGCAGGACTGGTTGGCCAGATCGAAGATGCCGGTGGCAAAGTTCTCGAGGGGACATGCTTTTATCAGCAATATGCGCGCGAGATCGGCGAAGCGAATGGTTGGGTTCGTCTGCTGAGTAACTCGGCAAAAATCGTGAATATTCTGGGTGGGTATGGTTACCAACCCGCGTTGGCGAGTATGGAAGAGTGTATCGCATCGGCCGAGGCAGGAGAGATCGTATGAGTATCGTTTTGAAATGCCACCAAGGTATCGGCGAGAAGGTCCAAGGCACGGCAATGGTTAGCAGTGATAATTTCTCTGCCCGCTACGACTTGGACCGCATCAAAGGCGTGTTCTCCAGACCTGCGCATGATCTCCACGGCGAGTCATACGACAAGAAGATTCTGGTCATGAATACCGCAAAGGGTGGTGTCGCGTCGGCCTGGATGTTGAACGAGATGAAATCACGGGACATGTATCCGCAAGCGATCCTTTTCAATGCGGCCAACACGATTTTGGCACAGGGTGCAGCGTTGGCGAATTTGACCATGTGTGACCGGTTTGCGGATGGTGATGTCACGAAATTGATTCAGAATGGCGACGAAGTGATTGTTGATCCCAAAGCCGGAACAGTCACGATTCTGAACCGTTCATAATGTCATTCTGATCAGATGATGGCCTTTTCAATGTGAGGCCGGTTTTCGGCGATGCGATCAAACGCGAATGGACTGAGGTCCAATGCGCGATATTCACCGTACGTCACCCACTCAGCAATACCACGACCGACGGCAGGCGATTGCTGAAAGCCGTGCCCTGAAAAACCGTTTACGAAAATGAAATTCTGAATATCGGGGTGGGGGCCGAGGATAGCATTCTGATCAAAAGTGTTATAGGCATAATGCCCCACCCAGGAATTGATCAGCTTAATCGCTTCGAATTGTGGGATTCTGTTGGCGATGACAGGCCAGACTTTGTTTTCCCAAAGGCTATGGTCAGCGTCAAAATCATCAGGCTCGACGGCGGGATCTTCATCTGGGGGACACCCTGCGAGGTAATAGGCCCCTTCTAATCGAACGTGAACACCGCTCGGATCAATGGTCAGCGGCATATCGCGGTCCAGTGGCTGCTCCGCATCAAATATGAAGGTATAGCGTTTCCGGGGCTCTATAGGGATGTCGATGCCAGCCATCTGTGCCGTTAACGCGGCGCGCGGGCCAGATGCATTGATGACAGTGCCACAGGTGACTACCACGCCGGATTTCAGCGTGATGCTCTCCACTTTCTGACCACTAGTGTCTTTGGTTATAGCGACGACTTCGTTGTTCACATACTCGACACCACGTTCTCTGGCCGACCGCTTCCACCAGTCAAAAAGCGTGTTGCCATCAAAATACCCCTCATCGACGAGATTTAGCGTCCCACCCAAAATACCGTCTAAATTGTAAAACGGGTATTGTTGGATGATTTCATCTGCTGTCAGATATTTTGTGGCAGCACCCCATGATGCTTGGGCCTGTTGGTTCTGTTTCAGGATCGCTGCCGACGGTTCGTTGCCTGCCAAAAACATATAACCAAATGAATGCAAGGGGACGTCAGGCACCCGATCATCGCCCCCCATGTACGATCTGAAATTTTTTACGAACTCAGCGGCAAACTGCGAGACCCGCACATTGATTTCTTGTGAAAATTGCTGGCGCATACAACTGTTTGTGTGAACGGTTGATGTGAACTCGTAGGTCGTATCCCGTTCAACCACCAACACAGACCCATCAAATCTGGAATTGTCAGATAAGAACCACGCTACGGACGAACCCAGCATTGCGCCACCTATGATCACCACGTCATAGGATGTCTCTTCTGGTGTTTCGGCAATTGGTGATAGGGCCATGCATAACCTTTCAAACTTCACGTTCACTTCGGTCAAGGTGACAATAGGCAGCCATGCTGGCAAAGTCTTTTTGATCATTCATAACTAGCGTTGTCGGAGTTGTTGAAGTGAAGATTGGCTCTCGTTCAGTTCATGTGATTGGCGCAGGTATCGTGGGCGTTGCCTGTGCGCTTCGTCTGCAACTCAATGGTTTCCAGGCCACACTGATCGACCCGGAAGCCCCGGGTTCGCAATGTTCGTTCGGAAATGCAGGTATTTTACAGATCGGTGCGTGTGTGCCAGTCGCCACACCTGGGGTGATCAGTCAGGTTCCAAAAATGCTGTTCGACCTGGACCAACCGCTCGTGGTTAGGTGGCCGTATTTGCCAAGTCTGGCGCCTTATCTGTTCAGGTTTCTGGCCTCGGCAACACCGGCAAAGGTGGAGCGAATATCCCAGTTGCTGGCATCTATTCTTGGTCATGCCGTGGATGGATTTGCTCCGTTACTCAAGTCGTCGAATGCCGAGGGGCTTCTGAAAAAGACCGGTGAATTATATGTCTATGAAACGGATAAATCATTTGAGGCGGCAAGGCCTGGCCACGAATTACGACAGCGACATGGCGTAAAAATCGAGTACTTGGATAAAAACGAACTTCGACAATTAGAGCCGGCATTGGCGCCCATCTTCAAGCAAGCGGCATATCTCACGGATTGTATCTCGGTGAGCGACCCCTTCGACCTGACGCAAGCGTTGATGGCTGCGTTTCGTCAAAACGGTGGCAGCACTTTGCGCGAAAGGGTCAGTGGATTCGAAGCAGCGGACGGCAAAGTCTCGCATGTTTTGACTGAACTGGGACGGCATGACTGTGATCATGTCGTGCTGGCGGCAGGGGCATGGTCGAAACCGCTCGCCAGGCAATTAGGGGCACACGTGCCATTGGATACAGAGCGCGGCTATCATATTAGAATGAAAGACGCGCAAGTAGATTTGCGCATTCCCATCATTTCTGGTGACTATCGCTTTGGTGTTTCTAATCTGAGTTCTGGTTTTCGGGTCGCTGGCACCGCGGAATTGGCATCGCCCCATGCGCCGCCGAACTATAAGCGCGCAGACCGATTGGTCGGTTTAGCTCAGCGTATGTTCCCCGAATTGAAAACAGACGGTTATGAACGCTGGATGGGATGCCGGCCATCGACACCCGACAGCTTGCCAGTCATTTGCAAATCGCAGTCATTCGAAAACGCCTTCTTTGCTTTTGGGCATGGGCACTTAGGGCTGACAATGGCGGGGATCACGTCTGAATTCATCCTCGACCTGATTGAGGGAAGGCAGCCGCGTGTCGATATCTCTGGTCTACATCACGATCGCTTCTGAAGTGACATTCGCATCCCAAAGATATTGTCCTGATCCGGGTTATGCAGAAGCCCCGGGGCTGTACGCCAAGTACCCTCGCTGAATGGCTATATGATCCGCGATATATCGCGCATCGTGCCATACGCCCCAGATAAACGAAGATCCACGCTGCGATAACCATGGCAGTCCGACGAAATAAATCCCGCGTTCGGACGATATGCCGCGTTGATGCTTGGGCAGGCCTTTGTCATCGAAGGCATCAACTTTCATCCAACGGAAATCAACCGCAAACCCTGTCGCCCAAATGACCGATGTAATCCCCGCATCGAAAAAATTAAGTTCTTTGACCGGGTGGGTGACACAGTCGGGGGCCGATCCCAAGTCGCGTGCCTCGGGTTCTAATGGTAGATCCAGATTGTTTCGGGCGATATAGGCATCAGCCTCATCCAACATCGTCAAATAATTCTGATCACCCTTGGCGATATTCTCCGCCAAATCGTCTGCGAATGTAAGTGTTCCGTCTTCGTAAGACTGGGTCATACCCAACAATGTCATGCCGTTATTCCCCAGGCGTCTGAAGTCGACGGTCTCGCCGCCATGTGCGCCGCTAACGGCTATTGTCACGTGTGCCGTATTGGATTCAGGGGGCTCTAAATCCCATTTGCCCAGGACGCCGAGCCACCAGACAAAATCGCGTCCGCGATAACTGCGAGGTGGGCGATCATGTGGACCAATGGACAGGTATACTCGCCTGCCACTGCGCAGAAGTTCATCGGCAATCTGCGTGCCGGAAGAACCCGCACCGATAACCAGCACCGCACCATCCGGTAACTGTTCAGGATTCTTGTACGCATTCGAGTGTATCTGCGTGACCGTTGCATCTGCAGGAATAACAGGCGGAATGACAGGGCGCTGAAATGGTCCCGTGGCGGCGACCACATTTTTAGCTTCGAATGTTCCATCTGATGTTTTAACCAAAAAGCCAGGATGAGCAGCGTTTTTAATGACTTCTGTTACTTCGACACCGGTACGTATCGGGGCATTAATTTTCTCGGCGTACGCAACGAAATAGTCCGCGACTTCTTCTTTTGAGGGAAAACCATCTGGACCCGTCTGAGAGAATTCCATACTGGGAAATCTGTCATGCCACGCGGGCCCATTTGCAACCAGGGAGTCCCATCGTTCTGAGCGCCAACGCTCGGCAATCCGGTGTCTTTCCAAGACGAGATGGGGGATATCCTTGCGACTGAGATGCTCACTCATGGCGATGCCAGCCTGGCCCGCACCAATCACTATTGTGTCGATTTTCTCAATCGTCATTTAGAGTTCCTCGTTCGTCCATGCGCAACAAACTTAGATTGATCGTCGGCGTATGGTCAATTTTTGTCAGGAGACTTTTTGCGACCTGTTTCTGGAAATATCCAGATGGCGAGTACCATCAATGCGGCTAATCCCATGCCGACATAAAAAATACCCGGATTAGGACCATCCAGTTGGCTGTAAGAAAATCCACCAACTACAATCAACGCCAGCGCAGATACGATCAGTTTGATGTGAACGGGCATACTGGGCGTTCTCGTTTATTCGGCTGGCATTGGAGACGCCGCCGCTTCATCTGGGCGTTGGGGCCGAACCTTCAGGTCGCTTTTTAGATGCTTGTCATTGTATCCGTTGAACAAATGTCCCAGCAGGCCACGATCCAAATCTGACGTGCCGAACAGCCAATCCGCGATAGGGAACGTTAAGTTCATGTTCCGCTCCATCATGATTTTCTCGTTATGATGTGCCGTATGATGACGGCGCAGCGTGTTGACCAATGGGCAATGGCGGACGAACCAGTTTTCATCAACATGACAGCAGAAATGCATGAACTCATAGATCAAATACATTGCCGTCGTAGTCGAAATAAACAGCCACGCGATGTTTGCGGTGGCAATCAAATGTAATACGAAAACACCAGCCGATGACATCAGGATGAATACGACAAGCGCATAAGGTGGAAAAAAGGTGACACGCCAGTCGCGGTGATCACGAAATCGCATTTCCTGATCGGTGAAGAATTGATGGTGATTAAGCGTGTGGCGTTCGTAAATCGCCCGTAGCGCCACATTCGTTTGAGGGCGGTGCATCACATATCTATGTAAAAACCATTCGAAAATATTGCAAAGGAGCAGCGTGACGGGAACGACCAGCCATTCCCACCACAATGGGGACTGAATGAACTGCGCATAAATCCAAATCGCGGTGAGCCCAATCGCGTAAATCACGAGTACATGGACGATCCCATTGTACCAGCCAGCAATTCGCGCGCGATAGTCCTTTCTGAAGCTAGATTGGCGCTCCGTAATCATCGAACGACTCCTCAAGAGATATAGTTGCTGCAGATCTAGTGATAGACTTGATTATTATAAACCAAATACACGACGTCTCAAAGCCACAGGGAACGTCCGCCATTGCCGTAATATGTTCACTAGCGTTAATCTATACTTAATTGGGGAGCAGGGGATAGATGTCGGAGAATCCGGACACACAACACCAGAATAAAACTCCAGGCGGTGCCGGGATGCCATTTGCGCGCCGCATCCGTCAGGTCAGTACCGATGAGCCTTGGCAATGGCTTGCGTTGGGCTGGGCGGATATGAAACGTGCGCGCTATATCAGTGTGCCATTCGCGCTTTTATTTGCGTTCATCGGTTATGGGGTGACGGCTGGGCTCTATTTTCTCGATTATTATTATCTGATTTGGCCTTTTATCGCCGGATTTATCCTGGTCGCGCCGGTGTTTGCAGTTGGTCTTTACGAGATCAGTCGAAAACTCGGTAACAATGAGCCGATCTCATTCGGGACCGCGCTGGGTGCATGGCGAAATGCACCAGGGCCGGTATTTGGTGCCGGACTGGCACTGACGTTCTTTTTGATCATCTGGGTTCGAACAGCTGCGCTATTGTATGTGATTAATTTCCATACCAGATGCTCACGATCCCGAATTTATTGAATCAAACATTTTTTCATTGGATGGTTTGACGTTCTTGGTCGTTGGGACCGTCATTGGCGCGATCTTTGCGATTTTTGCATTTTTGTTGAGTGCAATATCTCTGCCGATGATGATTGGCGAACGTGCGGATTTCCTACCCGCGTTGCTCACCTCTGTGTTTGCCGTGGCAC
>CBFHXC010000109.1:0-8502 GCA_965659695.1 Rhodospirillales bacterium
ACGCGCAGCTGCCTCGGGGGAAATCCGCACATTCAACCTCATGCCGTTTTCATCATCTGTGCGGTCTAAGACTTCGGCGCGTTCGTGTAACCATGCTAGCGCAGCACCATCTTCGAAGTTCAGTGCCACTTCGGCACTCAAGTACCCTTGGGTCAGGATACCGTCGATAACACTAAGCAGTTCATCGCAGCCGCGCCCTGTGACGGCCGAAATGGCAACCGATGTCTGATTGGCAAGCTGCGTTCTATTTTCGATGAAGATGCGATCATCTTCGCTAAAAAGATCGATCTTGTTCAACGCCTCTATCAAAGGTTTCTTTGAGTCACTGTCAGCATTGTCGCTGAATACTCTCAACTCACCCAAGACTGTCATGACATCGCGCTTTTGGGTATCCGTATCCGGGTGCGCAACATCACGAACATGGACTACAATATCCGCTTCGATGACTTCTTCGAGGGTCGCATGAAACGCATTAACCAATTCATGGGGCAGATTTGAAACGAACCCCACGGTGTCAGAGATAATGGCGCTACGCCCACTCGGCAGCGGCAGGCTCCGCATGGTCGGGTCCAGCGTTGCGAATAATTGATCTTCTGCGACGACGGTTGCCTCGGTCAAACGATTGAACAGCGTCGATTTGCCTGCATTTGTATAGCCGACCAGCGCGACAATCGGATGTGGCACTTTGCGACGTGCGGAACGATGGAGTTCCCTTGTCCGCGCGACATCGACTAAATCCTTTTTCAAACGATCAATTTTTTGGCGAATGATCCGGCGATCAGTTTCGATCTGGGTTTCACCTGGGCCACCCATAAACCCTGCACCACCGCGCTGACGTTCCAGGTGAGTCCAAGATCGCACCAAGCGCCCCATCTGATATGATAGCTGCGCTAAGTCGACTTGCATCCGACCTTCGCGGGTTCGCGCCCGTGCCCCAAATATTTCCAAGATCAGGCCGGTTCGATCGATGACCTTGGTGTCCCATTCACGCTCTAGGTTGCGTTGTTGAACGGGGGTTAATTCGGCATCTACGATGGCGACCGGGTCTGCCCCGTCATCATCGTTATGGCGCAATGTGTCGAACACATCTGCGATACGATCAATTGCGCCCTGCCCCATTAGTGTCGATGCACGGGGCCGTTTAACGATAAATGCGTCGCTATGCAGGATTTCCAGATCAATCGCGCGTGCCAGCCCTTCCGCCTCTTGTAAGCGTGCTTCAAGGCTCCGCGCAGCATTGGCGCCACCGGAAACATCGGGATGGATGACAACGCAGCGCTCTTGAATCGGGCGCCGGTCTATGAAGCCAATATTGGAGTTAGTCACGCATCCTCGGTGTCGACATCCTTTTCAGGGTCAAACAATTGAACCGGAGTTGATGGCATGATGGTTGAGATCGCATGCTTGTAGACAAGCTGCGTATGTCCATCGCGTCGCAACAGGACTGAGAAGTTATCAAACCAGGTCACAATCCCTTGCAGTTTCACACCGTTGACCAAAAACACCGTGACAGGTGTCTTGTTCTTACGGATATAGTTTAAAAATACGTCCTGCACGTTTTGGGGTTTATCTGTGGACATTTTTTCCCCCTAGGTTATTACGGCCGGATTGTCTGCGGCCTTGTTTCATTAATAGGCGAATTTTAGCCAGTGATTAGCCAGTGATTAGCCAGTGTTCAGTAAGATCAGAATGAAACACTACAGTGTCCGTAGAAAATTGCAAAGGTAGAGACACGAGGAAAAATGCATTGCTGGCGGGTAATCAGGAAATTCGCCGTCAGCCGGTGCCTCCGCCCGTATTAAAATCGGATGACAACCAGCGTTCATGCCACAGGTCAAATCGATATCGGCGTCGCCAACGAACCAAACATGCGGACCGGGCTGATGTTCTCCAGGCTTTAACGCCATCAACACGGGTGCCGGGTCCGGTTTGTCTTTGGGTGCATCCAGTGCCCCGACGATTTTGGCAAAGAAGCGCGTCCAGTCCAGATTATCAGCCTCTTCGCGCAAAAAACTGCCGGTCTTATTGGAAACCACGCTTTGATAAATCCCCAGTTCATGAATGGTTTGAAGGAGTTCCGCAGCACCTTCTGCTGCAACAACCTGTGACGCATGGATTTTGGCATATCTGGCATAAAACACCTCGCCCGCTTTTTCCCATTCATCACCGAATATTGGGGGAAAACTGTCGCGCATCGAATGCCGCACGCGTTCTTTGGTTTGGGCCAAGGTCCATTCTGGTTTGTCGTAAGCCCGAAAGGTTGTGTTCAAAGCATCATGAATCACGGGCCAACTATCGACCAGGGTATTGTCCCAATCAAATATTATGGCTTGTGGCTTAGTTCTGATGGGGCTCCCTAATGGGTCCGTCATAGATCGCATATTTCAATAAAGTAAATTTTTGGGTTTAGAAGAACTCAAGCTGAACCGAGAACATCTTCTCTACTTTGCGTATAACGTCAGCCTCGGCAAACAACACAACCCGGTCGCCAGCTTCGATAATCGTGCCGCCGCTGGGATAAATTGTTTTCTCACCGCGATAGATCGCCCCGATCAATACACCCTGTGGCAGTTTCGTATCGCGGAGCGGCAATCCCACCAATTCTGATGTTTGCAGCGCTTCAGCCTCAATCAACTCGCCAAAATCTTCGCGCAAGGTATGCACCGAATGAATGCGGCCCCGCCGCACATGCTGGAGGATTTTTGATACCGTGATGTTCCGAGGGCTTACTGTGACATCAATGCCGATGGAACCGACCAAGTCCTCATAGCCCGCGTTGTTGACCAACGTGATGGCGCGCTTCGATCCAAATCTCTTAGCCAGCAAGCTAGCCAAAATGTTGGTTTCGTCATCGTTGGTGACAGCGACAATGGTCTCTGTTTGTCCCACATTGGCCTCGTCCAAGATTTCCTGATCGATCACGCTGCCATTGATGACGATTGTATTCTCTAATTCTCCGGCGATGAATTCGGCACGTTCCTTATTGTGCTCAATCAACTTGGCGCGCACCCACTTATGATTTTCCTCTAGTTCTTTTGCCAGGAACAAGCCGATATTGCCGCCACCAAAAATCAGCAGCGAGCGCGCTTCGCGCTCTTCGTGACCAAAGGCGGCCATGGCGCGATCCACATGCTCGCTATCAACGACCAAATACACCTCGTCGTTTTCGAGCATTTGATCATCACCTTTGGGAGTGAACGATTGTCCTTCGCGCACGATCCCGACGATGACGATGTTCATGTCTGGGAACAACTTGGACAACTGCCTGAGTGGCGTGTTGACCAGCGGGCATCCAGGATCGCAACGAACACCAAGAAGCTTCACCTTGTTATCCACCAGCGGGATCATTTCAAAAGCCCCTGGGACTTCCAAACGGCGAATCACGGCACGGGCAACTTCGATTTCAGGAGAAATAATCACATCAATTGGAATGTGATCGCGCGAGAACATGTTGGCCCACATCGGCTGTAGGTAACTTTGGCTTCGAATCCGTGCGATCTTTGTCGGTACGCCGAACAAACTATGCGCAACCTGACAGGCCAGCATATTGGTTTCATCAGCAAGGGTCACAGCGATCAGCAAATCAGCATCTTCGATGCCGGCAAGCTCTAACACATCAGGATGAGAGCCATGCCCGACGATACCATTCACATCATGCGCATCGGAAATTTGGCGCACCAGCGTTTCTGATTGATCGACGATTGTGACGTCATGATTTTCGAGCGCCAAATGACGCGCGATGTTCGAGCCAACTTGCCCAGCGCCGCAAACGACAACCTTCATCGCACTTCACCCATCACATGTTGTTTCGTGATCATCGTTTTGTCCAAGGATGACTATTGCTTGTCTTGGCCACGAACGCCAAGCGATTTTAGTTTCCGGTGTAATGCCGACCGTTCCATGCCGACGAACTGGGCCGTATGAGAAATATTTCCGCCAAAGCGTTCTACTTGCGCCAACAAGTACTCCCGTTCGAACATTTCCCGCGCGTCGCGAAGCGGCAGTGACATCATTTCAGCGTTTCGTTCCATATCGACAGATGGTGCGCCTCCTGTGATTTCAGGGGGTAGCATCGCGCTGGTGATAGGCTGTGTGCTGTCACCGGGGGCCATGATCAGTAATCGCTCAACAACGTTGCGAAGTTCCCGCACGTTACCAGGCCAACCGTATGTTTGAAGCGCGACGATGGCGTCTTCGGCAAATGTTCGCGGAATCTGGCCCGACGTATTGGCGGCACCCTGCATGAAGTGGGCAGCCAACAGCGGGATATCGTCTCGTCGTTCAATCAATGCCGGCACATTGATCGGCACTACGTTCAGTCGGTAAAACAAATCTTCGCGGAAGTTGCCTTCGTTGATTTCAGCGGTCAGATCTTTGGTTGTTGAGGCAATGACTCGCACATCGACCTCTACCCTATTGGAGCCGCCCACTCGTTCGAATATTTGTTCCTGGAGAACACGCACAATCTTGCCTTGGGTTTCCAGCGGCATATCCCCGATTTCATCCAACAAAAGTGTTCCCATGTGGGCACGCTCAAACATGCCGACTTTACGGGCTGTATCCTCGCTACCTTCTGTACCAAATAATTCTGTTTCCATGCGGTCAGGATGCATAGCCGCGCAATTGATGGCCTGGAATGGTCCATCCGCTCGGCGTGACATGTTATGAAGCATACGCGCAATGACTTCTTTGCCTGACCCAGGTGGGCCAGAAATAATAATCCGAGAATTTGTCGGCGCGGAGCGTTCAATCGCTTGGCGCACATCCTTCATCGGATTGGATGCCCCGATAAGATCGAGGGGAGCGCCTGCGCGCATGCGTAGTTCGGCATTCTCGCGGCGTAATTTGGATGCTTCAATCGCGCGGGCAATCAGCAGCATAAGGCGATCCGCGGTAAACGGCTTTTCGATAAAATCGTATGCCCCGTCCTGGATAGCTTTGACAGCCGTTTCGACTGTGCCATGGCCACTCATCATCAGTACCGGAACATCCGGGTGATCCGTTTTGATGGCTTCCAATATGCCCAATCCGTCCAGTTCGCTGCCCTGCAGCCAAATATCCAATAGCACCAAGCCAGGCTGGCGTTGTTTAACAGCCTCAAGGGCTTGTTGGGAATTTGCCGCCTCGCGGATGATATATCCTTCGTCTTCAAGGATTTCTCCGGTCAGCGTTCGAATATCGCGCTCATCATCGACGATCAGAATATCAGTCGCCATATAAACTTCCTTGTTTTGCGAGCCTTACGAGGATGATGCGACGGCGGGTGCATCCGACTCGTCTCTATTTTCTCGCGCGTTCGCATCAGAGTCCACCATTGGCAACACAATTGTAATCTGCGCGCCCCGTGGCTGGCGATCACGAAGCTCTAACGTCCCGCTATGCTCTTCGACAATTTTCTTAACGATGGCTAGGCCAAGCCCCGTGCCCTTGCTACGTGTCGTTACGTAGGGTTCTGTGAGGCGGCTGCGATCCTCTGATGGCAACCCGCGGCCATCGTCTTCAATCATAATTTGAATATGCTGCCGATCTTTTGTTATCGCCAAATTTAGCTGCACAATGCCAATCACGTCTTCTTGGTTATCTTGACGCGCCCCTTCGATGGAATCAGCAGCGTTTTTCATCAAATTGGTCAGCACGCGAGATATCTGGCGGCCATCGCAATTCAGCGTCACGTCGTCATCAGGGATGTTCATTTCGTAGCGGATATCATCACCCCGGTTTTGTTCTAAGAACACGGCCTGCCGACAAAGTTCGGAGAAATTTTCGGGATGAATCTCGGGCTGAGGCATGCGTGCAAATGATGAGAATTCGTCGACCATGCGCCCAATATCTCCCACCTGTCGGATAATAGTATCGGTGCATTTTTTAAATGTCTCAGGGTCACTCTCAATTTCTTTCAGATATTTTCGCTTGAGACGTTCTGCTGATAATTGAATGGGCGTCAAAGGGTTCTTAATCTCGTGCGCGATCCGGCGAGCAACATCAGCCCAGGCGGCTTTGCGCTGGGCCGAAAGCAAATCTGTCACGTCATCAAAGGTGACGACATACCCAATGATGCGGCCGTCCATTTGCTCCGCTGCGACACGCACCAAAAAAGTTTTGTGGGTGTTGTCGCGCTTGATCGAAACTTCTGATTGCTGAAGTCTGTCCGGGCGTTCTGCAGAAGCACTTAAACTATCTGCAAGTTCGGGAATCACGTCGCCTAAAGGTTCGTTGATGTGCTGGTCAAAGTCGACGTTCAGCAGTTCAAACGCAGATTTGTTTGGCAGGTTTATGCGCTGTTCATTGTCCAAACCGATCACACCGGCTGAGACACCAGCCAGCACGGCTTCGGTGAATCGCCTTCTCTCGTCCAATTCAGTATTGGCTGCGATAAGTCCATCTTGTTGCGAGGCGATGCGCGCCGTCATGTTGTTGAATGCCTTGCTGAGAACCCCGATTTCATCACCGCGAGAAATATCATCGACACGGGTCGTCAGATCACCCTTGGATACTTTGTCGGCAGCTCCAATTAGCTTGATCACAGGTTCAGCCAACTGTGCAGAGAATGTCATCCCAATCCAAGTCGCGGCCAATAGTAGAATCATAACGGCGATCATGTAGATCAGCACAAAGCTGAATTGGACACCGCTTCGTGTTTCTTCCAGTTGATTGTACTCATCCACCGATTGTTTAATGCCTGATATGTGTTGCAGCACACGGGGGTCGACAAATTTTTCAATCAGTAAATACGTCCCGACGAATCTGTTCAGGCGGACCAGCGCACGAACCTTGTCGTCGCGTCCCGAAGCCAACAATGCAACCTCACCTTTGTCAGCACTTTCGTATGCTTCTGCCGGAATATCCTCTACAACCGTGGAAATTGCGAAGTCGGATCGTGCAACAATGTTGCCGACGCGATCAATGACCATGGCTTCTGGCAGCGCACGACGGCTGGCTTGAGCCGTCAGGACACTAGAAAATTCCCAGGGTCGTTGGATCAACTTTGGCGCGTTTTGATCAAGAACAGATGCTAGGCTATAGGCTTGGCTTGCGATGCTATCGCGGTGTTCCTTGAGGTATGCTTGCGTGACCCCCACCGAGTCACGAAGCGCTTTTGAAACGCGTTCGTTAAACCAAGCTTCCAATCCGAAATTCAAAAACGAATAGGAAAATATGGCAACGAGCACCGCAGGCGTCACAGCGATCATCGCAAAGAGCATGACCAGGCGTCCCTGCAAACCAGCGCCCGCAGCACCTGTTTGTCTTGCGCGCCAAAGGTTGATCACGCGTCGCGCCACCACGATGGTCAGCAAAACCAGCAGGACGCCATCAAGAATCAAAAGCCATTTTAGCAAATCCGCCTTTTCGCGTATCGCCACAGTATCCGTCATCAATGCGACCGTCGCGATCCCCGCGCCCGCCGATAGTGCGGCCAATAGAAAAGCCAATCGACGCTGATGACTGCTGTTCAACACCCATCGACGGATACGTGTTGCGGGTTTTGTCTCGGTCATCCTGCGCCTTTGATGATCGGAATTCTGAGTTCGCGGATTTTTTTACGAAGCGTATTTCGGTTGAGGCCCAGGACCTCCGCCGCTTTAACTTGATTGCCTCGGGTCGCTTGCAGGGTCTGCAAAATCAGCGGTCGTTCAACTTCATGCAAAATTCGGTTGTACAAGCCAGCGGTGGGCAGCGAGCCATCATGCGCATTGAAGTATGTCCGCAAATGGCCGTCCACGGCATCCGATAGCCCCCCGCTGGCAGATGCCGGGGTTTCTGATTGTGTCGTGCCATCATTCAATTCGGTTCGAATAATTTCAGCACCGATGATCTCTTCGGAATACAAGGCAGCAAGGCGCTGTACCAAGTTCTCTAATTCACGCACGTTTCCAGGCCAGGGGTGATCTTTGAACAGTTCTATGGCTTCTGGTTCGATGATCTTCCACGGCAGTCCATTATTCGCGGCGCGGGCCAAGAAATGCCGCACAAGTTCCGGGATATCTTCGGCACGATCACGCAATGCAGGCAATCGGATGGGAACAACATTCAATCGAAAGAACAAATCCTCGCGGAACAAACCGCGGCGGATCAGACGTTTTAAATCGTGGTGGGTGGCTGCTATAACACGAGTGTCCGCCTTTATCGCAGTACGTCCGCCGACCGAGGTATATTCGCCTTCTTGCAGCACACGCAGCAAACGGGTTTGGGCCTCCATCGGCATGTCACCGATTTCATCCAAGAACAACGTACCACCATTGGCTTGTTCGAAACGTCCGACGTTGCGGTTGACCGCCCCGGTGAAGGACCCTTTTTCGTGACCAAACAGTTCGCTTTCGATGAGTTCTCGTGGAATTGCTGCCATGTTCACAGCGACAAAAGGCATTGATTTCCGCTTGCCGTAATCGTGCAACGCCCGGGCCACCAACTCTTTACCTGTGCCAGACTCGCCCGTGATCATCACGGTCAGGTCTGTCGGCATGAGACGCGCCAGGGTACGATAAATCTCCTGCATTGCCTGAG
>CBFHXC010000110.1:0-8343 GCA_965659695.1 Rhodospirillales bacterium
GGAAATGGAAACGGAACACCAAGTATCTGGATGATCCGATCTTTTTTATCGAAAGCATTCCATCGTTTGAAACCCGGAATTTCGTCGAGCGGGTGTTGACCAATTTCTGGATTTACCGCGACCAGTTGGGCCAGGACGTGCCATCCCTGGATGCCGTCGCGCGGGGTGAATGGCCGATCTATACCGCTATGGGGCAGGGCGATACGGAACTGGCAACGACGCCTGCGAACTAGCTCGCTAAACCCCCAGCTTTATTGTGGTTCTTTGATGCCGATGACGACGAGATGAAACGATGGATCGCCAATTTTGTGTGCATCCGCGTAACTGTACACGCCTGCTTTGGTCGGGTGGTAGACATCCACGTGTTGATTGGGGTGGGCGTGATTCCCGCCCTTGGCTGCATGACCCGGCAGTAAATTGGGTGCGCGTATAGCATTGGGACGGGGTGCAGCGATTTGTGGAGTCGCAGGCTGTACCTGCTGTGGCGCCAGTATCTGCGGCTGTACCAATGACGGTTGTGCCACATTCGATGCGACAGGTGCCTGTGGTGTGACCACAACTGGCACAGGAGCACCCGTTCGCGCCCAGCCAATGTCACAGCATACGGGGTCAAGCTGCCGTCCGCTCTGATCAGCCCCCCTTGATGTCCTCCTCGTTCTGAATTGCTCGAAAGGATTTGCAGTATCCGATGAGGCATTGGCTTGGGGACAAACCCGCCGGTGTGCTGGGACGAAGGCATCAAATAAAACCAGCCATCTGGATTGCTGCCAAAATTCTGTTGCGCTGGTGGGGGGGCCGCAAAGGACGGCACGCCCAGTTGATCGAACCCTTGCGCGTGTGAGGTCGCGCCGACACCACCAGCCGGCGCCAGCTTAACAAGCTTCTTTGAATAGTAGACCTTGTGTGCGGCTGTGGTATCGCAATCTTTGCCAGATTTTGTGACGCAGGCCGAAACATCAAAGGGCGATATTGATACCAGTGCAAACGTGAAAATTGCCATCGGTAAGAAATGTCGTTTCATCTTGTCGTTTCCTTAGAAATTGTAAACCACCTGAAGCCAGCCGTGAAAATCGTCATCATCATCTAAAAGACGTTCGGGGACCTCGTTATCGATGCGCCGCCCAAGCACACCTTGCAAGGTGACTTCTGGCCATATGGCACTGAATCCGAGTCCGGCAGATTGCAGAATAAAGGTATCACTTTCGATGCCTGGCGTAATCACGTTGCCGTTGATTGTCTTCGCATGGCTCGTAAGCGAGCCGATGTTATAAAACGCTGAGACTTGCATTCGTGCATTCAGAACCTTGTCCGGCACATTATAGCGAAGGTCTGCATGCAGGCGTTGGCCTGTGTCCCCCAGCAGTTCGCCGCTACTTTAACCGGGGAAATCATATGGCTCGCCAAAACTGATCGACTGACTACTGTCCAGGCGCTTGGAAGCTAACTGGCCCGCCAGTTCAATATATGTTTGCCAGGGGTCATTGATGTGCTGCAAACGTGATACACTTCATGCCATTCTAGAAAACCGACCGTTTGTTCTGGCCGTATTTTGATCTTCTTGACGAAACGGCTCGTAACCGCCCAAATCGAGATAGCCAACGACGCCTTCCAGACTGAATTTGCTGGTGCCGCCGCCAAGAAGTCCATCAATGCGATCCCCAGATACGACAAGATGCCCCGTATCCACATGTCGATCAGTGACCGTGGACGAATTGTCTTCGTCTTTCATGTTCTCTCGGCCAAAACGAACTTCGCCATTCAGGTTAGTTTGGCGTGAACGGATCAACGGGTAATGTAAATAGACCGACCCTTCCCGAGAATACCCCCGAAGGTCGTTGGTCTCGTCCGTGTGATAGTCCAGCACACCAATCGACACGCCACAGCGCAAACCGCTATTGGTAATGGGCATGCTGGCGTCGAATGAAATGTAATATGTGCCAAGATCGCTGACATTGGCGCCCACCGAGAATTTCTCACCCATTAGGAACGGACTTTTGATATCGACCGCCGCACCGACCCGATATTCGCCGGTGAACGCGCTACCAAAATTGTCCGTATACACGTGCCCTTCTATTAACTTGCCATCTTCTGGGTAGATTTCGAAGTTGGCTTCGCCTTCTTTTTCAGCGGGTAACAAAGTGCTCTCTGATCCCGCGATACCGGGCAGGTCGTTCAAAAGTAAAATCGCGCGTTCAAATTTTTCAGCGGTAATTGTTGTGCCCGGTTTCAGAATTTCATTTGTTTGGCCAAGGATCACGTCATCGTTCACGCGCGCACCTGACCGGCCTAGTTTCACGCCGTTTTCTGCCAATCGCCCTTCGACGACCCTTAATATAATGTTGGGGCTGTCTTCTAGCGCATCTATAAATACGCGTGTGGCAAAGGCCCCCGTTTTTCGGATCGCTGTTTCCAAAGCGGCAGCGGCCTGAACGCAGTGGGTGGGAAGGCTGCCTTCATCTATAATAGGTTGGGTCAACGCGATGATTTCTTCGGTGGTTAGCGCATTTGCATCCCGAACGATACAATCACCTATGCTTATGTCACCGGCCTTTGCATTACTCACGATGTAGAGCATTAAAAGTAGCGCTATGGGGGGTTTGCGCACGGGTGTCTCCTAAAAACGAATCGGTTACCAATCGTATGTACTAAATATTTAAAATGTCATTGATGTTGTGTGGATCATTGCGTTCTCAGCTTTTTGTCCCCACTTTACATCGCTTACATTTTCTAGTCTCGGAGCCCTGATCCATGCCCCTTTCTGATAAGCGCGAGTTTAAACCTGTCAATATCGCCGTGCTGACGGTTTCGGATACGCGCACGCTGGAGGATGACCGTTCCGGCGATACATTGCAGGCGCGTCTGACCGAGGCGGGCCATTTTTTGGCGGATCGCGTGATCTGTAAGGACGATGCGGACTTGATCGCCGAACAGTTCAGAGCATGGGTCGCAGATCCGGGCATCGATGTGGTGATTTCGACCGGTGGCACCGGGGTTACGGGCCGCGATGTCACGCCCGAAGCCTTGGCCCAAGTCACCGACAAAGAAATCCCGGGCTTTGGTGAATTGTTCCGCTGGATCAGCTATCAGAAAATTGCGACCTCGACCGTTCAATCACGGGCGACAGCAGCGGTCGCCGACGGCACATATATCTTTGTGCTGCCGGGATCGACCGGGGCCTGCAAAGACGCCTGGGATGAAATCCTGGTCCATCAACTCGATTATCGGCACATGCCGTGTAACTTCGTCGAGTTGATGCCGCGTCTGAACGAGCACAAGGGTCCAAAGTGACGGAAATTCGATCTGTCCTGTTCGATATGGACGGCGTGCTCTACGCCTATGATTTTGAAAATCGGCTGAAGCTTTTGGAATCCGCGCTCGACGTTGGTGCGGAAACCATTCGCGATAAGGTGTTCAATTCTGGGATTGAACGCGCTGCGGATAAAGGCGAGTTGGACACCGATGCCTACATCGCGGCGATTGCCGATGCCTTGGGTGTGGAAGTGACGTTGCGCCAATGGGTCGCCGCCAGAAAATGGGCGATGGCGCCAGCCCCCGCCGTCATCGAGATGGCCCGTGATCTGTCTGCGATAGTTGAGATCGCGATGCTCACCAATAACGGCAAAATGATGGACGAGCATATCGCCGAATTGGCCCCAGAGTTGCCCATGCTATTCGGCGACAACCTGTTTACGTCCGGCACGTCTGGCTTTGATAAGGAAACGGTCGCGGGGTTCACCGACTTGCTCGCGCACTTGGGCTGGGAACCGTCGACCACGTTATTTGTCGATGACAATGTGGGCTATGTCGCCAATGCGATGACGGCAGGTTTGGTGACACATGTTTTCCAAGACGCCGATGGGCTGAGTGCCGTGCTGGCAGACTGCGGCCTGCTAGATTGACTCCTCGGCGCGGCCTTCTAACAGGTCGATATCGCCTTGCAGTGCGTCAGCCATAACATCTAAAAAAGCCCGGACACGCGCGGTATGGCGCAGGTCTTCATGGGTTAAAAGCCATAGCGCGCTGCCGCCATCGGGGATGGGGTCACCGACCCGGTCCAGTTTTGATGATTGATCCCCCATAAAGCAGGGGAGGATCGCGGCACCGACCTCGGCCTCGGCGGCGAGCATCACACCTTGCAGGCTATTGCTGCGCATGGTCACCAGCACATGCGGCAAGGTGCGGCGAAACCACTTGTCAGATGCCAAGTGCGAGAGGCTGTCATCAACGGTGACCCAGGGCATCAATGCCAGATCCTGTGGGTGCAATGTAGCCAGGGTCTTGGCCCGATAAGGCGCGAACGCGATGTCGCAAATTTTCCGTCCAACCAGGGTTTCCGGCGGGTTCAATGTCGGGCGCACGGCCACGTCGGCTTGGCGTTTCGAGAGGCTAACATTCTGATTATCCAGCACTAATTCAAGTTCTATATCTGGATACGCGTGTTTGAATGCACCGATGTGCGGCCCCAGTATACCAGCTGCAATGGTATCGGTGGTGGTCACCACCAACGACCCATGTAGCCGCAGGTCTTGGCCGGTGATGCGGCGATCCAGGCGGTCGATCTCGCGTTCCATCAACTCGGCAGAGGCACGCATTTCTTCGCCCGCCACGGTCAGGGCATAGCCGCTTTGCAAACGCTCAAACAGGCGCACACCAAGGTTTTCCTCTAAAGTATTCAGCCTGCGAAATACCGTTGAGTGATTGACGCCCAAGTTCCTGGCCGCCCCAGCCAGCGATCCCGCACGGGCGATGGCGAGGACAATCCGCAGGTCATCCCACTGCATAACGGCGCGTCCATTTGGTGGTGGCTGAAATCTCCATCAAGACTTTCTATACTCCGTTCTTAAAGTGATTTCTGAACTTGGTCGGCGCATCGTTGTTTGCAAAAATGCAATATATATATGCACATTTTGGGAATTTCATTGCAAGAACGAATTCCGTAACTTCCTCTTCACAACGCGGAGCCGGGTGCCCAGATCACACAATTTTTACAAATTTGAGTTTGAGGAGATCACGTCATGAATAACCAAGATATGAATGCAAATCTGAATATGAACACGGCCCCTTATGGTGCCTTTGCGCTGCGCGTGTCGCTCGGCATTATGTTTGTCGCCCACGGTCTGTTGTTGAAGTACTTCACCTTTACGCTGGGCGGGACGGCACAGTTTTTCGAGAGCATCGGATATCCCGGATTTTTGGCTTATGTGGTGTTTGCCGCCGAGACATTGGGCGGGTTGGCCCTGATCGCAGGGTTCCAGACGCGACTGGTGTCGTTCGCGCTGATCCCGGTCCTGATCGGTGCTGCGATGGTACACATACCCAACGGCTGGTTGTTTAGTGCCGAAGGCGGCGGCTGGGAATACCCCGCATTTCTGATTGTCGCGACAGCAGTACAAGGATTGTTGGGCGGTGGCGCCTTTGCCATCACCAAACGAGAGTTCCCGCTGCCAATCCTGCCCAACGGTCAGACAGCGTAACGAGGGACGACGACACATCGGGCGGCTCGGTAAAACTGGGTCGCCCGTATTCTTTTGATCCCATCCATGAGAAGATAATCAGATGACCGAAGCCAGCCCCGCAAAGATTCCGAGCCTGTTCGTTTCCCACGGCGCGCCGACCATCGCGCTGGATCAATCGGACGCCCACCATTTCCTAACCAAGTTCCCGGATGCGGTGCCGACGCCGACATCCATCCTTGTCGTCTCGGCACATTGGGAAACCGATGTGCCACATGTCAGCGACGCCAAAGAACCTGAGACGATTTACGATTTCAGGGGCTTCGCCGATGCGCTCTATCAGATGACCTATCCCGCGCCGGGTGCGCCTGATCTTGCGACCCGCACCGCCGAGTTGCTGACCGCCGCCAACATGGGCCCGGTAGAGACCGAGACCAGGGGCCTCGACCATGGGGCATGGGTGCCGTTGATGCTGGGCTATCCCGCCGCCGATATCCCGGTCACGCAATTGTCGATCAACCCGAACGAGACACCCTCGTATCATTTCGCGGTGGGCGAAGCGCTGCGCCCGCTGCGCGAAGAAGGCGTGCTGATCCTGGCGTCGGGCAACCTAACGCATAACCTGTCAGAGTTTCGTGGTCAGCCCATCGATGCCGCGCCACCGGAATGGGTCCGCGCGTTCGATGAATGGGCGAGTTGGGCGATTGCCGAGGGTCAGATCGAAGATTTATTAAACTACCGCACCCTGGCTCCCGAGGCCCAACGCAACCACCCGACGGACGAGCACCTGCTGCCGCTGTTCGTCGCCATGGGGGCGGGCACCCCGACGACACCCGGTCGCCATCTGCACAAAAGCTACACCTACGGTGTGCTGGCGATGGATGCGTATGCGTTTGGGTGAAGAGGCCTCCACTTGACTCAAATTTCCTCTCGGTAGAGCCTTATGGCGATCACAGGGGGAATATCATGAAAGGCCTGACGCGCAGAACCACATTATCTTTCACCGAGTGCGGCGGCGCGATAGCGCTTTGCATGGTGTTGATCGGATGCGTCGCGACCACGTCGGGGTACGCGCCGGGGTTTAAAGACGGCGTGCTGACCGCGCGCTACGGGGCCGATCTGCCGATCACCGTTTATTACCCAAAGAACAGTACGGCATCGACCCATCCTGTTGTTATCTTTAATCACAGGCGATCATTTCGGAACTGGCAATCCGGCCAGTTGACGTTCAGCCGCGATAGCAAAACGGCGAGTATTTTAAACGGTGCGGGTTACGCCGTCGCGGTGCCGGTGCGCTCGGGGTATCACTCGGCCGGAGGACAAGACGGCGAGAGGATCTCGTGCAGCCAATCGTTCAAGGGTGAGTTTGAAGACGCCGCCAAATCCGCCGGTCGCGATATCAATGCGGCGATTCAAATGGTCGGCAGCCTTGATAAAATTGATGGCAATCGGATCGCGGTGATGGGCTATTCCGCCGGTGGGTATGCCACCCTGGCGAATATGAACAGCTTTCCGTCCGGGGTGCGTGCGGTGATATCGCTCCACGGTGGGCGCTGTGGAAAGCGGGGACCAATGACCAACGGCATCGAATACGCCACAGAATTTGTCCGGGCCAGTGCTGGGGCATCGACCACGCCGATCCTGTTTATTTCGGGGACGCGTGACACCGTCATCCCGACCGAGTCCGTGCGCCACTTCCGCGATGAAGTCTGTGCCGCGCACGGTACTGCATGCAAAGACACAATCTCTATGAAGGTGGTCGAGGGTGCGAACCACGGTGTGGCCAACACACTTACCCGGATGGACAAAGAATTGATTGATTTTCTGAACGGCGCGCTTGGACCGGCCAAATAATGACACCATCCACGCTTGTCCCCCCACGTTTTCATCACATTCATCTGCGCACGTCAGACCC
Source organism: Rhodospirillales bacterium (assembly GCA_965659695.1). Taxonomy (GTDB): domain Bacteria; phylum Pseudomonadota; class Alphaproteobacteria; order Rhodospirillales; family Casp-alpha2; genus UBA4479. The sequence goes on from CBFHXC010000110.1 coordinate 7,369, forward strand.
GGATCGCGCGGTCGCGTTTTACACAAACCTTTTTGCCTCGGCGACGGCCGACGTATGGGGCGACATGCCGGCCGTTCGCTCGCCCAACGATGTGATGATCCTGTTTGAACAAGACGACAACATCAAAGTGGGTCCGCAAAGTGCGTTCTGGCATTTTGGATGGCAGGTCACCGACAGTCGGGCCACTGTCGCAGACTTTTTGGCGCGGGACGAGGCCTCGTCGCGCCCGCTTTATACCGGGATCGACGACGGTCATGTGCCGATCAGCAGCGACACATATTTCAAAACCGGCGAGACCTTGGGCGTCACACAAGACCGGTTGCACGAACTTCGCGCGGCGGGCGAGCCGGTGCCGGGCGGGGCGGGCTTTGCGTATTTCGGGGGGCCGGACGATGCGCTGTTTGAAATCATCGGCGATATGGACGAGGAGCGGATCGACCACGTGCACATGTGGCACGAAGATCCATACTGCGCCCAGCTTTGGTACGAGAAACATTTTCTGGTGCCACCCCGCGTAAAATTCGGTCCCGTCCCGGTGCCCGCGGACGACTGCCAAGTGCTGCGCACGACCGAACGCACGTTCCCGGCATTGAATATAGAGGGTATGTTTCGCGCCCCCGCCGCCGGGGTGACGGTCGGGGATATCAATTTGACTTGGTATCCCAATCAGGGCGACGCGCCATTGCAATCCTCCCTTGGCCAACTGATGGATCACATCGCGTTCTCGGTCACAGACCTGGACGCATGGACTCAGAAACTGCGCGCTGAGGGTGTGACGTTTTTATCTGATGAATATGCGCTCTCCGACACCCGCGCCATTATGGTCGAAGGCCCCAGCCGCGAGGCCATTGAGATTGTTGAGGTGGGGTGAGGGTGCGAGCAATTGGGACCACCGCTGATGTATGGAAATTTTTTGGCTTTAGAATTTCCGAAAAGAAAAATTATGTCATCCCCGCGAAAGCGGGGACCCAGTCT
>CBFHXC010000111.1:0-7972 GCA_965659695.1 Rhodospirillales bacterium
TTAGTGAATTTGGTGTTGCGACCGTTTTCTCCACGGCTGAGCCCGACGAAGCCTATCAATACTGTACTGAGAACGAGCCTGACATCGTGCTTTGCGACTGGACACCTGATTTGAACGGGATCGAATTTATTCGTCGCATTCGCCTGGATGACGAAAGCGTCAATCCATACGTGCCGATTGTTGTCGTCACAGCCAACACCGAACTGCGCCATGTCTGCATCGCGCGTGACAACGGTATGACTGAATTTCTGGCGAAACCAGTCTCTGCAAAGACCATTTACAGCCGCCTTTGCAGCGTGATCGAGAATCCACGTCCATTTATTCGGGTGAATGACTTCTTTGGCCCCGACCGTCGCCGACGCAGCTTTGCGTTCGCTGGCGAAGATCGTCGCCGCGCGGTATAATCCTCTGAAATCCCCTGGCCGCATTGCGGCTGCTGCCCCCGTTTCATTTGAGTTTTAGGCTGCTTGACCACGCGCGCGCGTGTCGGCATTGTGCCGCCTGATCAGGACGAATATTGTCTTTATTCGAAAATCTGGCTGGAAATAGAACCCATGTTTCTGTTGATCGATAACTACGATAGTTTCACCTATAATTTGTTGCATTATTTAGGTGAATTGGGCGCCGAAGTCGTTGTTCACCGCAATGACGAGATTTCTGCCGCCGACGCGATTGGTGCGGGCGCGGATGGAATCGTCATTTCTCCGGGTCCGTGCGATCCTGACAGGGCCGGCATTTGCCTTGATTTGGTCAAGGCTGCCGCCGAGACCGGCACGCCGTTATTTGGTGTCTGCCTTGGTTTCCAGGCCATTGGACAGGCATTTGGTGGTGAAATTGAACGCGCACCAAACCCCATGCACGGCAAGATATCAGAGATCGTACACGATGGGACGGGCGTGTTTGCCGGAATCCCCTCTCCTATTCAGGCGACGCGCTATCATTCTTTGGCGATTAAGCCCGAAACCATGCCCAACAGCCTAATCCCCATCGCCCACAGCGGAGATGGTGTTATTCAGGGCCTTCGTCACGCAGCCTTGCCCATTCATGGTGTGCAGTTCCATCCCGAAAGCATCGCATCCCAGCACGGGCACGATATTCTCAGGAATTTTATTGATATGACCCGTGGTCGAGAGGCAGCGTAATGAGCGATGAAATGAAGCCTATTTTGAACAAAGTCGCTGATGGCATCGCATTGAGCGCTGACGAGGCTGAGGAAGCCTTTGGCGTCATTATGTCCGGCGATGCGACGGCGGCCCAAATTGCTGGGTTTTTGATGGCGCTGCGTGTTCGTGGTGAGACCGTTGACGAGATTACAGGCGCCGTCCGCACCATGCGCGCCAAAATGACCCGTATTTCTGCACCTGAAGGTGCAATGGACGTTGTCGGCACGGGTGGCGATGGGTCTGGTACTTTCAACATCTCCACGGGTGCTGCATTCGTTGTTGCGGGCGCGGGTGTTCCTGTCGCCAAGCATGGCAATCGCGCATTGTCGTCTAAATCAGGTGCTGCGGATGTATTATCATCGCTGGGTGTCAATTTAGAAGCCGACTTCCCAGTCATCGAACAAGCTATGGCCGAGGCTGGGATTGGCTTTTTGATGGCCCCCAGGCATCACAGCGCGATGCGTTTTGTTGGCCCCGTTCGGGTAGAGATGGGTGTTCGCACGATCTTTAACATTCTGGGCCCCATGTCGAACCCAGCGGACGTAAAACGCCAGTTTACGGGCGTTTTTTCCAAGGATTGGGTAATGCCGATGGCCGAAACGCTCAGAAATTTGGGCTGTGAAGCGGCTTGGGTCGTGCATGGTTCTGATGGTCTGGACGAGTTGACCACAACCGGGCCCACGCACGTGGCGGCCCTTAAGGACGGTGAAATCCGCGAGTTCGAAGTCTCGCCGACAGATGTGGGCATTGCGATTGCCGACCCAGCCGACCTCAAAGGTGGTAATCCAGAAGCCAACGCAGCGGCGCTACGCTCAATGCTGGGCGGTGATACTGGCGCTTACCGCGATATCGTTCTGTTGAATGCGGGGGCCTCGCTGGTTGTAGCTGGAAAAGCAGACGACTTGGCGGCTGGCGTAGAAATGGCGGCCAAATCGATTGACAGCGGTGCAGCACTTGCGGCGCTGGACAAACTCGTCATGATCACCAGCGGATGATGTCATGAGTGATGTACTGACCAAGATTTGTGCTGATAAAGAAGTGCATATTGCGGCCAAAAAGGCCGATGTATCCCTTGGTGAACTTGAATCTCAGGCTGCAGCGCAGTCGCCAACGCGGGGCTTTGCCAATGCCCTTCGTGCCAAGGTGGACGCTGGCGGTTATGGTCTGATAGCCGAATTGAAAAAAGCTTCGCCATCCAAGGGCCTGATCCGTGATGATTTTGACCCGCCGAGCTTGGCCAAAGCCTATGAAGACGGCGGTGCTGCATGTTTAAGCGTTCTGACCGATATTCCGTATTTCCAGGGTGATGATTCGTATCTAATCGCAGCACGTGAGAGTGTTTCCCTGCCCGCGTTACGCAAAGACTTCATGCTCGATACCTATCAAGTAACAGAGGCCCGCACGCTGGGTGCAGACTGTATTTTGTTGATCATGGCTGCGCTATCGGATGGTCAGGCGACTGAGTTAGAAGATGCGGCGATGGGCTATGGGATGGATGTCTTGGTTGAGGTCCACAACCGTGAAGAGCTTGATCGGGCGCTCAAATTGAAGTCGCCTCTTCTTGGTATAAATAATCGTAATCTCAAGACGTTAGAGGTCGATATTGCTACAACAGAAGAGCTCTCCGCGTACGTTCCCGATGACAAAATCATGATCTGCGAGAGCGGTTTGTATTCGCGCGGCGATCTGGATCGGATGTCCAAAGTGGGTGCCAACTGTTTCCTGATTGGCGAGAGCTTGATGCGTCAGGATGACGTTGCAGCTGCGACCCGTGCCCTGCTGTTCGGCAGTGATGGACAACAAGGTGCCGCATAATGGCTGAATTCACGCATATCGATGCCGATGGCAACGCCGTGATGGTCGACGTATCGGACAAAGCGGATACGGAGCGTGTCGCGACCGCCAAGGGCCGTGTTTTGATGGCACCGGAAACCCTGAAAATGATCATGGATGGCGGAGTGAAGAAAGGCGATGTGCTGTCTGTCGCGCAATTGGCCGGAATTATGGGCGCAAAGCGCACGCCGGATCTCATTCCACTATGTCATCCCCTCGCTTTGACCTCCGTAAAAGTCAATCTGACCGCAAATCCTGACGACAATGCCGTCGATATCGATGCGACATGTAAGCTTAAGGGACAAACGGGTGTCGAGATGGAGGCGTTGACCGCCGTATCCGTTGCCGCGCTGACCGTTTATGACATGTGCAAGGCTGCCGATCGCGGCATGCAGATTGTCGATATTCGTCTCACCCATAAATCGGGCGGGAAATCCGGCACATTTGAGGCCGCATAGATGCTCAGCATCGACGACGCGCTGACCAAAATCCGCGATTCCATCGCGCCAGTTGCCACCGAAGAAGTCTTTGTCACCACTGCTTTGGGACGTGTTTTGGCGGCTGATGTGATTGCCGAAGTCAGTCATCCGCCACAGGCTGTATCGGCCATGGATGGCTACGCCGTCCGGGCGGAAGATGTCCCGAAAGCCCCAACGACCCTTAGAATGATCGGCGAAGCCGCTGCTGGGCACGTTTTTTCAGGGTCTGTCGGCCCTGGGGAATGTACGCGAATCTTCACCGGCGGTGCGCTGCCGAGCGGCGCAGACACGGTGATTATCCAAGAAGACACCGAAACCGACGGTGATCAAATTTCCATGCTGGAAGCGCCAAAGCCCGGCCAATGGGTCCGTGCCGAGGGATTGGATTTTGCCCTTGGTAAAACACTGATTCCCGCCGGTCAGTTGTTGAGCGCCCGTGATTTGGGCTTAGCAGCGGCTGCAGGGGCGACGTGGCTCAAGGTGCGCCAAAAACCCCGCGTTGCTGTGCTGGCGACGGGGGATGAAGTTGTCATGCCCGGTGCACCGCGTCGTGCTGATCAGATTGTAAGTTCTAATTCCGTGGCATTAGTCAGCTATGCCCAGGTTTTTGGCGCGGAAGCCGTGTCACTGGGGGTTGCGGCGGACCGTCCCGAGGCGCTCCGCGAAAAACTAAACGATGCCAAAGGATTCGACCTGTTGGTGACATCAGGTGGTGCCAGTGTCGGTGATCATGATTTGGTGCAGTCGGTTTCTGGCGATCAGGGCATGGAACTTGGGTTCTATAAAATTGCCATGCGTCCCGGAAAACCGCTGATTTTTGGGCAACTGGGGCAGACTTTTTTGCTGGGATTACCGGGAAACCCGGTTTCAACGGGCGTCACAGCCGCCATCTTTATGCGGGCTGCGATTGAGCAATTGTTAGGCCTGCCCCCTGTCCCGCTTTATCAGGCAGCCAAGTTGGGCCGGGATTTGCCGAAAAACGGCAAAAGATTGGACTTCATGCGCGCTGAATTGACATCCAATAGTGAGGGGTTACCCACCGCCACACCATTTGAGCGCCAGGACAGTTCCATGATGGCCTTATTTGCCGAGGCGGATTGCCTTGTCATGCGCGACATTGGCGCCCCGGCTGCATCCGCGGGCGATACGGTCAAGATTGTGCCACTTCGCGTTTCTACGTCGCTTTTCTAGGTCACCCGACCCATCCCACCTGTTGACAGAAAAATGGAACTAAAGTAGAACATTTAACTATTGTTTATTGTTTGTTCTATTTATGATCCCGAGATGATCTACTATATCTAGTATTTTCTGGATCCGCGCCGTGGGAGGGCCGCTGCATGCTGACGCGAAAGCAATACGAACTCTTGATGTATATCGAAGCTGCGCTTCGTGATGGTGGTGTATCTCCCTCATTCGATGAAATGAAAGAAGCACTCGGGCTTAAATCCAAGTCCGGGATTCACCGGTTGATTACGGGCCTTGAAGAGCGCGGTTTTATCCGCCGCCTTCCCCATCGTGCGCGTGCGTTAGAGGTATTGAAACTGCCAGAAAACGCGCAACCGTTGCCCAGTGTAGTTAGATCAGCGCCCGAGACCGAAAAACCATTCACTCCAAGCGTTATTCAGGGTGATTTTGGAATTTCCGGGGCCAACGTGGATGCCGAAGTGACAGATTCAGTCCAACTCCCGCTTTATGGGCGTATTGCGGCAGGCACCCCGATTGAGGCGTTGCGCGATCCAGGTAGTTTCATCGATGTGCCTGCAGCTATGATCGCAGGGGGTGAGCACTATGCCCTTGAGGTTGATGGTGAATCGATGATCGAAGCTGGCATTTTAGATGGCGACACGGTGATTATTAAGCGCACGGAAACGGCGGAAAACGGCACTATTGTGGTGGCCTTGTTCGATGATGGCGAGGTAACCCTGAAGCGTCTGCGTCGTCGTGGCGACTCCATCGCGCTGGAGCCTGCAAATAAAGAGTTTGAAACACGAATTTTTGGCCCCGATCAGGTGAAGGTTCAAGGCGTTTTAAAAGCACTTTATCGGAACTACTGATACCCTAATTCGTGCCAGACTTGCGGTTGGGCCACGGAATGGGCGGCGGCTTGACCACCCAAGGGCGATCCCCGCGGACCTGATTGACGGATCGAATGATCGTTTTTTCGGGTCGGACGTATATGGCATGAGTGCCATGTCGCCACAGGTCAAACCAGTCAATCTTTTTTGATACCCCCGCACATGAAATCCTTATTGGAACAAGTGCGACAATTATGTCGCTTTTGTTGCAGTCTTCGATTAGTGCTGACTCGTCGAATGAAATGCTGATCGTTTGATCGTGCGTTTTGTAACGACATCCGTGAATATCACAGCGAAATCCTGTGTCCGTAGTTTTGCCTGTAAAACCCCAAGAAACGGGCGTTGAATTTTGTCCGCCGTAACGTCGCCATGCATCCACGGTGAAACGCGCGCGACGGTTGGTAGAAATTGACATGGTACCGTCTTTATCTTGAAGGGCTACGACGCGCCCTCTCCCATCAATGATCATGTCTGGTCTTTGCGGGGATGCGGACCCAATAGTTAAGCCCAACAATATGGGCAGGACACCGAAAACGCGCATATGGGTTCGCCAAATGCACAACCATAAACCGCCGATTGCGATACTTACCATGGCCCATAGAGGCATCGATTGCACATCAAGCGCGGCCCCTGGAATGTCTGCTACCCGTTCCGCGACGTCCAGTATTAGCGCGATGCCTTGGCTCATCGCGAGCATTGGCCCATGATCCCAATCCAGTGGATACAGAACCAAGGCGATCAGCCCTGCGGGAATGACCCAAAATGCCGCCAACGGCACCGCAATCATGTTGGCGATCAGTCCAAATGCAGCCACATGCTGGAAATGATAGATTGCGAATGGGGCTGTTGCCACGCCTGCAATGATGCTGGTCATCATCACGCCCGCAATGTAACGCCATATACGAGAAAGCCATCCACGAGCCGGTTCGCGCCGTTTTGATAACCATTCGTATCCACTGATCAAACAAATCACGGCCGAGAATGACATTTGAAAGCCGGGCTCTATTAAGCTTGAAGGATTAACAATCAGGATAATCCCTGCGGCCCAAGCGACCGAACGCAAGGTGATGCCGCGCCGTTCTATCAGAACACCGACCAGCATCAGACCGGTCATCAAGAACGCGCGTTCCGTGGGGACGGTCAGGCCCGCAAGAATGGCATAGCAAAACGCCACCAAAATGGCAGCGATACTGGCTATTTTCTTGGCGTTTAATCGTTGGCCCAGGCGTGGCAGGAGAAGAATGATAATGCGAATAAATGCGAACATCGTGCCAGCCGCCAAGCCAATATGAAGGCCAGATATCGCCAATAAATGGGCGATTCCCGCATCCCGCATATGGCTTAGTGTGTCTTGTGGGATTGTCCCGCGGTGCCCGGTCAGTAACGCGGCAGCCACGGCACCGGGTGGCCCCGGCGCAATCAAGCGTGCGCGCGCCGCGATATCGGCGCGCAAGGTATGAATAAATTGCACGAAACGGTCACCAATACCCCTTTCCGCTATGCCAAGCATTTCTATGTCTCCGATGGCGAAGCCATACGCACCGATGTCGGCAAAGTAGGCTCGGCGTTGGAAATCATAGGATCCAGGCAAATGTGGGGCTGGGGGTGGGCGGAGCATCGCTGTAACGCTGATGCTGTGCCCCGGGACCAATGCATTAAGATCTTCGAGGGATATTCCCCTGACAGAAAGCCGAATGCGCGATGGAGTCGGTTGAGCGTGATCGCGCGTGGGATGCACGTCATGAAGGATGAGCCGCGCGCCGTGCTCAGTCTCGAATACACTGTTAATGGTGGCTTCAAGTTCGATGAACGACGTGCGCTTTTGCAATAAGTCTACGGATGTGTTGAGCGTCGCAAATTGTGCAACTGCAAAACCACCAGAAATCGTCATCAGACAGAGAAAAATGAGACGCAGATTTGGTGCGCGGATGAGACATCCCGACAGCAAGGAAAAGCCCCCTAAGGACTCACCCAAATATATCCATGGTTCAAAGCTGAGAGCGAAATAGAGGCCAATACCGACTGCCAATAATACAGGCAACCAGAGCGGAAATTGCTGCCGCTCTTTGATCAATGTTTGCCCGATTTTCAGCAAAATAATGCGCATCGAACATGCTATGCATGGATCAAGAATTGAATTTTAGTGGATAAATTTCATCTGATATTGCTGCACACGCGAAATATATGTGCTAAAACGTCTCCAGCCGAGGTCTCGGCACCCATCCTAACAAGGACAATTTATGCCCGTCGTTACCCGTTTTGCCCCGTCTCCTACTGGTTATCTGCACATTGGCGGTGCGCGGACAGCATTATTTAATTGGCTTTTTGCAAAGCATCATGAAATTTACGGCGACGGCGGCAAATTTTTATTGCGGATTGAAGATACAGACCGCGTCCGTTCCACCCAGGAGGCGATCGACGC
>CBFHXC010000112.1:0-7585 GCA_965659695.1 Rhodospirillales bacterium
TCAGACATGTGCTTTCTCTGTTATTCCCTCTGGCCAATCTATCGATTACTCAGCAGGCGCTTTGCCACTCATGTCCGGCTGATCCTCAAACGTGTGGAACGGCGCTGGGCTAGGAACGTGCCATTCCAGTGTCGTTGCACCTTCACCCCATGGGTTCTGTGCAGCCTTGGCACCTGAAGCATATGTGCGGAACAGGATCCAGAAGAACAGGAACGTACCAAGCATGGTGATCAACGCACCAACAGAACTGATATAGTTCCAGCCTGCATAGGCATCCGGGTCATCCGGAATACGGCGTGGCATACCCGCCAACCCAGCGAAGTGCTGCGGGACGAACAGAATGTTCACACCGATGAAGAACAGCCAAAACTGAACTTTACCCAATGTTTCGTTGTACTGCTTGCCGGACATTTTACCGATCCAATAATACCAGCCAGCAAACATCGCAAAGATCGCCGCAATCGCCATCACATAATGGAAGTGCGCGACGACAAAGTATGTATCGTGGAACACCAAGTCCGCCGAAGAGTTCGCCAACGTCACGCCGGTCACACCACCCACAACAAACAGGAAGATGAAACCAAAGGCATAGAGCATGGGTGTCTTAAACTCGATCGAGCCGCCCCACATCGTCGCCAGCCACGAGAAGATTTTGACCCCTGTTGGGACCGCGATCACCATGGTCGCCGCAGTGAAGTACGCGCGTGTATCAACATCCAAGCCGACCGTGTACATGTGGTGGGCCCACACGACGAAGCCGACGACACCAATCGCAGCCATCGCGTAAGCCATGCCGAGATAGCCAAAGACAGGCTTTTTCGAGAACGTGGATACGATCTGAGAAATGATGCCAAATGCTGGCAAGATGATGATGTAAACTTCTGGGTGACCAAAGAACCAGAACAAGTGTTGCCACAAGATCGGGTCACCACCGCCTGCTGGATCAAAGAACGTTGTACCAAAGTTCCGATCCGTCAGCAGCATGGTCAACGCGCCTGCCAGGACGGGCAATGCCAACAACAGCAAGAACGCAGTGACCAAGATTGACCAAACAAACAATGGCATCTTGTGCAGCGTCATGCCCGGTGCGCGCATGTTAAAGATCGTCACAATGAAGTTGATCGCACCCAAAATTGAGGATGCCCCCGCCAGGTGCAGCGATAATATCCCGAAGTCGACGGCAGCATCCGGGTGATATATCCCGCTTGATAACGGCGGATATGCGGTCCAACCGGTACCAACACCAGAGCCAACAAAGGCCGATATCAAGAGAAGAACAAGTGCCACGATCAACAACCATAGGCTGATATTATTCATCCGTGGAAACGCCATATCTGGCGCGCCAACCATCAGCGGTACGAACCAGTTACCAAAGCCACCGATCATCGCTGGCATCACGACGAAGAACACCATGATGAAACCGTGTGCGGTCAGCAGCACGTTATACCACTGGAAATCGTCAATGTACTGAATGCCCGGCTCTGCCAATTCAAGGCGGATATACCAGGACATGCCCCCACCAATAAGCGCTGCGATCATGGAAACGAAAAGGTAAACCGTTCCGATATCCTTGTGGTTCGTAGAACAGAACCAGCGCTGAAAGAAGCTGGGGTAGTGATCGTGATGTTCGTCGTGATGGGCGTCAGCTGCGTTAGCCATGATACGTCCCTCTCCTTATTATGTTCGATGCGCTGATTTACTGAGCCTGCGAGGCATCTGCGAGCTTGACCGCTTCGGCGGCTTTAGGTGCTGCAGGTACATCAGACGCAAATTCTTCCTGGGCTTTCTTAACCCACCTTTCGAAGTCTTCTTTGGAAACCGCTTCGATTGCGATTGGCATGAAGCCGTGATTTACGCCGCACAATTCAGAACACATGCCATAAATTGTCTTGCCAACGTATTTTTCATGAATGCGGGTCCACGTTTCGTTCACGCGGCCTGGAACTGTGTCCAACTTGATCGAGAGTGATGGCAATGCCCAGTTGTGAATAACATCAACCGACGTCATCAAAAGACGAATGTTAGTCTCAACCGGTAATATCACTTTGTTGTCCACTGACAACAAACGTGGCTGACCTTCTTCAAGGTCTTCTTCGGCGATCGGCAGGCTGTCGAACGAGAAGTTGCCGTGGTCTGGGTATTCGTAGGTCCAGAACCACTGATTACCAATGACCTTTAGAGTCATGTCGGCTTCTTCAATGTGATCGGCGAAGTAAAGGTGCTTGATCGATGGCACCGAGATGCCAACTAAGATCAGGATCGGGATCACCGTCCAGGCGACTTCGAGGCCGGTGTGGTGAGTTGTTTTAGATGGAACCGGATTTTTCTTGGCGTTGAACTTGATTACGATGTAAGCCATCAAACCCATCACAAAGATTACTATTAATGTTTCGATCACCAGCAATTGCGCGTTGAACGCTACAATCCTATCCGCAGTTGGAGACGCTGGTTCTTGCAGCCACATCTGCCAAGGGGCAGATCGCACTTCACCGTTCGGTCCAGCTAATGCGGAACCGGAAACCAAAAACACCCCGGCAATCGCCGAGAACATAAGCTTTAGCTTGTTCGTCATTCTACTCACCCAGCTCCAGCGAGACGTGTAGTCGCGCCGTTCAAAATTTATTAGGTGCAAGGCGCTCACCATAGGCCAATGCACATAATGTATTTTTAATCCCCCTTGGTACATTGGGCAAGGCGCTAAGTGATTATTTTCATCACGTTTTTTGCGGTTTCACTAGATTCCGAGAACGCGCGCTAAAACAATGGTTTTACCCTATTTCCTCGCCAAAATATCCAAAAAGCAGAGATTTTTATACCGAAAGTCCGTGCATTTTGGGCATTCAATCATTAAATCCGCATCATGTTCATTGGATCGTTTGAAAAAAATACGATCTGAGCCACATAAAAACCTGAGACAAGCATAATAAGGACCCGTTTCATGACCGAAAAGATTCGTGACGAGCCGACTGAAAAGTCATCATCTACCCGCACACGAAATATTATGCTCGGACTGATTCTGGCCGCTGCCGCTTTGGGCATGTATGCAAGTATATTTTGGCGATTGTCGGTTAATCCGCTCGGGTGATTTTCTCGTAACGTTTTAGTTTGCAACAACGAGGCGACTTATGGACGCGCAATCACTTGTGCATGTGAATGCTATTTTTAACGCGATATCTGTCGCATTCCTGACCATGGGCTATGTTTTCATCAAGCGGGGCGACTGGGTCAAACACCGGGCCATGATGATCAGCGCCCTGGCAGCGTCAGGCCTGTTTTTGATTTCTTATGTGATTTACAAATTGAATTCTGGGTTCGCCAAGTTTGGTGGCGAAGGCGGCGTTCGTTACTTCTATTTTTCACTTTTGTTCATTCATGTTGTCGGCGCAATTGCTATCCTACCCCTGGTGCCAATCACAGCTTACCGCGCCTGGCGTGAAAAATTCGACAAACACAAACGCATCGCCAAGATCACCTGGCCACTATGGATGTTTGTCGGCATTTCCGGCGTGGTGGTCTATGTGATGGCCGTTCATATGTACCCAACTGTCGGGACCTGACCATTTGTTACAACCAATACAACCGCAAAAGTGGGACCCGATTGAGGGATTTCGCCTAACCCTGAGCGGATCTATCGCCCAAAAAGAACTGCGGTTCTGGTCCATATTGGCCGTCGCATCCCTGGCAGTTGCTGGAATTTTTGCTCTACTGCTAGCGATTTCTCGCCTACCGGGCGCAGATAGCCTGTTCCCCTGGCCCGTCGCTTTTTACGAACGTAGCCTGATCATTCACGTCATCATGTCGTTTGTCGTTTGGTTCGTGGCCTGTGGTATGATCTTCGCACAAATAGCTGCCTATCGAATTTCAGACGGTTCACCCAGATCCGAAAACATGGGACGCACGGCCGCTGTGGCTTTGATGGCGGCATTTTTCTTATTGGGGGCACCAGCGCTAATGGACTCCGGTGTACCGTCGCTTAACAATTACATTCCTGCGATCATCGATCCTGTTTATTACATCGGTTTGCTATTGGTGGCATTTGGCGCGGTCATGGGTGCCGCCCGTGTGTTCATGAACCTATCGGACCGCCAAGGCGCGTTAGAGCCAATTGGCGCTTCGGGCATCGCCGCCAGCATTGTCGTCCTTTTGGCCGTCGCAGCCTTTGCCATTTCTTGGAATCATAACGAGGGTATGCCAACAAGCCCGGCTGAAAACGAAGATGTTTTCTGGGCAGGCGGCCACATCCTTCAATTCTTTAATGTCGCGATCATGATTGGTGCCTGGCTATTCTTGGTCGGGCGTATCATTGGCCACCCACCTGTCCGGCCCAATATTGCGTTGATCGCGTTTGTTGTGCTGGGATTGCTCGCGACTGGCGGGTTCTTGTTGTTGTTTGTCGAAGCCCCCCTCTCGGTCGCAGAACGCGATTTGTTCACTCATTATCAATATGCCCTCGCTCCGGTGCCGATCTTCATCGGGGTTTTAGTCGCAGTCGCCATGATCAAGGCGCCGAAAAATGAAACTGAAGTCGGACGGACCGCATCGGTATGCGTTTGGTTATCGATGGTTCTATTCTTCGTTGGCGGATTCCTGGGCATTTTTGTTGATGGTGGAGATACACGAACCCCTGCGCATTATCATGCCGTGATCGGTGCCGTGAATATCGCACTGATGGGGTTTCTATATCTTTTTGTGCTACCGATCTTGGGCCGAGGCATCACGAAATGGCGCGCCGTTCGGGTGTCTTTATGGCTCTATGGATTGGGCCAATTGTTGCACAGCGTCGGCCTATTTATTGCGGGTGGGTATGGCGCTCCCAGAAAAGTTGCGGGCACGTCACCGGGGCTGGATGTAATTGGAAACTGGATCGGTCATGTCGGAATCGGCATTGGTGGCGTGATTGCTGTACTTGGCGGTGTAATGTTTATCTGGATGTGTGGCCGAAAATTGATTAGAGCGTCCGAAACAAACTGACTTAACACATGGTAATTCCTGGAACTTTCCGACTGTTTAGAATACAAGGCGGGATCAGCTTTCATGGGTGAGACAAATAATGAGCGACTCAAGCCAAATTGCGGCAGTAGAGAAAACGCCTGAAGCGACACTGGCGGTCGAAGCAGAACCGCGTTTTCGTGTGAACGATTACACGATGCTGTTAAAGCCTCGGATTTTGTCTCTGGTCGTGATGACAGGTCTCGTCGGCACATTAATGGCACCTGGCGGCGGCGATGCGCTGACCGGGTTGATCTCTGTTTTGTGTATTGCGATTGCCGCTGGCAGCGCCGGTGCCATTAACATGTGGTATGACCGCGATATCGACATGGTCATGCGTCGCACCCAGCACCGCCCCATTCCATCTGGTCGCGTCGATCCACGCGTTGCGTTGGGATATGGGTTATTCCTGGGCATTGGTTCCGTCTGGGCGACGGCTGCATATGTCAGTTACGTCGCCGCCGCACTATTAATATTCAGCATCTTCTATTATGTCGTCATTTATACGATGTGGCTGAAACGTCGCACGCCACAAAACATCGTGATCGGTGGTGCTGCAGGGGCGTTCCCGCCCATGATCGGTTGGGTCGCTGTCACAGGCACGTTTGATCCCGGCGCCATTGCATTGTTCATGATTATCTTCCTTTGGACGCCACCGCATTCTTGGGCGCTCGCACTGTTCCGTAAGGAAGACTACGCAAATGCCAGCGTGCCGATGCTACCGGTTGTTGCAGGTGAGCGGGCAACCAAGAAGCAGATGCTGATCTACACAGTATTGATGATCGCGTCGACTTTGGCACCCGTTGTACTGGGTGTTTCGGGCGCATTGTATGGCGTCGTCGCCATCGTGTTGGGTGCGCGGTTCTGGATGCTGAATTGGAAGGTTTGGAAGGCTGAGGGTGATAAACACTCCAAGCAGTTGTTCCTGTATTCCATTCTTTATCTTTTCCTGATCTTCCTCGCCATGGTCGCCGACCGGATATTGTTCTTCCCCGTTTTTTAGGTTTCTCTAACGCATGACTGGGACGACCAACCATCAGGCTTATGATGCACTGTCTGCGCGTTTTCGTCGAATTGCCCTTTTGGGCGATGCCGAGGGTATGTTGCATTGGGATTATGCCGCGATCATGCCGCAGGGTGGTGCAAATGCACGCGCCGAGCAATTGGCAGAATTGGGCGCCATCGCGCACGGCATTCTAACAGCGACAGAAACCGGCGATCTGATTGCACGCGCCACCGACGAGACACCCGAACTGTCGGAATGGCAAATCGCCAACTTGAACGAGATTTCAAAAAAGTATCGACGCGCACATGCACTCGATGAAGAATTCGTTATCACCATGGCCCGCGCCAAAAGTGCGTGCGAACAAGCATGGCGCGACGCCCGTGCCCAGAATGATTTCGCAATCGTCGAGCATACGTTCACGATCCTCTTAGAACTGGTTCGTGAAGAAGCAAAGCGTATTGGTGATGCCCTTGAGCTTGATCCTTTGGATGCCCTAATGGACGCGTTTGAGCCTGGTGCACGCCAAGCAAACGTCGATCCTGTTTTTGATGAACTCACATCTTTTTTGCCCGACTTCTTAGAAACCATTTTGGACAAACAGCAGGCACAACCCGAGATCATCCGTCCCGAGGGCCCCTTTCCGACGAACATCCAAAGAGACGTCGGTCTGAAGTTTATGGAAACACTGGGTTTTGATTTCGAGCGTGGTCGCCTAGATGTCAGCCATCATCCATTTTGTGGCGGCATCCCCGACGATGTGCGCATCACAACGCGATATGATGAAGATGACTTCACATCTGCCCTGATGGGTGTGATCCACGAAACCGGGCACGCACTTTATGAACAGGGCCTACCGACGGAATGGCGCTTGCAGCCCGTCGGCAATGCACTCGGCATGTCCATGCATGAAAGCCAATCGCTGTTGATGGAAATGCAGGTCTGCCGATCTCAGGCATTTTTGGAATATGCCATTCCGATCATTCGCGATGCCTTCAAAGGCACCGGCCCTGCGTGGGATACTGAAAACCTGATACGCCTATACCACGATGTGTCTCGAAGCTTTATCCGGGTGGACGCCGACGAGGTGACTTATCCCCTGCATGTGATTGTGCGCTACAGGTTGGAAAAGCAGATTATCGCAGGCGAACTGCAGGCACGGGAAATTCCATTTGCTTGGAACGCGATGTTCAAAGATTTGGTCGGCATTGATGTGCCGCATGACGCCTATGGCGCGCTTCAAGATATTCATTGGTATGACGGTGGTTTTGGATACTTCCCCACTTACACATTGGGGGCCATGACAGCAGCGCAGATTTATCAATCGGCAAAAGCGGCGATCCCATATGTCGAAGCCGAAATTGGTCAAGGCAACTTCACTTCGTTGGTCGGATGGCTGCGTAAAAATGTACACGGGCATGGCAGACGACTGTCGACCGATGATTTATTGGCCCAGGCGACGGGTCGCCTGCTCCAAACGTCGCCGTTTATCGATCATCTTCGCACCAGATATTTGCCTGAATGACGGGCAAACCAGAAGATATTATTGATCAGTTCGAACGAAACGCCCATCGCTGGGACGCGGAAAGACCC
>CBFHXC010000113.1:0-7440 GCA_965659695.1 Rhodospirillales bacterium
CGCCGTCGATCACCTTGTGCAGGCGTGGTGCGCGTGGATCGGTGGCGGTATCAACGACATGAATGTTGTTGGAACGCACACCCGGCACCAACAGGTACTTGCGCGACATCGAAGAATCATCATGGCACGACGAACAGGCGTTCCATCCCATGTGATGCAGCTCATCGCCTATGCCCGGCATCTCGAGCCGGTGGATCACTTGCGAATAGGTCGGGCTCTCGGGGTCCGCATCGACGGTACACAGGTAATCGGGTTTTTGGATGCCCGTACCCGTGTAGATCGCGATGGTATATAAAAGTTTTTCGCGCGGGGCCATGATCGCGTCGGCCGGGCTGGCGTACCCCGGGCCGCAACATGTCATCTCTGCGTTTCCGTCCATGAAGGCTCCTCCCATACGGTGCCATTTTTAGCTTGGCTCTTTTTTCTTTATGTTTTATTTCATGAGACAAATGTCTGTAAAGTGATAATATGCACCTTGATCGACTCATCACCGTATTAGAAACCGTGGCCATCGCCGGGCGGGCCGTATCGGCCAGCGACGTTCAGCGCGCCACGGGTCTGCCGCGCCCGACATGCTATCGGTTGCTGCAAACCTTGGCCGAAAATGGCTTGCTTGATGATCCTGACGCGGCATCGCGCTATCTTATCGGCGAGCGGCTGAAACGTATTGCCGTCCTGGGCCAGCCCGATGCTGATATTTGTCAGGCGGTGGCACCGACGTTACGGGAAACCGCGAACGACATCGGTGAAGCGGTCTTCTTGTCCCGGTTTCGTGACAAAAACATAGAGATCATTCACGTGGAAACGCCAGCCGATGCCGCGCGGTCGTTCATTCATCCTGGCCTCGGCAATCGGCCGATCCATGCGTGCTCGTGCTCCAAGGCCATCGCCGCTTTTGCCGATGAAGCGTTTCAAAGCGAAATCCTGATAGCCCCACTCCGCGCCTATACGAAGCAGACCAAAACCAAGCCCAAAGAGATTGAGCGCGAATTCAATCTGATCCGCAAACGGGGCTATGCGGAATGCGTCGAAGAAATCGAGGTCGGTGTTTCCAGCGTCGCTGCCCCGATCCGCATCGGCAGTCTTGGGGTGCCGTTCAGTGTCGGTGCGACGGGCCCGATCCGTCGCTTCACCAGCCGCCACCGGGCCGACATCGGTACGGGATTGATTGATGTGGCGAACCAGATCTCAGCAAAAATACAACTCGCAGATCATGGATAACAGGGCGAACGTAGCGCCCACAAAACAAACACAAACTAATAACCGCGTGCCAGGGAGTGTTGATAATGACCACGAACAAGGTCGGACTGTTTAAAGACTTTAGCTTTGGCACTCAGGTGCGCAAATCCCCCTATGCAGAAGCCACCGTGCGCTGGGGGGCACAAAAGTTTTCCGTCTACAATCACATGTACATCCCGCGCGATTTCGGTGATCCGGTGCAGAACTTCTGGAACCTGGTGAACGACGCAATTCTATGTGACGTCAGCGTCGAGCGTCAGGTCGAAATCACCGGACCAGATGCCGCCCGCTTTGTGCAATTCATGAATTGCCGGGACTTGTCGAAATGCCAGGTCGGTCAATGCAAGTACGTTCTGCTGACCGACCAGGACGGCGGCATCATCAACGATCCGATCTTGCTCAAACTGGGCGAGAACCATTTCTGGTTATCCATCGCCGACAGCGACGTATTACTGTGGGCCAAGGGTCTGGCCGTGAATGCCGGAATGGATGTTCACATTGCTGAGCCGGATGTGTCACCGCTGCAACTGCAGGGGCCGAAATCCCGGGATATCCTGCGCGTGGCATTTGGCGATGGTCCGGCGGCATTGAAATACTTCTGGTTCACCGAACACGAGTGGGAGGGCATCCACCTGATCATCTCACGGACCGGCTGGTCGAGCGAACTGGGATACGAGATTTATCTGCGCGAAGGAGCCGCCGGAGACCGACTGTGGGAATACTTGATGGGGGTCGGCGAACCGATGGGCCTGCACCCCGGACATACATCCAGCATTCGCCGGATCGAGGGGGCCATGCTGTCCTATCAGGCGGACATGAACCTGGAAAACAATCCGTTTGAGCTTGGCATGGACCGACTTGTGAATCTGGAGATGGAGGCTGATTTTGTCAGCAAGGCCGCCCTGACCCGCATCGCCGAAAACGGCGTCGATAAATTGTCCGTTGGGTTGGAGCTGGAGGGACCTCCACTGGAAGGGTCTAACGACGAGTACTGGCCGATTGTAATAGATGGGCTGATTGTCGGGTGCGTAACATCCGCGATCTATTCCCCGCGTCTGGAAAAGACCATCGCCCTGGCGATGATGACCAAACAATACGCCGAGTTGGGTACGCAGGGCGTCGTCGAAACAACAGAGCGATCGCGACCCTGCGTCGTCGTCCCCAAACCGTTCTATGACCCGAACAAATCGCTGGCGGCGAAGGATTAGCCCCCCTCGCGCTACCCCAACAATCTCCAGCGCTTCGCAGCTGGGGCACTCCAGCACACCAGCACTACTGAGAATCGACACTTAATAGGAATGATCATTGCCCAAAGCTGCTATAATCATTGCCGTGGCACCAGTGACACGTCCCTGCAAATGCATTGGAAAAGGCCGTGTCGCGGGCATTCACAACAACGATATGATACAACCCGGCCAATAAAGCGAGCGTGCCGACAATACCGATAACAAACATCCACTTTCTCAAAATAACCTCCTACCGAACTTAGGAGTTCCAACTCAGTAAGACAGCAACTGTCCTGCGCACATTTCGACGCAGGCTTTCGACTCTGCTACTATGCCGGACACAGGAAGTTCATTTCCGAACAGGAGTCGCGCTGTGTACAAGGTAATTATAGTTCCGGTTGACCTGAGAATCATGTCTGAAATCGAAAAGAGCATCGCGGCGGCCGCTGACCTTGGACAGCACTATGAAGCCAGCGTAACGTTGCTTGGGGTTTCCAGTACTGGGCCAAACATCGTCGCATCTGGTCCGAAGGAGTATGCTAAACGCTTGGCGGAATACGCGGCAGCTAAGAGCAAGCAGTATGGTTTCCCTTTTGAACAATGGTATCTCGCCTCTGTTGATCCAGCAGCCGAACTTCAACGCCGAATCCAAGAGATTGCCGACGAACTCGGCGCAGATCTGGTCATCATGGAATCTCATCGGCCAGGTCTTTTGGATTATTTGTGGCCGGCAAATACCACATCTTTTGTGGCCCATACGCCGTTATCAGTGATGGTGGTACGTTGAAGCGGGTTAGGTCAAAAAAAGCCTCGGATCCTTCTTTGAAAACGGGGCGCGAAAGAACGCAACCTTGTGTAATCGTCCCCAAACCGTTTTATGATCCCAACAAATCCCTGGCGGCGAAGGATTAGTCATGCCGATAAAACTGGTCACGTTCGATGTGTACATGGCGCTTCTGGATATTCAGGGCAGCCTGATGCCGGTCGTCGCCGATGCCTTTTCGATGGACACGTGCACATCGGCTGCGTTTACGCAACTGTGGCGCACCAAGCAGATGGAACGTGCGTCGGTCAGCAATTCTCTTGGAATGGGACACACACCATTTCGTGATTGCACACGCATCGGACTGGATTATGCGTTGGCGAAACATGACTTGAATATGACCGAAGACGCGCGCGAAAAACTTATCGCCGCCTGGGATCGCATGACGCCCTGGCCCGAAGCGCCCGACCTTGTGCATGCGGTAAAGGCCAAAGGATATACAACGGCGATCTTGTCAAATGGCGACCAGGATATGCTGGATGCCATCGCGCAGGTCTTTGAAGGTGGGTTTGACCACGTGTTATCGTGTGAGACCGTCGGTCACTATAAACCACACCCCGATGTTTACGACTTGCCGACCCGTGTGCTCGGCATGGCAAAAGACGACGTGCTGCACGTCGCTGGCGCGTCGGGAGATGTCCTCGGTGCTAAGGCGTCGGGGATGACTTGTTATTGGTCGAACCGCACCCGTGACCGCGTGCTCGACCCCGCCTTTGAGCCTGATTATCAGGGGTCGGATCTGACCGGGGTCCTGAATATTCTATAGTCCGATCACAACCCGCGTCTTCTTGGGCGGCTGACAAAGATAATCAACGGGATCGCCGCAGCGGACGCCAGCGTGTAAAGACCGAACGCGTTGAGATAACTGATCAATGCTGCCTGATGCATGATTTCGCCGGACATTCGGGCCAATCCCTCGACCGTATCGAACGCGCGCGGACCGGTCACCCAGGGCAGCGTAAGGGCCGGATTAAATGGCGAGATATGCTTCGTCATGAATTCATAATTCATTGCTGTTGAGCGAACGACTTCGGTAACGCTGAGTGAGATAAAAAAGCTCGAACCGATGTTCCTCAGCAAATGATAAACGGAACTTGTCTCGTCCAAATGTTTGGGGTCGAGCGTCGAGAACGTCACTACCGTCAACGGCACCCAGATCGTACCGACCGCGAACCCCTGCACAATTCCATTCAACACAAATTCCAACGGGGTCGTGTTCAGGTTGGCCGTCATCAACCACAACCCGGCGATTACCTGAAATGAAAATCCTGCGGCAATGGATTGTCTGGGAAATTTCTGACCAAGGAAGCTGGCGATAAAGAACGCCACCATAGCACCGATCCCTCTGGCACCGACGACGTAGCCGATCAACGAGTCGGGCAGGCCGACATGCTCTCGCAGCAGTCCCGGCAGCATCACCATCGGTGTGAAATTTAGCATCCCGTAAATCGTCACAAGAATAAGACCGATGGAATAGTTTTTGTTCTGCAACAGCCTGAGGTTCAAGAACGGTCGTTCATGGGTCAGGCAGTGGACGACAAAAAGGTAAAAACACAGCACGCCCAAAAAGACTTCGATCAGGATTTCCGGGGATTGGAACCAGTCGAGACGTTGTCCCCGCGACAGCGCGAGTTGCAGACAACCCAGCGAAATACTCAGCAATAGAAACCCTGTCCATTCGAGCTTGGTCTTGGCGACCTGGTGGGTTCTAGGCAGCACGAGCATGACACCGATGGCCGCGAGCCCGGCAATCGGCGCCAGCAAGTAAAAGGCATAACGCCAAGTATAAACCTCGGCCATGACGCCGCCGACCATCGGTCCGATGAAGGCCCCCATGACCACGCCGACCCCATATAACCCAACCACGGTGCCGTGTTGTCTTTTTGGAAAGATATTCAGGATCACGGCTTGGCCCACGGGTGGCAATGGTGCGCCTGCCACTCCCTGGACAACCCGCCAGAATATTAACCATTCGAGTGATGTCGCGGCCCCACAAAAATATGTCGAGATGGCAAAGATGGCGACACTGCCCGCCAGCAGATTACGCCGCCCAAACTGGCTGGTCAGCCATCCCGTAAGCGGCGTCGCCACCGCCGTCGCCAGAATATTAAAGGTCATCGTCCAGGCGATCTCGTCCGGTGTCGCCTGCATCGCACCTTGCAACTGCGGCAGCACGGCGGCAACGATTAGGATCGATGTGCTGTAGAGCGTCACGCTGAGGACCACCACGGCAAGGATCACATAGCGTTGTACGGATGATAATTCTGGCGGGGTCACCGCGGCGCCGGAAGGTACGGTCTCAGCCATAAAAGAAAGTAACCTGATTGACAGTATGAAAGGTAATAGTAATTATGCTTACTAATTTAACGAGGTTTATTTGACATGAGCAAGCCCGAGCAGGCTCTATTATCGGAAGGACGCTATCTTGCGTTCCTGATCATGGAGGCTGCGCGCCTACAACGCACTGTGTTCGACCGCCGTGTCCGCAAGATCGGCTTTACCCGCACCCAATGGCTGGCGCTACGCCGCGTGCACGATCAACCGGGCGTCAACCAATCGGAATTGGCTGTTTTATTGGAAGTTGAAAAAGCCACAGCCGGGCGCGTCATCGACAAATTGGAAGCCTTTGGCTGGCTAGAGCGCCGTCCGGACGATCACGACCGCCGCGTGAACCTGATTTATTTAACAAACCTAGGCCGCCGCATTCATCGCGAGGTCACACCCTTGGCCGAAGCCATGGTCGAGGAAGAGTTATCGCTGCTGACCCGTGACGAACGCGAAACCCTGACCGATTTGCTGTTAAAGGTGAAGCAGCGTTTGCACGACATGGCGGACGAGAGCGAAGAGATCAATCGCACAGAACTTGAGAAACAGAATGCTTGATGACACAGCCATGCCCAAAACAGAGACGCCGACGGCTGGGAAACGCCGATTGATGTCGCGCCGGGGTCTGCTGCGACTGAGCCTGTTGATTATCGTGCCGCTGGTTATCACGGCGGCGGC
This sequence comes from Rhodospirillales bacterium, assembly GCA_965659695.1. Classification (GTDB taxonomy): domain Bacteria; phylum Pseudomonadota; class Alphaproteobacteria; order Rhodospirillales; family Casp-alpha2; genus UBA4479. The sequence continues at coordinate 6,292 of CBFHXC010000113.1, forward strand.
CCTCGAATATTGGCTGCAAAGCCAACAGTATGTATCGACCGAAAACGCTTACGTGAAAACCAAGATTGCCCGCCTGGCATCAGAAGTGTCTGGCCGTGTTCTCACCGTCAATGCCGATGCCCATCTCAAGGTAAAAAAAGACGATATCCTGGTCAGCTTGGATGATCGACCGTTTGAAATCGCCGTAAAACATGCCAAGGCAGAGTTGGATGCGTCGAGGCGAGAAATTGAAGTGCTGAATGCATCACTCAACGAAGCCCGGACCGAGCTGGAAGAAGCCAAAGACCGTGCCGTCTATTTCCGCAAGCGGTTTGAGCGGCAGATCAATCTGGCCAAACAGGGCATTACGACCCAGACCCGCCAGGACGAACTGGAAAACGATGCCAACACCGCCGATGACCGGGTAAGCTTGGCGCGGCAAAAAATTCGCCGGATCATGACATCGCTGGGCGGTGGCGAAAATCAGGAAATTGACGATCATCCGCTGGTCCGTTCTAAGCGCGCCGCGTTGGAACAGGCCGAGCTTGATTTGGAACACACAAATATTCGCGCCCCCGCCGATGGCACGGTGGTCACGGTGCCACTGGTCCCCGGTGAACAGATCAGGGCGGCCGAACCTTTGTTCGCCATCGTGACCGATGTTGAACCCTGGGTGGATGCCAACTTCAAAGAGACCGAGCTCACCCACGTCCGCATCGGCCAGCGGGCAAATATCACGCTCGATATCTATCCCGAACACACCTGGGAAGCCGAGGTGCAAAGTATTTCACCGGCGACCGGTGCAGAATTTTCAATCCTACCGCCACAGAATGCCTCGGGCAACTGGGTTAAGGTGGTGCAGCGCCTGCCGGTGCGGCTCAAATTGATCACCAGCCCCGACGATCCCCCACTCCGCGCGGGCATGACCGCCAAAGTCAAAATCGACACCAAGCGGGAACGCTCATTGACCGACCTTCTGCGCGAATATCTGACAAACAGGGACGAGTTTGCATTTGTTTATTAATAAAAAATTTTCATAATCGGGTTTAGCTCTCTAAGCGCGCCAGCCTATGATTTAGGCCTATCTTTGAACCTTAAAGTTATAGCTAAGTCATCCACGCCGCTATTACTCTGACATACTTCGCATCATGCATATGGTTTAGTGAATTG
>CBFHXC010000114.1:0-7331 GCA_965659695.1 Rhodospirillales bacterium
GTTTGTTACACATATCTGATCCTCCGTTTTCATTACTTTAACGTCGGACCACCTCATTGGGGGAGGCTCAGTTGACGCCCGTCATCCGAACCAACGTCGTTAAATGCTTGCGGACTAGGGATATTTGATCCGCCGATGGACGTACACGCTCCAGCTTTAACTCCCGGCCACCGCCGGGTTTCGGTTTAACTTCGCCCGTCATCGCGTTGACGCCGATACGAATGGGGCTGACCCATTTTTGGATTTGTGTCGCACCACGAATGCCTTCGATCTCGTACTCGTTGCCAAAAACAACGCTCTCGAAATGCGCTAAGACTTGATCAACAGGGGCAGTATCGGCCCGCGAGGCATGTGTCGTGCCACACAGCAAAGCCGCTATAAGCGCCAGCTTTGATAGAGTAATTATATAATGAACTGATAATTTCTTCATGATCCGTAACCTATCACGAAGGCTGTGCCGGTCTATCCCTTGCCGTCATCTATTTTCAGGGAATTCAGAATTCCTTCTGCAATTGGCCGATAGGTTTCAAAGGTGTCCAGTGGTGCCGTGTAGGACCAGATATGGGCGACTTCACCCTCGGGACGTGGCAGAACCAATGCCCATTTCCGATACGCGCGCCCGCCATGTTCATAATTTGCAACAAATTGGCGACCATCCAGCGTAATGCCGTTTTTTGTATAGGTCACCGGTTTCTCGCCCATAAACGCCACGTTCTGGGCTTGCGATGACAAGTTGCTTTTCAAATTGTCGAATGCGGTTTGTGCCGCATTCCCAGCAACATTAGTTGGTTTTACGTTCTGCATCGTGATCATTGCCTCATAGGCAGCTGTGCCTTTTTGGCCGCTGATGACATTCGTGAACGCACTCATCTTTTCCAAATTCCAGTCCCTTGGATAAGCAACGCGATATCCGTAACCAGATTCAGAGAATATCTGCATGGTGGGATCAACCATCGGGGCAGCGGGCTCGGCCGGACGCGCCGCCATAGCAACGGGTTCAGATGCGGCCCGGACTTCCGGCTCCATGGGCTGTGCTTCTGGCTTGCTCTGCGCGATTGGCAGTTCCGCAGGCTCCTCACCTGGAGCGGGTCGAAAACTGGTCAAAATCCACTCAAGCTCCGACGTCAACTCCTCGAACCGAGAAAGTGGTGCAAAGAACATGAAGACGAAATCTGTTTTCTGGCCACGGGCAATGATCACTTGCGTGCGCGATGCGCCCGCTTGGTAAATCGCAGTCCCTGCAGGCAATCCGCCAACAACACTGTTATTGTCTTCATAAGATTTCTCGGACCAGGGTCTTGAATCCCCTAAGTATTGCGATTCCAATTTTGCGAACATGTCATGGATCGACAAGTTCGGGTTGGCATCACCGGCCTGAACACTGAGACCATAGCCTTTGCGCGATTGTATCAGAACCTGTCCATTTTCCTCGCGTCGGTCAAAACGCGCGCCCGGCGGCGCGGCGATCACAAATCCACGTTTCGGATCGCGATAAGCGACGGGTTGATCATTTTGCTCTATTAACCCTGGAACTTGAACATGAGGAACTGCATTCCCTGAATGGGTGGGGGCTTGCCCCTGCATTTGGGCCGCCGCACGTGGTGATGGCGCAGGCACACCTGAAAGCATCCCGATGGAGCCTGTATTTGATCCCACCTGTTGCGCCATCAATGGCGAAACAAACAAGCTGACGACCAAGGCTGAACTAAATCCTATTGATACTATCTTGCGCATGTCATGCGCTCCCACTTCCGAAAAATCCCGATATCCCATTGATGAATTATCTCGTAAATGTGGTTAATTTTTCGTCAATATTCTGGCGACGGGGTGTTTCAGGTCACTCTTGCGGCTTGTTGAATGAACGCATTTTTGCATAGTTTTCAGCACTTAGTTCGTCGAATAACTCACGCCGGCGCGCAGGATCAACCCCCGCCGCTTCTAGGGCTGCCGCCCCAAGGCGAAGGCTCGATTCAACTGTTTCCGGCATCGCATGAGACACGCCTAATTCGACAAAAAGATCGACAATGTCCCAATCGCGCGCACGCACATGTACCGGTACATTTGGGCACATCCGCCGTGCAGTTCGCACCAATCCCTCTGCCGCTTTGGCATCATCTAAGGTGACAACCAACAAGCGCGCATTTTCTGCCCCAACCGAACGCAGGACTTCGGGCCGCGCAGCGCTGCCATAATATACCCGATATCCCTGACGACGGGCGTGGGCGACACAATCGGCGTCGGCATCAATGGCCAAGTAGGGCACGTCTGCGGTGATCAGCATATTGGCAACCGTTTGCCCGACACGCCCAAATCCGGCAATCAAAACAGGCTTCAAACTTTCGTCCAGGACTGGCACCTGATCTAGGGCTTCTTTGCCCTCAAATCGAGCTGCGAGCCGATGCCCAATGAACAACATCAACGGCGTCGCGATCATCGTCAGCACGATGATGGCAACTAGCACATTGGCAATTTCAGGGGTCAGCAACTGATGAGAGATGGCCAACGAGAAGAGAACGAAACCGAACTCACCAGATTGGGACAGCAAAAACCCAGACCGCAAAGCCGTCGGGAACGACAAACGCCAGATGCGTGCGATGACAATGATTAAAAGCGCTTTAATCGCCAACAAGCCGACTGTCACACCCGCCACAATCAGAAGATGATCTATGATGGTACTGGGGTTGAGGCTCATCCCCACGCTCATGAAGAACACACCCAATAACAATCCACGGAATGGCAAGATGTCGGCTTCGACCTGATGCCGGTATTCTGAATCGGCCAACATCACACCCGCGATAAACGCCCCCATCGCCAAGGATAACCCGACAAGTTCCATCATCCAGGAAATGCCCAGCACCAAAAGCAGCGTCAGCGCGACAAATGCATCACTGTTCCCCAGGCGCGCAATGGCATGCATGATCGGGCCGATGGCATACCGTCCGATCAACAACACGGCCAGCAACATACCTACCCCTTGGACGAAGGCGATGCCGAACGACGACGACAGGCCAGATTGCGGTGCCGCCAATAGCGGGAGCAAAACCATCAACGGAACGACGGCCAAATCCTGAAATAGTAAAATCGCAAAGCTGTTACGGCCATACTGACTATTGAGTTCGTTGCGTTCGGACAGCAATTGTATGCCAAAGGCTGTGGATGACAGCGCCAATCCAAAGCCGATGACCAGAGACATTTCTATGGTCAATCCGGCGATAAAATACGTCAGCGCCGTCAGCACGATACCGGTGATCAACACTTGGCTGCCGCCCAGCCCAAATACAGCGTTCCGCATGATCCACAGACGCTGCGGCTTCATTTCGATGCCAATCATAAACAACAGAAAGACAACGCCAAATTCACCTATGTGGCGCAGGTTTTCAGCATCCGTGATCAAGGCAAGTCCAAACGGGCCAATAATCGCACCCGCCGCCAAGTACCCTAGTACGGATCCCAGACCGAGCCAGGAGAAGACCAGCACAGCAACCACAGCCGCGACCAGCAAGTATAAGATTTCTAGCATTTGGTATTCGTGGTCCCTCTAGATGGCATGTGATATAGCCTAATTCATCACTTCGAATTCAACGGCCCCCACTGGACCGGACAAGCGGTATTGCTTTAACGAACGCCCACCTTCACCGCCTTTGAGTTGACCGATATCAAGATCGACAGTCCAATCTGCCATGTCCACATTACCACGCCCAACCAAACTAAGACCTTCTGCGCGCAAGATTAAGTCTTCGCTGGTGGCGATTCCTTGCGCGACACTGAACGTGCCATTCAATGTTGAAAAGTCTATCGAATTGTTTGCGGGCGTTTCGGCATCTTGATTTAAGACCTGAACCAATTCAGGCATCGTCAATCTGCCATCCTGAACTTGTAATCGCGCCGCACCGCTGAGAGCTTCAAACATTTGCCCAACATCCGCACCGACAGAGAACATGTTGAGGTCAATCGACGCTGCCCCAGTTACCAATGGGGCTGAAAATGAATCCGATTGCGAGGTCAAATCTTCGAAAGAAACACCGACAGCGGTTCCATCAATATGCATGGCACGCATTCCTTCCGAACGATCAATCGTCAGATCTCCGCGAATAATACCATCAAGGGCGAGTGCTTTTTCGAGCTTCACATTCACCGCGCCGCTCTCGACGGCGCGCTTGGCAATCACATTCCCCGGTCCCATCGGATGAGCGCCCCAAATCGCTTGGCGCCAATCCAGGCGAAGGGTGCCAGCCAGATTTGGCAACGACATCATGCCGCCAGCCGGGTGAAACAACATCATGGGCTGGTCGCCAAAATCGAACATGTCCGCATTAATGCTGACATCAGCCACTACCTGATCCGAGGCCATGCCTGAGATTTTCAGCGTGGCGTCCGCCTGCGTCGCCCCGGCCGAGATTTTCATAACTTTGAGTTCAAGCGTGTTCGCCGTCAATTCAAACGGCGTGATGATGCTCAAGATACTGGCCTCGCGATGGGGTACCCGGCACCGGTCTGCTAAACAGATAACCCTGAATCTGATCGCACTTGAAGCTGCGCAGCAACTGAAGTTGCTCATCTGTCTCGACGCCTTCGGCAACGATGGTCTTATTCAAAGTTTGGCCCATGCTGATAATTGTCCGAACGATCTCGGCGTCGTCGGCGCTTGTGGAAATATCTGCCACAAAACTGCCGTCGATTTTAATCGTATCGATGGGGAATTTCCGCAGATAGCTCAGTGACGAATATCCGGTCCCAAAATCGTCCATGGCGACACGAATGCCGAGGCCATGCAACTCTGTGAGCGCGGCAATCGCTGAATCCGTATCGGACATGATCATACTCTCGGTGACCTCGATCTCGAGACCTTCCGGACCAACACCGGTTTCATGGAGCACTTTTTGCAGCACGGATACGAATGAGATCTCTCGGAGTTGGCGCGCCGAGAGGTTTACGGCAATGCGAATGGGCGGCAAGCCCGCTTCAATCCATGCGCGATGTTGTTTGCATGCCTCGCGGATCACCCACTCCCCGACTTCGACAACCATACCGGTTTCTTCAAGCACGGGAATAAATAGCGCAGGCGAGACCATGCCAAGATCAGGATTATCCCAGCGTATCAACGCTTCAACACTGTCAATATGTCCGGTCGAGAGCGTTACTTTTGGCTGGTAAAACACTTTAAATTCGTCGCGTTCGAGCGCTTTCACCAGGCCGTTTTTAATGGACAATCGCTCTGCGACCTCTTCGTTTAAATCAGATGTGTAGAACTGAAAGTTCGCCTTCCCTAGATCCTTCGCCCGATACATCGCCGCATCGGCATTTTTCAGCAGATTGTTTGCATCAGAAGCATCACCGGGGAAAATCGTTATACCGATGCTTCCAGAAACAAAGGACTCCGTACCATCCAAGTCGAAAGGTTTGGCCAATGCATCCAGAATGCGCTGTGCGACCAAGGGCGCATCCTTGGCATCGTGAAGGTTCGGCATGATCACCGTGAACTCGTCGCCTCCGAGCCTAGCCACTGTATCTCCATTCCGCGTGCATGACGATATGCGAACCGCCGCCTCTCGCAGAAGATCATCCCCCTTATCATGACCCAAGGTGTCGTTCACCAGCTTAAATCCGTCCAGATCAATAAACATTAGGCCAAGTTTGTGTCGTGCCCTAGACATCGTAAGGAGCGATTGTCCCAGCCGGTCGATAAATAGTGCACGGTTTGGCAGCCCTGTCAGATTATCAAAGTTGGCTTGGCGAAGAATGCGCTCTTCATCTTGCTTGCGCTGTGTGATGTCACTGACGATGGCAGCGAACTGGCTCGGTTTTTCATGCGCATCGACAATCGCCGTGATTGCAATGTTGAAGGCGATTTTTTCCTCTCCACGCTGGCCCCAAAGCTCGCCTTCCCATTTGTACTCTGAGAGCAATGCGCTCCAAATTTTTTGGTACATTTCAGGATCATTGCTCATCAGGTTTTCGAACGGCGGGCGCGTGCCGATGATTTGGGACTCTGGCAGCCCAGAAATCTGGCAGTAGGCATCGTTGACAGACGTCACGACGAAGTCTTCGTCCATGATCACAACGCCCATGGGCAAATTTCGCACGACCTCTAATAACAGCCGTAAGCGCCATTCGGTGTCTTTTTGTAAGACAACCGCTTGGGTCATTTCGGCCAATGCGTCCGCCAGTTGACACTCGAGGCTTTTTATTCTGTCCTCTGCGGATGTAACTAGCCTGCTGGTATTTGTGTTCATGTCCGTCATCCGGTCATGGTTAAGCAATATTCAATTAACCTCGCAAGTTGTGGATAATTCGTAAACAAAGATCAGTTGGGATGATCATCAACTCTATTTTGGATCATTGGAGTCCGTTGACTTTCCAAACAACCTAACCTAGAAGGTTGATACTGTTAATATTTTCGTGCTTCAGACGCGGTAAGCGCCTGTTCCCGGGCGGAGCCACCGGTACAATGCAAATCTATCTTCCCATCGCCGAAATGTCGGTGAACATATTCCTGATCCTAGGAATGGGCGGTGGTGTCGGTTTCCTATCAGGTTTATTCGGCGTCGGCGGTGGTTTCTTAATGACGCCATTGCTAATTTTTATTGGCATTCCACCTGCTGTCGCCGTCGCGACTGAGGCCAATCAGATCGTCGCGAGTTCGGTGTCCGGCGTCCTCGCGCACTGGCGGCGCGGCAACGTCGACATCAAAATGGGCATTCTCCTCCTCATCGGTGGTGTGATTGGTTCCACGTTTGGTGTTTGGTTGTTCACCCTCCTCAAGGGTTTGGGCCAGATCGATCTGGTTATTAAATTATCCTACGTGGTGTTTCTGGGGATCATCGGCGCATTAATGTTGGTCGAGAGCATCAATGCAATGCGCGCGAAGAAATCGAAAACAAGAAAGCGAAGCCACACGCACAATTGGATGCACGGCTTGCCGTTCAAAATGCGATTCCGTAAGTCGCGTCTATATATCAGTGCCATTCTGCCCATCGCCATCGGGATTGTCGTTGGCATTCTGTCCGCGATCATGGGGGTTGGCGGCGGCTTCGTAATGGTCCCGGCAATGATCTATCTGCTGGGAATGCCTACTGCCGTGGTCGTTGGGACATCCCTGTTCCAAATTATCTTTGTGACCGCCAACGTCACCATTCTGCAATCTGTCTCCAATCAGACCGTGGATTTTATCCTGGCACTTCTGTTGCTGATTGGTGCCGTCATCGGAGCACAATTCGGCGCGCGCTTCGGCGCAAAAATGCAGGGCGAACAACTTCGAGGCCTATTGGCGCTGATCGTTATTGCGGTTTGCCTCAAGCTAACCTTCGACTTGGTCGTTACACCGGCCGATC
>CBFHXC010000115.1:0-7124 GCA_965659695.1 Rhodospirillales bacterium
TAGCGGTCAATGATGCTGCCGATGGCATCGAGATAAAGATGAACAAGTTCAGTGAGTTGGTCGATACCATTGCTTCAGCTTCAACGGAACTGAACGTCAGCGCTGAATCCATGGGAGAAAGAGCGAGGCTCGCGAGTGACAAAACCGCGACCGTTGCAGCAGCCGCGGAGGAAACAGGCACAAACGCGCAAACTGTTGCGTCTGCCGCCGAAGAGTTGAATGCATCCATTCAGGAAATCAATCGACAGGTTTCTCAGTCCTCAACATTGTCAGGTGAAACTGTTGTTGCCGCTGAAAAGGCTAACGGACAGGTCGCCAATTTAACCGAGGTGTCGAATACGATTGGGCAGGTCGTCGACTTAATTAATGACATAACCAGTCAGACCAATCTATTGGCGCTAAACGCGACGATTGAGGCCGCACGGGCCGGTGAGGCAGGAAAAGGCTTTGCGGTTGTCGCGTCAGAGGTCAAAAGCTTGGCTGGTCAAACGGCGAATGCCACGGAAAGCATTGCAAAGCAAGTTATGGAAATTCAATCCGCCGCTGGCACCGCTGCGCAATCTATTGGTGAAATTAGCATTGCGATCAATTCGCTCAACAGTGTTTCATCGACGATCGCTGCAGCCGTTGAGGAGCAAGGGGCAGCAACCCAAGAGATTGCGCGCAATGTACAAGAGGCAGCGAGTGGTGTTTCAGAAGTCACTAGGAATGTTTCTGACGTTAAAGAAGAAATTAGCCACGTGAGCAATGCCTCAGAGGAAGTATTGACCGTTTCGAATGACCTTGCCGCTCAAGCTGAAACCTTGTCGCAGGTGTTGAACAATTAAATTTCCTGATCCGGGCTTTCTTGGGCGTTAGCCGAATCACTGCACCCCTCACGTCAATAAAAAGCTCAAGTACGGAGGGGTTACAACGCCGCCTAACGGATTAACTGATGCCGTTGCCGCTAAATGATAAAGTTATTCGAGATGCAGACCTTGCCGCCGCAACATCGAGGACCAATCTAAATAGCTGAATGACCTCGTTTTTCGTTAGGAGATCACAATGGTCGAGAAATTATCGCCAAGCGACCATGACGCGGCTGTCGCAAATCTGGATGGCTGGTCCGATGTTGACGAGCGTGACGCCATCCAAAAGACGTTCACATTCAAGAATTTCAACCAGGCATTCGGCTTCATGAGCCGCGTTGCCATGATGGCTGAAAAAATGGACCACCATCCCGAATGGTTCAACGTCTATAAAACGGTCGAGGTCACGTTGTCCACGCACGATGCCGGCGGCGTCACGGACTTGGACATCAAGCTCGCCAGTTTTATGGACAAAGCCGCCGCGGCTACTTGATTGTCTTTTTCAACCTGTTGAGTGTGCCGATAAAGGTGCTGCTGGGTACGGCAAACCCCTTACCCGTCACCCGATCTTTTGAGTGCGCGGAGTGCACGGCCACCAACTTGTATTCCTTGCCGTTAGAAGAATAGACAATCGGCGAGCCACTATCGCCCGGGACCGCCTGACAACCGTGTTCAGCAACTTCCAAACCTTTGGTGAAACCGAGCATCAGGCATTTGGGATGGGCGGTCAGCACCTGTCCGCGATCACCACTGTAACCGGCTTGCGTAAAGACCGTATTCTTCTCACGCAGTTTCCAGAAAATATCATCTGTATACGGCACAGGTTTTAATATACCCGTCACCGGTGAAGGATCTTTTTCCAAGACGATCAACGCCCAGTCATGCACTACAACCCAGAGCGTCTGCGGTGCCAGCGGATCGTATTTTGGTGCCGCATGTATTTCCTGGGCGAGGGAATGGAAAATGTATTCACCCCGATCCCAGCCCGCAACGAAGTGCAATTTGTCCGGCGGCATGAACGCGCCCGATGCCTTGTGCACCAAACAATGGGCGGAGGTCACGACAATGCGCGGTGCAACCACACTCGCGGTGCAATGGCCCCGCCCGGCACGATTGAACCGACCAACGGCAGTCCATGGATAAACACGGGAATCCGCTTTGACCCGTTTATCACCCGTGCCGAACACGCTGCGCGGTTTGTATTTATAATCCGTGGCTTGCGCCATTGCGGCAGCCGGCAAAAACACCAATCCGACCAAGGCGAGCACTGATAGACAAACTGAAAATGATCGGATCATACGGGCTGCATCCGAAGCGCGCCGTCCAACCGAACAACTTCGCCATTCATCATCACATTATCAATCATGTGCATCGCCAATTTGGCATACTCCGCCGGATCCCCCAGACGGGATGGGAACGGCACACTGGCCCCCAACGAGTCCTGCACGTCTTCGGGTAAGCCAAATAACATTGGTGTCCCAAAAATCCCGGGCGCGATGGCCAGCACACGAATGCCTTTACTGGCGAATTCACGCGCGGCGGGCAGTGTCATCGACGCGACGCCACCCTTTGATGCGGCATAGGCGGCCTGGCCGATTTGTCCTTCGAACGCAGCGATGGAGGCTGTGTTGATGACCACACCCCGCTCGCCGGTATCAAGCGCATCCAACGCCAACATATCCGCAGCCGCCAACCGCATCATATTGAACGAACCAATCAAATTAATGTTGATGATCTTGGCGAAATCTTCCAGCGCTTGCGGGCCGTTACGCCCGACGATTTTCTTAGGGGGCGCAATGCCCGCACAGCAGACCAGAATGCGCGCTGGACCATGTTTATCGCGAGCCTCGGCGACGGCGGCCTCGGCACTGTCGGCAGATGCCACATCACAGCTGATAGCGACCCCGCCGATATCAGCGGCGACTTCAGACGCTGCATCCATGTTTAAATCCATCACCGCGACCTTGGCCCCGCTTGCTGCCAAGGCACGCGCCGTTGCCGCCCCCAAACCAGATGCTGCACCTGTAACGATTGCGCTTACGCCAGAAACGTCCATATCAATATCCTATGCTATTGCACCAAATATGTACCAATTGATGAAGGCAGCGACAACGTGAGCCGCACACCTGAAGAAAACGAAAAGATCGTCAAAGACGGCTTTGTCAAAAAAGCGATCAAAACCTTGGGCGTGGTCCCGTTTTCAGAAGAAGCGGTCGCGGCCTATTACTGTGCTATGGATCCCGACACGCCAACACGCGTCAAAGTGACTTTGATGGGGGCATTGGCGTATTTTGTCATGCCCATTGATGTGCTGCCCGACTTTATCGCCCTTTTGGGATTCACCGATGACGCGGCTGTTTTTTGGATGGCCTGGCGCTCGGTTAGCGGAAACGTCTCGACGGCTCATCGGGAAAAGGCAAAAATGTTTTTGGGGAAACATTCGGACAAAGATCCGAACCAGTTTTAACAAATGGGGGATCACGTGAGCACACCACTATGGACGCCAAGCCAAGATCAAATCGATGGCGCCAATATCACCGCATTCAAAAAACAAGTTGAACAAGACTGGGGTGTCGAATTGGCCGACACCGAGGCCTTGTGGGAATTTTCCGTCACCGAGTTGGAAAAATTCTGGACCTCGGTCTGGGATTACACGGGGCTGATCGCAGAAACCCTTGGCGAGCGCGTGCTGGCGGATGGCGACAAAATGCCGGGCGCCAAATGGTTCCCCGATGCGCGGTTGAGCTTTGCCGAAAACTGCCTACGCCGTCGCGACGATGGCGAAGCGATGGTGTTCATTGGCGAGCAACAGGTGGTTCGCCGCCTCAGTTTCAAAGACGTATACGACCAAGTCTCCGTCAGCCAGCAATTACTTAGGGGTTTGGGCGTGGGCAAAGGCGACCGGGTCGCCGGTTATCTGCCCAATATGCCGGAAACAATCATCTGCATGTTGGCGGCGAACTCATTGGGGGCGGTTTGGTCATCGTGTTCTCCTGATTTTGGCCAGCAAGGCGTGCTTGATCGGTTTGGACAGATTGAACCCAAGGTTTTGTTCTGCACCGATGGCTATTGGTACAACGGCAAGCGTCACGATGTGCGCGAAAAGACGGCATCCATCGCCGCCGAATTGCCGACCCTGACCAAGACAGTGTTGTTACCCTATGGTGATCAAGATGCCGATGTCGGCCCGTTGCCGAATGCGGTGACATTTGCCGACGCAACGCGCGGCATCGCACCCATAGACGTCACGTTCATGCAACTACCGTTTGATCATCCGCTCTATATCATGTTTTCCAGCGGCACCACCGGCGCACCCAAATGTATCATCCATTCGCAAGGCGGCACGCTGCTGAAACACGCATCTGAACAACCACTTCATTGTGATATCCGCAAGGATGATCGGGTGTTCTTTTTCACCACCTGCGGCTGGATGATGTGGAACTGGTTGGCGACCAACATCGCATGGGGCTCGACGCTTCTTCTGTACGATGGCTCACCATTTTATCCGTCGGGCGAGGTGCTGTTCACCATGGCCGACACAGAAAAAATGACGCTGTTTGGCACGTCCGCGAAATTCATCGACGCACTGAATAAGGCGGAACTGCGCCCCGTTGATAGCCACGATTTATCCAGTGTGCGGATGCTGTGTTCCACCGGCTCAACCCTGGTCCCCGAAGGTTTTGATTATGTCTATGACGCGGTGAAACCAGACGTGCACTTGGTGTCGTTTTCTGGCGGCACCGATATCATGGGCTGCTTCTGTGGAGGCGACATGACCCGCCCCGTGTGGCGCGGGGAAATCCAGGCCCGGATTTTGGGCATGGATGTGCAGGTTTACGATGACGAAGGTCAGCCCCTATGCGGCCAGAAGGGCGAACTGGTCTGCGCGAAACCTTTCCCATCTGTGCCACTTGGGTTCTTGAATGACGAGGGGGACAAACGTTTTCACGATGCGTATTTCGATAAGTTTCCAAACGTGTGGACCCATGGCGACTATGTGTCACTAACCGAACACAATGGGATTGTGATCTTTGGGCGTTCCGATGCGACACTGAATCCTGGCGGGGTAAGGATTGGCACCGCCGAAATTTATCGTCAGGTTGAAAAACTTGATGAAATCCAGGAAAGCATCGTGATTGGTCAGGATTGGGACAACGATGCGCGTGTGGTTTTGTTCGTAATTTTAAAGGACGGCATCTCACTCGATGAAGATTTAACTGCCCGGATCAAAAAACAGGTTCGCGACAACTGCACGCCGCGACATGTCCCGGCCAAGATCATTCCAATCGCGGACATTCCCCGCACCAAGTCCGGCAAAATTACCGAATTGGCGGTGCGCGATATCGTTCATGGCCGGGGTGTGAAGAACAAAGAAGCCCTGGCAAACCCAGAAGCGTTGATACTGTTTGAAGATTTGGACGCGCTGAAATCGTAGCCAGCGGCATGGTCAAAGTTATGTATTACTGAGTAGGTTCATACATTAGGCGGTTCTAGTTTTTTGCACTCAGCTTTGATGAGCCGCCGAAGCCACTGATGCGCCGGGTCCTGCGTGTAGCGTTCATGCCAAATCTGCGACACGGTGAACGCGGGCAGCCGCAATACTTTGGGTAATTCCATCATCACCAGATCATCGGTCATAACTTGACCAGCAAGAACCCTGGGCACGGTGATGACCAAATCCGTCGCCGCAATCACTGCACTGATCGTCAGAAAGTGGGTGATCCGCAGGGCGATTTTTCGCGATAAACCATGCTCCTGCAAAACATCGTCAATGCGCCCGCCGCCCTTGCCGGTGATACTCAACAACGCATGCGAGGCCCCTGCATATCCTTTGAGGGTCATGCCCTTTTGATGCAGAGAATGGCCCTTGCGCATCAAGCAAACCTGATGGTCCTTCAACAAGGCCTGCGCGGCGACATTGCCTAGTTCAGGGCCATCGTCGACGACACCAAAACCAAGCGAGATTTTTCCTTCGCACATTTCAGTAATGGCGCGCGCTGATAGATTCTCCATCCCGATCTGCATATTCGGCGCCAGATTGAACACCCGCCCCAAGACGGGTGGCATGATCAGTTGCGCCAGATAGTCCGGTGCCATGATACGAAATTTGTCCTGAGCCTGCGATGGATCGAACACTGGCGGCTCGAAGACACATGACACCTGAACGAGCGCATCGCGCACCGGCGCGCGGAGCGCTTCACCACGCGGCGTAAGCATCATGCCGCGGCCCGATCTGACAAGCAGGGGATCTTTAAGGGAATGTTGAAGCCGCTGCAGAGCGCGGCTCATCGCCGGTTGAGACAGGTTCACTTGCTCAGCCGCCATACTGACACTTACGGTTTCCAATAACGCATCAAGCGATTTCAAAAGGTTCAGGTCGATGTTACTTATATTAACACTGTGCATATTGTTTATATAAAGCATGCATTATAGTTATTTCAATATCTCCCATACATTTGCCTCATCGCAATCACACACCAAGGAGATATCATCATGTTTGTTGTTTTAGGCGTTAGCGGAAATACAGGATCTGTCGTTGCCCAAAATCTTTTAGATCGGGGTCAACCAGTTCGCGTGATCGTTCGGTCCGAAGAGAAAGGGACTATCTGGAAGGAAAAAGGCGCAGAAGTTGCCGTCGCGGACATCATGGACATCGCGGCGATGACAAACGCTCTCTTCGGGGCAGATGGTGCTTACTTCCTTTTGCCACCTGATCTCGAGAACGAGAAATACCTGGATCAGAGCATCGAACGTGCCAATGCCATTGTTGACGCAGCAAGGGCTGCCCGCCTGCCGCATGCCGTCATTCTCTCTTCTGTAGGCGCACAGCACACAGAAAAAGTCGGCCCGATTTCTACCCTTGCCTACCTTGAGCAATCTTTTGTCGAAGCACGCATTCCGCTAACAGCTGTCCGCCCGGGATATTTTCTGGAGAACATCATGAGTGTTCTGCCCGCTGTCCTACATGACGGTCTTTACCCGAGCATGGTTCTGCCACTCGACTTCAAGATCGATATGGTCGCGACGCAGGATATTGGCCTCACCGTCGCCGAAGCCCTGCTCAACCCACCAGTGACCGCACACCGTGTCATCGAGCTCAAAGGCGTAGATCAATATTCAGCGAATGATTTTGCAGCTGAGCTTTCAAAGCTTCTTGGGCGCGAAATCACGCCCATCGCCATGCCACAAGAGAGTTGGGTGGAGACGCTCAAACAAACCGGTTTATCTCAGCAGTCGGCGGAAAGCATCGCGGAGATGACTGAGAACATTAACAAT
>CBFHXC010000116.1:0-6662 GCA_965659695.1 Rhodospirillales bacterium
CTGAACATCATCGACGAGTTCAGCCGTGAGTGCCTGGCGATCCGCGTGAAGCGGAAGCTGAACTCGACGGACGTGATCGACACCTTGACCGATCTGTTCATCATTCGAGGTATCCCAGCCTACATCCGCTCCGACAACGGGCCGGAGTTTGTAGCTCAAGCTGTTCGAGGCTGGATCAAGGCTGTCGGTTCAAAGACTGCATTCATCGAACCAGGCTCACCATGGGAGAACGGATACTGCGAGAGCTTCAACGCCCGCTTCCGAGATGAGCTCTTGAACGGAGAGATATTCTACAGCCCTTAAGGAGGCACAGATCATCATCGAACAGTGGCGTCGTCACTACAACACCAAGCGCCCACACTCAGCCTTGGGATACAGGCCGCCAGCACCCAAAGTCATCATGCCAATGGACGAAAGGCCGACTATGAACTAACAATGCACATGGACCACTCATTGGGGGCTAGGCAGTACGATACGTCCATCAAGAATGACCTCACTTTAAAAATCGTCGAACCTGGAAATTATATCTTAAGCTTTACACAGCTGATCTACGAACCTGAGCGTTTCCTTCAACCAGTAAGAATCGAATCTCATTCCATCTTTTCCTCAAATCCATCAAAGCCGTCGCCTGAGAACGGGAATGAGACTTTCCTTGGAGACATCGAGGTATATCGGATCGACATCAAGCCAGGTGAGGTCGTCTATTTGGGAGAGTTTGTCTTCACCGCGTTCGCGCCCAAATGGATAAACCGACAAGACGAACTCGATGCTTTGATGGCAAAGATGAAGCACGTGTCGGTTAAACCCGTATTTCGACCACCGGTGATAAGGGATCGCTGAAATATGAGAGTGTTTTCCAGAGTTACTTCATTCGTTCTTCTCTCGTTTGTCTTATTCGGATGCGGAACGGCGTCACAATTGGACCCGACATTCGCGTTTGACGCCACAAGCGAGAAATCTGTGGTGATTGGCGGCGCAGATGCTTCAAAAAATAAAGATTTTGAGGGGATGTTGTTGACCTTTAAACAATATGACCCCGAGAGCCAACGTCTTGTTCCAGGTGGCAGCAGCTTCTTTATTGGGGACAATTGGATCGTCCAAGATGGCCTGACCTTGGTACAGGTCAATCCAGGGCACTACATCATGACGCTATACAACGCCGGACGTCACCCCTATGCCATCGCATCACCGGATAAAACGAGTGTCGGATTCGTCCTAGACGACGCACGGGTAGGAGGTGTCAAATCGTTTCGCTTCAAGGTCGATCCGGGAGAGGTTGTGTACATGGGCGAATACGTGGTTGGGGCATTCAAACCGAAATGGGAAGATCGGTCAGAGGAGGTGAGAGAGTTGCTCTCCAAAATGCCAGACTTTGACGCCCCCTTTGTGTTTCGCCCGCCAATGGGCGGTGCGCAATAGCTCCGGCCCGTTCTCGTCGCGCTGAGTATTCTCCTTAGCCGGCACGGGCCGGTTTCAGCATCCATTCCATTTCGGGCACGAGCTGTCGTTTGCGAAAATAGATCCTGTAATGAGCTTGTGCCCGCGAAGGCGGGTATGAGGGGGCATTGATTGACGTTTACGTTAACGTAAACTATAAATCCTGACGCATTCGGCGTCGCGGATGGGGCTGGCAGTCGTTATACTTACCTCAAATTCGCGTCGCGCACAGTCGGGAGGATCACCATGCCAGATGATGGAAAGCAGTCTAAGTCTGTCGGCAGCGGCAGCGGCGGGCAGTCGGCAAAACAGAAGCCTTATACCCCGAAAAACCCGGTTCGGTTCGTCACGGCGGCAAGTCTATTTGATGGCCACGACGCATCCATCAACATCATGCGCCGCATTTTGCAGGGTGCGGGCGCCGAGGTCATTCATCTGGGCCACAATCGATCCGTTCAGGACGTCATCGATGCCGCGATCCAAGAAGACGTGCAGGGCATCGCGCTGTCATCTTATCAGGGCGGGCATGTCGAATACTTCAAATACATGGTCGATCTGCTGAAAGAAGCGGGCCGCGAGGACATCAAGATTTTCGGCGGGGGCGGCGGTGTGATCGTCGGTGCAGAAATCCAAGACCTGCATGATTACGGCGTGACGCGCATTTTCTCGCCCGAAGACGGCCAACAAATGGGTCTGCAGGGCATGATCCATTGGATGGTCGAAACGTGTGATTTCGATCCATCAGAACAGCTACCCAAGGGCACCGGCAAATTGACCGAAGGTGACACCAAGGATCTCGCGCGCATCATCACGGGCATTGAACGCGGCAAGCTGGATGCCGATACCCTGAAATCACTGCACGATGCAGCAAAGGCAAATACGGACACGCCCATTTTGGGGATCACCGGTACTGGTGGTGCGGGGAAGTCCTCGCTGACAGATGAATTGATCCGCCGTTTCCGTTTGTATTCGGACGAACCCAAGATCGCTGTCATCGCCATTGATCCGACCCGGCGCAAAACTAACGGCGCATTGCTGGGTGATCGCATCCGCATGAATGCGATTTCTGCACCCAATATCTATTTCCGGTCCGTCGCGACGCGCGGCGCCAAGACCGAAGTGCCTGAATATCTGGGCGACATCATTGCCGCGACCAAGGCGGCGGGCTTTGACCTGATCATCGTTGAAACACCCGGCATCGGGCAGGGCGATGGGGCGATTGTCGATGTGGTCGATACGTCGCTGTATTTGATGACGCCGGAATTCGGCGCGCAAAGTCAGCTCGAAAAAATCGATATGCTGGATTACGCCGACGCCATCGCCATCAACAAAATGGACCGCAAGGGCGCGCTGGATGCCGTCCGCGATGTCCGCAAGCAGGTGCAGCGCAACCGCGAAGCCTTTGGCACATCGCCAGAGGACATGCCCGTATTCGGCTGCATGGCGTCCAAGTTTGCCGATCCCGGCGTGACCGCGCTCTATCAGGAATTGCTGCGCCAGTTCATCGAGAAGGGCTTCAAGGATTTGGGCTGTTCCATCCCGCCGATGGAAACCAAAGTTTCCGAACCCGGTCAGGCGATCGTGCCGCCCGAGCGCACGCGTTATTTGTCGGAAATATCCGAAACCGTCCGTGGTTATCACACGACGATTGCGGAGCAAGTCAAACTGGCTCGCGAACGTCAACAGTTGCGTGAGAGCAAACGTATGCTGTCCGACAGCGGCAAGAACGGCGCTGATCTTGATGATCTGCTGGCCGCCCGCGAAGACGCCATGGACCCGCGTGCCAAGAAGCTGGTCGATATGTGGCCGGATGTCGTCAAAAGCTATTCCGGCGACACCTACACGGTGAAAATCCGTGATAAGGAAATCAGCTATGGCCTGAAGCGCAGAACACTTAGTGGCAATGAAATGTCGCGCGTGGCGTTGCCGAGCTATGAGGACGAAGGCGAGATCCTCAAGTTTCTGCTCAAAGACAATCTGCCCGGCAGCTTCCCCTACACATCGGGTGTGTTCGCATTTAAGCGCGAGGGCGAAGACCCGACCCGTATGTTCGCGGGCGAGGGCGACCCGTTCCGGACCAACACGCGGTTCAAGTTTCTGTCCAAAGATTCAGACGCCAAGCGCTTATCCACCGCATTCGACAGCGTGACCCTTTATGGGTTTGATCCCGATGAACGCCCTGATATCTTCGGCAAAGTCGGAAACTCCGGCGTCTCCATCGCGACGCTAGACGATATGAAAGTGCTTTACGACGGGTTTGATCTTTGCAATCCGTCGACGTCTGTATCCATGACCATCAATGGCCCGGCGCCATCGATCCTGGCGATGTTCCTGAACACGGCGATTGATCAGCAACTCGCCAAGTTCGAGGAAGAAAACGGTCGCGCGCCGACCGATGACGAGATCGGAAAAGTCCGCGCGTGGACCCTCGCCACCGTGCGCGGCACGGTGCAGGCCGATATCCTGAAAGAAGACCAGGGCCAGAATACCTGCATTTTCTCGACCGAATTCGCGCTGAAAATGATGGCCGATATTCAGGAATACTTTGTGCAGCACAAGGTACGGAATTTCTATTCGGTCTCAATTTCCGGCTATCACATCGCCGAAGCGGGGGCGAACCCGATCAGCCAACTGGCATTCACGCTCGCCAACGGTTTCACATTTGTTGAAGCGTACTTGGCGAGGGGCATGAACATCGATGATTTCGCGCCGAACCTCTCATTCTTTTTCTCGAACGGCATGGACCCGGAATACACCGTGATGGGCCGGGTCGCGCGGCGCATTTGGGCGACGGCCATGCGGTTCAAGTTCGGCGCGAACGAGCGTTCGCAAAAGCTCAAATACCATATTCAAACATCGGGCCGGTCGCTGCACGCGCAGGAAATGGACTTCAACGATATCCGCACCACGTTGCAGGCGCTGATCGCGGTTTATGACAACTGCAACTCGCTGCATACCAACGCGTATGACGAGGCGATCACGACCCCGACCGAAGACTCACTCCGCCGCGCCATCGCCATTCAGATGATCATCAACAAGGAATGGGGTTTGGCGACCAACGAAAACCCGAACCAGGGCAGCTACATCATCGAAGAATTGACCGATATGGTCGAAGAAGCGGTGCTGGCCGAGTTTGATCGGATCACCGAACGGGGCGGGGTGTTGGGTGCCATGGAAACGGGCTACCAACGTGGCAAAATCCAGGACGAGAGCATGCATTATGAAATGCTCAAACACACCGGTGAATATCCCATCATCGGGGTGAATACGTTCCGCAATCCAAACCCGCCGGTCGATCAGGAAATAGAACTACGACGTTCGACGGAGGAAGAAAAGCGGGGCCAGATCACGCGCCTCCGTGATTTCCAAAGCCGCCATTCAGGCGCACAAGCCGATATGGTCAAACGCCTCCAACACGCAGCGACCAACGACGAAAACGTCTTTGCCGTGCTGATGGATGCGGTGAAAGTGTGCTCCCTCGGTCAAATCACCGACGCGCTGTTCGATGCGGGCGGGCAATACCGGCGGAATATGTGACTTGCACGCCGCGCCTAAGATTGTCGAAGGCTACCGTCCCGGTGCGTTAGGTCGGCTCATCGAAATGCACGGGGTGTACTATGCCCGCGAATGGGATTTCGGCCCATTCTTTGAGGCCAAAGTCGCATCGGAAGCGGCAGCGTTCTTTCAACGGTACGATCCGAAAACGGACAATGCATGGTTCGTACTCGACAACAAGCGCACCATCGGTTCCCTGATCATTGACGGTGGCGAGACCTACACAGCATTGGACATTGCGCACCTCCGCTGGTTCATTCTGGACGATGAGTGCCGGGGGTTTGGGATAGGCGACCAATTGATGACCCGTGCCATGGCGTTCTGGGACGCAAAGGGATTTCGGTTATGTTACCTGACCACATTCGCAGGTCTTGATGCCGCACGCACACTCTATGAACAGCACGATTTCCAAGTGATCTCGGAAGAACAATCCGAAACCTGGGGCACAGAGGTAACTGAACAGCGGTGGGAGCGGGTTAAAGATGGAGCCTGAAACAAGTTCAGCGTGACAGTTGTCTGTTTAAAAATATTCTCGTCATCCCCGCGAAGGCGGGGACCCAGTCGAAACCTTAATTCTGGGTTCCTGCTTGCGCAGGAATGACGACATATTTCTTATTTAAAATTACCTCCTCACCCAACCTCTCCTCCTAAAAGGAGGAGAGGGGTAAGAGCGATCTAAGTCCGAGAGTCCCTCTCCATCACATTTGGGGGAGAGGACAGGCATGCACTCGTGAAAGCGGGTGTGAAGGGGGCAGCGTCTCCTCACGCTATAGACCACCCATCCAACCTCCATTAGACTCAAACATCATTTGATTCGAATGGAATGCAAGATTTGCTCGCGCCTCTTAAAATTCAATTTGCCTACTTAAGAACGATGCTTCTGGTCGCCACAATCGGCGTTGCGGGCTGTGCGCCAAAGCCAGAGGCTGAACCCGTGCTCGGCAGCAATCCGCAGACGGGGGCCGGAACGCACATCCTGACACTGCCATCGCTGGGCACAGAGTTAGCCGTGCACATGTCAGAGCGCGAGAAAACCTGGGTCTCGGGCATCTTCATCCACGACGCGCCACGGGAAAATCAACTGCTGTGGAGTACGAGAACGGAACGCACATCCAGGAACAATTTGGGCAAGCAGCAAGTCACCTATCACAACGCGAGCTACTATTTGTCCAAAGACATGACCGAGGAATTAAGGCGAGTCTTGAGCCTCTATTATCACATCTCACCCAATTCGGATGTGCAGGTGGATGCACGACTGACACTGACGCAATCGGGAAGAGCCAACAAAGTGCTTCTGTTGGGTGACATCATGGATGTCTCGACCAAATTCTCATTACGCTTGACCGAGAGCCGAGGTAGCCAAACGCTCTCGGATAAAATCTTCACAGGGCAAAACCGCGAGCGTATCGGCTTGGCACCGGGAGGCACGATTTTTCCAAACAAAACCAAAGCAGAGAAATTGTTAGAAGATGCGTATCGCAAGCTCTGGAGAGATCTTCTCAAGGGCTAAAGCTCATTCAGCCGCGCCAAATTTGACTAGGCTTTATTATCATCGTCACCCCGGCGAAGGCCGGGGTCAAATATTTGAGAGTTGATTCCGGCCTTCGCCGGAATGACGTTAAGTTGGTTATTAAAGCGCATTCAGCCGCGCCAAGTTGGCGTCTTTCAGC
>CBFHXC010000117.1:0-6637 GCA_965659695.1 Rhodospirillales bacterium
GACCCTAGGTCAGGCTCCACCTGAATTAGATCCTCCGCAGCATTGGCCACCTTGGCAGCTTCATCGTTTGTCGAGGCAAGCAGTTGTAATGGTTTGCTAGACACTCTCACTTTCGTTCCTACCCATACATCATAGTTCGCATTGGTATTTGGCGTGATAATAGCTGGGGTTTTACATTTCACGACCCGACGTGACTTGGACCGATCATCGAAAGCCATCAGGTTTCCATCGGCGCTAAATCTCCAGTTTACACTGTCCAACTGCCACTCTTCTTTTACACTGAAACAGCTTCCAAGGGATTTCGAACCGTCCTGAAGGCCCAATCGCACAGAATAATACACTTCAATATCGTAAAGCCATCGGAGCCATTCTGGAACAACTTGGACTGGCTCGAATGCCTCATTGGAGACAGTTAGTGTTAGAGATATGTATCCACCTTCGTCTCCTGCTGGGACATCAATGAATTTCTCAATTTTCTCAGGTAACTTCAGGCGAAAATCTTGAGCATCGGGTCCAAAGCCCCAATGCAAGACCACGATGATTAAGGCGAGTACGATTATCGCTCCTCCAAATAAGGATAAAATTGACCCAATGCGACCAAACGCCTTTTTCGCCAAAGTAGGCTTATTTTCTGCTGGACCACCCGCTGGGGTTGCTTCCTGCTCCGCCACTAGCAGTCACCTCCTCTAGCTTTGACTAATCAACCGTTCCTGAGGTTTATTTATTTATAATAATAAAAATTTTTAGTGTGTATATGCAAAAACCTCAGGAGCAGAAATTGTCCTGCCACTCACTCCGATCTAATCTCTTGAATCAATCGCCTTGATCAACGCGGAATGGTCGAGATCACCATCGCCTGCCCCGATCAATTTGTCGTAAAGGTCGCGGCTGAGGGACGTTGCTGGCATCTCTAATCCAAGCTGTTCTGCAAGCTCCAACGCTTGATCCATATCTTTGCGTTGAATGGTAGATTTCGCACCCGGTGCGAATGCACCATCGATCATGCGTTGACCGTGAACCTCTAAAATCCGGCTATCGGCAAATCCACCGCTCAGTGCTTCTCTGACTTTGGCGGGGTCAGCGCCCGCGCGTCGTGCCAGTGCCAAAGCCTCCGCAACCGCGCCGATGTTCAGGCCGACAATGACTTGATTGGCGGCCTTCGCGACTTGTCCCGTGCCGACGGGCCCGACGTGGGTGATGCGCTCCCCTAAAACGGCCAGCACAGGCTGCGCGCGTGCAAAGGCATCTTCAGCGCCACCTGCCATGATCGTTAGGGTTCCATTCTCAGCGCCGATTGTCCCGCCCGAGACAGGCGCATCGACATACATCGCGCCTTTTTCTGCCGCCAACTCTGCCAGCGCACGGGTATCAGGAACTTTGGTTGTCCCCATATCGATCACCAGTTTCCCAGCCGCAAGCCCCGCCATCACGCCTTCTGGCCCTGTCATCACGGCTTTGACGGCGGCAGTATCCGTCAGCATGGTGATAATGATATCCGATGCTTCGGCGACGTCTTTGGGGGACGATGCAGGTGCCATACCCTCCGCCACCAATTCATCTACACTGGCACGCGACCGATTATGAACGGTCATTATCGCACCGGCAGCGGCCAGACTCCGGGCCATGGGCTTCCCCATATAACCCAGCCCAATAAGACCAATTTGTACGCCTTGGATGTCTGTCATGACCTAAAATCCTTTTATTTTGCACTCTTCGCTTGCGTCTTAATTCTGCGAGAGAGTAGATACCAGCACCGCCGCGTTCAACACATCTGCCTCAAAGACCTTTTATGGAACCTATTTTCAACGTCGTCTTGCCTGTGTTTGCGATCATACTGACCGGATATGCGTGTGGGCACCTTGGCGTCTTGGGCCCAGCAAGTTCCGAGGCCATCAACAAGTTCGTATATTTTGTCGCGTTACCCGTTTTACTGTTCTATTTGATGGCGCGCGTGAACCCCGTCGAGATTTTCAATTTGCCATACCTGGGCGCATTTGCGGGCGGCAGCATCATCACAACAATTTTCGCGATTATATTCGCGCGCTTTGTATTCAAAATCAGATTAGCCGAGCAATCGATGTATGGGATGGTCGCGATCTTTGGTAACACCGGGTACATGGGGATTCCACTGTCGATCATTGCCTTTGGCGAAGCCGGTGCCCTGCCCGCAATTGTCGCTACAGTTTTCCAAGCGGCCATCATGATCCCAATCTACGCGGTTCTGATTGAAGCAGACCTTCGTGGCGAACGAAGCATGAAAGCTGCCATTGAAGTGATTAAATCTCTGGCCAAGAATCCGCTGATTGTATCGTCTTTTGCAGGAATTTTGTGGTCACTGATTGGGTTTCACCTCCCTACGCCTGTTGCGAATTTTGCCTCGATCCTGTCTGCGGCAGCGGGGCCGAGCGCCTTGTTCGCGATTGGCCTGTTTATGGTCGGCAAGCCTCTATTTCACGGATTTGCTGAAACCAGTTCCGTCAGTTTCATAAAGCTATTCATCCACCCATTGATAACATGGGCATTGTTCATATTTGTATTCGATGTTGAACCACTTTGGCAGGCAGTTGGAATGCTAATGGCAGCGTTACCAGCAGGTGCACTTTGCTTTGTTGTTGCGCAGAATTATAACATTTATGTTCAGCACACGTCGGCGTCGATATTGCTCTCGACCATCGCAGCCGTCCTGACTTTATCAGTGCTGTTCCTTTCACCTTTAATGCAGCAGGGAATGCCATGATTTCTAAACTGGGCGGCACATTCATTATCATCGCCAGTATTGGCTTTATTGGCGCAACCGTCTGGTGGATTACGTTCTTCTACGACATCTTGGGACAGGACTTCCAAATCGCGCGCGACTGCTTTTACTGGACGACAGATGTTTGCGCCCTCAAGGGCCTTGCCGCGCCACTCGCAGACGTTCCCGTTTATGATCCGTTATTGTTGTGGATGTCGGTCGGTATGTTTGCGATCGGCTTATTCGCGCGCATCGTCGCGCCCGGCCATCACTGATCATCTTGGCTCAAGAATGAACGCGTTATCGCAATCGCGTCCTTAAGTCCCACCCGATCAATCTTTGCATTGCTGGGGAACGCGCTTTCTAACCTGGACGGCATGGCCCGATCCAGCATCACAAAAACACCTGTATCCGATGAACGCCTAATCAATCGTCCCACAGCCTGGGACAATCTCAGCCGGGTCAACATTTCATCATAGGTCTTTCCACCAAAGGCTTTGCGCCGTGCTTTGTGCAGTAGGTCTGGGCGTGGCCATGGCACCCGATCAAAGACGATAAGCCGAAGCGATTTTCCAGGCACATCGACACCGTCGCGGACGGCATCTGTTCCCAACAAACAGGCTTTTTCCTCGGATCTGAAAATATCGACCAGCGTCCCTGTATCCAATGGATCGACGTGCTGGGCCAACAAGGGAATACCCATATTTTCCAATGGCTCGCGAATACGGCTCTCAACCGCGCGCAATCTGGAAATCGCGGTAAACAATCCGAGGCCACCGCCCCCAGCCGCCTTAAACAGTTCGCGATAGGCCGAGGCCGCTTGATCCATATCGCCTTTTTGAACATCGCCAACGACCAAAATTTGCAACTGCTTTTCATAGTCAAATGGTGACGCTTCTGCCGTTTGCTTGGGCCGCACAGGCAAATGCCCGGTGCCGGTTCTGGCTTCTGCCATCTGCCAGTCGAAATCTGGATCACCTGTCCGATCCGTCAGCGTGGCCGATGTGATGGCAACACCGTGCGCGGGCTTAAATACCTCTTCGGCTAACGGTTTCGTCGGGTCCACCCAGTGGCGATGAAACCCAACATTAAAATCACGCCCGGAAATACGCTCGACACCGAACCAATCGACAAAATCATCCGGAGTATCTGCGTTCAGCGCCCCCAACATTGCGCGCCAATTGGTCAGTTGGTTTAGCGCCCGGCGCTCCAAAGATGCAACGACGGCCTCTATCTTAACCCGTGTCGCTGTCTCCAAGACCTCGGCCTCATCGACCAGCATTTTGTGTAATGATGCCATCAAAAGGGCAATCGGCTTGGAAAGTTCCGCAAGCGCGTGTTCAAGGGTTAACGCAGCTTCGCCTAGTCCATCAATCAAGGGTTTGGGTTCAGCTTCCAACGCATAGGGCCCATCAGAATCAGCACTTCGGGCATAGACCTGTGACCGAACCATACTCAGGAATGCCTCGGCGGGGCCTTCGGCGCGGCCATCAGTAATGCGCTGATGCCATCCCGGTCCTGGCAAGGCCCGCGCGGCACGCAAAGCATCATCCAGCGCCTTTTCCGCCTGTATTTCGCCAGCAATTAATTCTTCAACTCGAGTCTTAAGGCCGCGTGATCGGGATCGGCTTCCGCCTTCTGCGCCCACAAGCCAACGCCTGAGATCGGATGCTTCCATCCCAGATAAATGAGCCGAAAAAGCACTGTCAGCGGCGCCAAACAGGTGATGGGCTTCGTCAAAAACATAACGCAAAGGCCTGTTTTCTAGGTCACCCGACAGTGCTGCCTGAATAAGCACCAACGCGTGATTGGCAACCACGAGTTCCGCACGGCGCGCACGGCGCACACTATGTTCGATGAAGCATTTTGAATATTGCGGACAGGCTGAGTAAATGCATTCGCCCCGCGTGTCCGTGAGGTCTGTGGTGGTATCGCGTCCAAAAAGATGGATCAACCACGCCGGAAAATCTCCGCCGATCATGTCGCCGTCTCGTGTTTCCATAATCCAACGGGCAACCAGTCCTAATGCGATAACATCCGGACCATTTGCCATTCGGGATCGCGCCAGTGCTTCTTCATAGTTCAGCAAACACAGATAATTTTCACGACCCTTGCGAACAACGATACGCTCTCGCTTCATTTCCCGATCTGGATATAGTCGGTCGAGTTCCGTATCTAATTGGCGCTGTAAATTCCGTGTAAAAGTCGATATCCATACGGGTGCCTCGTTACGCTCTGCCCATAGGCTGGCCGAGGCCACATAGCCCAAGGTCTTGCCAACACCCGTTCCTGCCTCGGCAATGACGACTTTTGGTTCGTCCTCGTTCTCTCGGGGCTGAAACGCATAGCTCAAACTCTCGGCATAACGTTGTTGTTGTGGTCGGCGCTCGGATGTCCGCCCCAATAACATGCCCAGACGTGTTAGAGCCTCGGCTGGCGGGACACTCAGATTACTCGGCGGAGTCTCTCGTGGCTGGTCTTCCCAGTCCGGCAATCGTCGCCAGACCTGGGCAGCTCCTGTTAACGCTGATGTGTGAGGGGCTTCGCTCCCACCCATCGCGCCGATGATCAAAGGCCCCCATACCCATCCTGCCCGTGCCATCGACCAAGCAATGTTTGTCACTTCGATGGGCTTGTTTTGCACCTCTTCCAGCAAAACTTCCGCAGCATGAAAGAGCATCTGCGCCATTTGCGCTGAATTTTCTGGTATAGCGATATCCAAGGCCGCCGCTAAACCACGTGGAGTCGGCAGGCAAAATTGCGCCGGACGAACGAAAGCGAACAATTCCAGTAGGTCAAAAGCCCTAAAGTCGCCTAAACGGGCCGTCGCCCCAGATGCCCGCCGGTGACACACCAATGGATGAAGGCCATCAGACAGCTCGCGGCTGAGTTCACGATGGGAAAGCTCACGTACCTCGCCATCACGGCTCAACAACACTGAAGAACGTGTCCCAACGATCAATGCCGGGGCGTCATCGAATGGTAAGGTTTGAGTGTTAGAAGGAGTTTGCGACATTGGTTTGAGTATACGGTTATGGCATCAGCATGTCCCGCACTGCTCTCTCGAAATATGGCAAAAATTGAATTGATCGTTATTGCCGATGGTTCACTGCTAAGTTCTATGCATAATCATGAGCAGGATTGAGGAGAGAGACATGGCTAAGAGACCTAAGGCCCCTATGGCGAACCCTATCGCACCTGAAATCTACGCCGACCGTGCGAGTGCCGTCGCACTGCGCGGAAATGTTGCGCGAATCACACTGACCAGTGAGCGCTCCGCAGAAGACAATGCCGAGACCGAGGCGGTTGTAGCAGGCCATTTGGCCTTATCAGTGCGTGGTTTTCTGCACCTTTACGCGCAAATGCAAAGCGTCGTGACCCAGATGGAGGCCAATGGCCTGATTAAACGTCCTGAAGCTGATAAAAAGGCAAAACCGGCCGCTAAAACGGCTGCAACAAAGGCTGCAAAAACAGCAAAAAAGCCAACACGGAGCAGGACAACCCGATCCAAGAAAACGTGATCAAAAATATACAATTTCAAGTCTTGAATATGCCATCGCTTAGTCGTATCGGTAACGCAGATGGTGGTGAATCTAACGGAGCCTGGACCCTTGCTAAGAAAAAACAAAAACAAAATCGAAGTCGGGGATCGATTCGTAAAGTCCGACGACCCAAAAACGGTTTGGATTGTCTCCGGACGTGGCAACTCTGTAGCACCAATGCCGCATTACAAAGTGGTGCAAGAGGGATATGTGAGCCGTATGCGTACCCTCGCAGAGAATGTTCTTCTCGACCCGGACTTTTACAAACGTATTTCCGCAGAAGGCTAGGGTCCAGACTCATTCAAATCCAATAACAGATGAGAGCGGCGAGGCATAGAGCGGCGAGAAAATTATTGGCGTT
>CBFHXC010000118.1:0-6626 GCA_965659695.1 Rhodospirillales bacterium
TCCACCAGCAAGATCCATCTCAACCTGGCGCAAAATGTTCAAGATATCTTCTTCTGAAAACCGCTTCCGTGTCATCAAACCATCTCCTTGCAACTGAGTTTTTCATAACATACGTGGCTCAGTTATAGGGGGGCAGGACAGGCGGGATTTATTCACCAAGACGTTCGATCAATTGGCGACGCCGGGCCCAGCACCAAGCCGACCCGCGCCAGCCGTCCCAGACAACGAAACGGATGTCCCTGAAGAAAAGCCTGATGCGACCAGCTCTGAAACCAGCGAGAGCAAAAAGCCGGTGCCGCCGCCAAGAAAAGGGATCATGCGGCGAAGCGCAGAGCAGGGCGACGTCTTGTTTCATGAAGGGGATGATGGCGAAGAAGCATATCTGATTTTGGATGGTGCCATTGAGGTGTTTCTGGGGTCTGGAAAAGATGAAGTCGTTCTTGCGACCCTAAAGCGGGGCGACATCATCGGCGAGATGGCGTTGATTGATAACCAGCCACGCATGGCATCGGCGCGTGCCGTCGGCGACACCCAGTTAACGGTGATGATGCGCGACGATTTGGATCAACGTTTAGCGAAATTGAGCGAGTCCGACAAAGTATTACGGCGCTTGATTGATGTCTTTGTTGATCGGTTGCGCGGACAGTCCGGTACGTCGGAGTGATCCGGGGGGCGACTAACGCCAGGGAAATGCCGAGCGCGATGCCAATGGCCCATCAGGTGCATCAATCGCATCGGCAATCCTGAGACCTTCGTTCCATTTCGCCATTCGCTCCGAACGGGTGAATGATCCGACTTTTAACTGAGGTGCGCCCCAACCGACCGCAAGATGAACAATAGTCACGTCTTCTGTTTCGCCGGACCGGGCTGAGACAATTTGCCCAAAGCCTGCTTGGGTGGCGGCATCAAACGCTGCCTTGGCTTCGGTCAATGTGCCCGCCTGATTGGGTTTCACCAGTAGGGTGTTGCACAGCTTGTCTTTGGCGGCCATGCGAACCCGATCTGCGTTTGTGACCAACAGATCATCACCGACCACCTGCGCATTTTCACCGGTTGCCCAGAAGAATTTCGTCAAGCCATCGATGTCGTCTTCGCCCAGTGGGTCTTCGATTGAAATGATGGGATAGCGTTCCATCCAGTCGATCAGCAGCGCGCACATTTCTTCGCTTCTCAGCGTCGTGTCGTCCTTTGCCAGAACATAGGCACCGTCTTTGCGAAATTCTGATGCCGCGATATCGAGCGAGATCGACACATCCACCCCGGGTTTGTATCCAGCGGCTTCGATGGCGCGCACCAACATTTCCAGCGCGTCTTCGTTGCCATCAAAATCGGGCCAATATCCTCCTTCGTCGGCGACACCCGCCAGTTTGCCCGCATCTTCCATCAAGATGCCGGCGTGGCGATACACTTCGGCCGTCCAGTCCAAGGCTTCGCGGTAACTGCTAGCGCCGTTGGCGATGATCATAAAATCTTGAACATCGACGCGGCGCGACGCATGTGCCCCGCCGCCGAAAATCTGAATTTCTGGTAGGGGTAGGGTGATGTCGCCCTGGGTGTTCGATTGCGCGCGTAGCATGGCCCACAATGGCTGACCCTCTTGCTGGGCAGCAGCGTGTGCAACCGCCATGCTGGTGGCGACGGTCGCATTGCCGCCCAAGCGTCTTTTGTTGTCGGTGCCATCCAGGGCAATCATCATTTCGTCGATGTGCTCTTGATCCCGCGCATCTTGGCCGATCAATGCTTCGGCGATTTCGATCCTGACCGCGTCGAGTGCTCGCTGCACATCCCAACCGCCAAAAGCTTTGCCGCCATCGCGAAGATCAATTGCTTCATATCTACCGCGCGATGCGCCTGCGGGGGCAATGGCGCGTCCAACCGCACCGCCTTCTAGCGTGATGTCGACTTCGACCGTAGGGCGTCCACGGGAGTCCCAGACCCTGCGGCCATGGATTTCAGAGATCGTTGTTTTCGCCATGATGCTTCCGGTTTGTTAAAGGGACGACGAGGGAAGTGAGGGCGTAGTCCTATGCCATTCGGCGCAAACTTCAAGTGGATGATCCACAGGGGACAGCAGAAATTTTTTGGCGAACCGGCGAACGACATCTTTGTGTGCTGAATCCGTTATATATTCGACCGGGGATTTGCCATCGATCCGTGCCAGCATCAATCCTGGCAACAAATGTGCCGTGCGCTGCATGATATCACCCAAGTGCCGCGATGGGATTTCGGCTGCGTATCCATGACAAAGCATATCGAAGGACTGTTTGAAGCCCGGACACGCCGAAGGTGCGTGAACGCACTTCAACAATAGGTGGTTGAGGCAAAAAGCCATGTCGAATGCCGGGTCTCCAAACCACGCGCATTCGGCATCGATGAACATCGGACCGCCGGGGCCACTCAGAATGTTCTTTGGGCTGATGTCACCGTGCACAAGTGCAACCTTTGTAGCGGCTGTGATGTCTGCCAGTGCGACCAGTCGCGCTGACACATCGGCGTGGCGTGCCGCCGTTGCCAGCAAATAGGGTTCTAAGCGAATATCAAAGAACGTGCCATCGTTGGCAAAAGTATGGGCCGTGTCGGCATCGCTAATAGTCCTGCCATGGATTATCCCCATGCACCGGCCCACCTGTTCGGCAAATTCGATATCGGCGCGCCCAGCCAGAAGCTCTTGCTTCCAATTTTTGTAATGTTTGGGGTCATAAAATCGCATCACGAAGAACCCTTGCTCTTCGTCGTGGTGCAGGACTTCTGGCACGTTTTCGGGCAACAACGCTGCGATGGTTTGCAGCCATGCGACTTCTGATGCGTTTCTGGTGATCGGAGCGAACCAATCATCTTTAACTTTGAGTTTAGTCAGGGCGCGTTTCAGACAAATCGGGCCGTCGATACCTTCTAGGCGCCAGATATCAGAACTCACCCCGCCGCTGAGTGGGCACGCGTCGATATCGCTCCCATCCGCGATCAATCCCGCGTCGTGCAACGACTTCATAATGCCGGGTGCTAGTGACGCATTCATTCTAGACCTTTGGCCAACTCATCGGCAGCCACGCGCAGGCGTTCGACATGACCAAGAGCGAGTTCAAAAGGCATGCGAATGACTGGTCCGTGGGTTGCAAGGGTTGCTACCAACCGTCCATTTTGGGTGCGGACTGGTACGGCGACGGCGACCAGACCTTGAATGAATTCTTCGTTATCGGTGCCGATGCCGCTGGCGGCTATTTTGTCCAACTCAGATGCCAACTCGGCAGGGTCGGTGATCGTATTCGTTGATTTCTTTTCCAACGGTAGTTTTTCAATCAATCTGTCGCGTCGCGTGCGAGGAAGACTAGCCAAGAATAACTTTCCGCTGGCAGTACAATGGAGCGGCACGTTTGAACCCGGCGGTAATTGTATGCGCAAAGGCCATTCAGATTCGACCCGGTCTAGGTAAAGCATCGATGTGGCGGACGGCACTGTGATATTGCAAGTTTCGCCGATGTCGCGCACCACGCTTTCCAGGATGGCGTGGCGTTCACTGCGTTGACCCTGGTTTGATACAGCCTGCACGGCCAATTTGGAAAAACGTTCACCGAGTTCGTAGCCACGACCAGTTATGTCGCGTCGGAGATATCCTTCTTCTATCAGCAGATTGCATAGTCTATGCACCGTCGCCTTTGGCAAACCAGATAGGTTCTCGATATCGACAGCGGTGGCCGGTTGACCTAGTTTGCCGACGACTTCCAGCACTTCGAGTACCCGAATTGATCTAGATCTGCCAGATTGATCGTCCACGTGTCACTCCTGAAAATCGCGCTTGAGTATCATTTATGATACTAATTGTTTCATTGTTGCAACTTCAAATCAAATTCGGTACCGTTCGAAATGAGTTCTGAGGGGGTAGAATACGATTATATCGTGGTGGGCGCGGGATCCGCCGGATGCGTTTTGGCCAATCGGTTAAGCGCTGATCCGTCCATTCGTGTGCTTTTACTTGAAGCTGGTGGCAAGGACACCAACCCCTGGATTCATGTCCCCGTAGGGTATTTCAAAACGCTCCATAATCCAAAGACTGATTGGTGCTACAAGACCGACCCTGACCCTGGATTGGCAGGGCGCAGCATTGATTGGCCGCGTGGTAAGGTGCTGGGTGGATCCAGTTCAATTAACGGGCTTTTGTATATTCGCGGCCAGGCCGAGGATTACGAACACTGGCGTCAATTGGGCAATGCCGGTTGGTCATTTTCTGATGTGTTGCCATATTTTAAACGCGCCGAAGACCAAGAGCGTGGTGAGAATGACCACCACGGCAAAGATGGTCCGATCAAAGTATCGGATATGCGCGCCAAGCGCGACGTCTGCGAGGCACTGATTGAGGCCGCCGTGGCAAATGGTATTCCACGCAATGACGACTTCAATGGTGCCGCCCAAGAGGGGGCCGGGTATTTCCAACAAACGGCATACCGGGGTCGGCGTTGGTCGACCGCTGTGGGGTATTTGAAACCAATCAAGCATCGAACCAATCTGGATATTGTGACGAACGCGCTCGGACTGAACGTTCTGTTCGATAAACCCGATAGCACGATGGTTACCGGGTTTGCCTATGAGCGCAACGGTCAGCGCGAAGAAGCGCGCTTGCGCGAGGGTGGAGAGGTGATCCTCAGCGGGGGGGCAATTGGCTCGCCGCAGATGTTGCAACTTTCAGGAATCGGTCCTGGTGATTTATTGAAAGAAAACGGCATTGATGTTGTCAAAGAATTACCAGGCGTTGGCGAAAACCTTCAAGATCACCTGCAAATCAGGATGGTCTATGAGGTCAACGTGCCGACGTTGAACGAAGAGATCAACAAACTGATCCCACGTGTGATGATTGGTATGCAGTACGTATTCCAGCGCAAAGGCCCTATGACCATGGGGGCCAGCCAGGTCTGCATCTTCACCAAAACCCAGCCGAATATGGAAACGCCTGATATTCAGTTCCATTTTCAGCCCCTCAGCGCGGATAAGCCTGGACTGGAAATGCATCCGTTTTCCGGGGTGACATCCTCGGTCTGTCAGCTACGCCCGGAAAGCCGTGGCCGCATTGCAATCAAGTCACCTGACCCATCCGTTTATCCCTCAATAGAGCCGAATTATCTGTCCGCCAGCGTGGATCAGCAAACGGCGATTGAGTCGATGAAGGTGTCTCGCAAACTGTTTTCAACGAATCCGCTCAAAGACTTTGTCATCAAAGAATTCTTGCCAGGACCACAGGTCGATACTGACGAACAATTGTTAGATTGCGCCCGCAATATCGCACAGACCATCTATCACCCGACCAGCACCTGTAAGATGGGCAATGATCCTGCGGCAGTGGTCGATGAGCGCTTGCGTGTACACGGAGTCAAAAATCTGCGCGTCGCGGATGCGTCGATTATGCCGAATATAGTTTCTGGTAATACCAACGCGCCGACCATCATGATCGGTGAAAAAGCCTCTGATATGATCTTGGCAGACCGACGCAGTTAACGCCTCTCTTTTCCAAAACTAAAATTCACAGCCTTTGCCATTCTGCGTCATGGGCAAAAAGAAAGCCGGGCCATGTGGCCCGGCGAGTTTTTACAGGGAGAGTTTTAGTCTCGGGGAGAGACTAGAAGCATCTCTAACGTAGCCGCGAAAGTCACCGGTTTCAGTGACCGGCATCACACCTCACAGATTTTCTTAAAAATCGAAACAACTGTGATCATAAGCCAAATCCATTGGCGTGGAAATTGCTATGCCATTTGCTATACTCAGCTTATGGAACACGTCGAAAACCATATCGATCAACAAAATGGCGCAGGTGTTGTGGGATTTTTCAGGTCCCATGCGCCGATGATAATATTGATGGCCATGATGCTGTTGGCACTGCCCGCTTATCTGTCGGCGATGCAATTGCAATTCCTGGATATGGAATTTTTGGCGTCCCTATGTGGGATTTCAGGCTGGGGTTCTTAGAGCCCGGTTCTTAGTTCTGCGTCATGCTGTTGACTAGGTGTTCCAAGGAATCGGTATCTGAGGAAAAGACGCGACCAAACCAGCGAATCGTCTTGGCTTCATTTTTGAATTCTAATGTGCCGTCGCGATAGGTGATTGCCCAGCATCCCGGATCACGGTCCAAGGGGCGCATATCCAGGCATAAAGTATCATCATCGACAGACCATGTTGCCTCACCGGAGTCGGTAAACTGGCGCTGTTCCTCATCTGTGC
The DNA here is from genome assembly GCA_965659695.1 of Rhodospirillales bacterium. GTDB lineage: Bacteria > Pseudomonadota > Alphaproteobacteria > Rhodospirillales > Casp-alpha2 > UBA4479. The sequence goes on from CBFHXC010000118.1 coordinate 6,205, forward strand.
AGGTCTGTTCGATGGTTGCGCTACCCGCTTTTTTAAAATCAACGGTTCTGGATGCGTAACACGCAGTAACGCCATCTGGTACATCGCGGGGACCGTTTTCTTCCAATAGAATTGTCAGATCGGTGCGATCCATAAGCCACGTCAGGTGTGCGTTGGTTAGGTCAAATGTGCCCTTGGGTGCATCTGTTTCTTTCAGTAAGACTGAGAAAACCAAGAGTGCGCCAACGACGATCAAAACGGGTACGAGAAGATTTCTAAGCATGGGCTATCATCTCCGATAGATAGCTCGTGCATCAAGAGGGAAGTGCGCTAAACTCGAACTTATCATTTTTAAAAGGATGTTACTAGGGTCAGAACTCATTAACCATTGAGTGATTCAATGATTTGGAACTCAATATAGGAGATTTCAGATCATGAGACGA
>CBFHXC010000119.1:0-6564 GCA_965659695.1 Rhodospirillales bacterium
CTTCCGTGTCATCACACCATCTCCTTGCAACTGAGTTTTTCATAACATACGTGGCTCAGTTATAGGGGGGCAGGACACAATGAAGGCACGATCTTGCGCGTTGGATAGAGTACGGCACCAAATAAAATGATGGGCACAATGATAAACGTCCACGCCAAAATGACTTGATCCGTTGATAGCGACGCATTCGGATCCAGCTTATTCGCGAACTGAAAAACAATCCCAAGCGCAAAGATATATCCAATTCCCACGATCTGCGCCTTGGTATCATAAGCGCGAACAGTCGACTGAGACTCACTTAAAGACGTGTTCAGAAAAGACGCCACGTCTGTGTCTTCATTCTGTGTGTTGTTGTTATCGTCCATGTCGCCCTGCCATTTAAATCGCCGCTGACAAAATCAACAGTCGGCGCAATCCTCACACGGATGGCAAAACGCGTCTACGCAAAAACCCCTATGCGGCTTTCATCAGCAACATGCCATAGAGGTTGTCGGGATCAGTCCAGAGCTCTTCCAACGCCCAGCCCGCGGGTGCGGATAATTCGCTCAGTGCCTCGACAGAGAATTTTCTGGAGTTCTCCGTGTGAATGGTCTCGTCCTTTTGAAACGAAAACCGTTCATCATGAACCGTCACGGTTTGCGCGCACTGACTGACCAAATGCATTTCGATCTGCGAGGCGCTTTCGTTCCAGCGGGCTTCGTGGCGGAATTTTTCTAAATCGAAATTGGCCCCCAATTCATCATTGATCCGGACCAACACATTCATGTTGAAATCTGCGGTGACACCGGCCGCGTCATCGTAGGCATCAACCAGGATTGACGGTTCTTTTTTAAGGTCTGCCCCGATCAGAAATCTGGCACCGTCGCCTAGTTGCTTGCGGACTGTTTTCAGAAAGGCCGAAATATCCGTGTCCGATAAATTCCCGATGGTGGACCCTGGAAAAAAACCAAGCACGGTTTGCGCATCCGGAAATTGTGTTCGGTCGGGTCCGCCCGACATGAAGTCACCGACCCATGGCTTGACCGTCAGGTCAGGATAAAGCTTGGCGATCTTATCTGCCGAGTCGCGGACAAAATCTGCCGATATGTCCACGGGCCAATACGATGTTGGCGCGTTCAGAGCCGATAACAACGTGCGGGTTTTGATGGATGCGCCCGCACCATATTCGACAATAACTGCACCCGGCCCTAGCAATTGGGTGAGGCCTTGAATGTGTTGATCCAAGATCGCCTGTTCGGTCCGGGTTAAATAGTATTCCGGCAAATGCGTGATTTGCTGAAACAATTCAGATCCCCGGTCGTCGTAAAACCAGATGCACGGCAATGATTTTTGGGGAAGCGAAAGCCCGCTGCGGACATCGTCCAGCAACGCTTGGTTGATCGTTGTATCGATGGTCATGAAATATCTTTTGCTAATCGAAGTCCAGAAAACTGCCAGCGTTTGTCAGGGGGGAAGAAATTGCGGTAGGTCGCGCGCGCGTGTTTTGGTGCCGTCGCGCAGGATGCCCCGCGTAGCACCATTTGTCCGCTCATGAATTTGCCGTTATATTCGCCGACGGCTCCTTCACTCGGCTCGAATCCGGGGTACGGTAAAAATGCACTCGCCGTCCATTCCCACACGTCCCCAAACAATCCGATCAATGTGGCATCGTCGCTTGATGGGGTTTGCGGGGCCGGGCGTAACCGTCCCGTGCCAGCATTATTTTCAGTGTTATTGCCATCGGTTTTTTCAGTACGCGCGGTATGTTCCCACTCAAATTCCGTTGGCAAGCGGCTCCCTGCCCAGGATGCAAAGGCATCGGCCTCGTAATAACTGACATGGCAAACAGGTGCATTCAGATCGACAGGTTGGAAGCCCCGCAATGTCATGGTCCACCATGCGTCGTCGCGGTGCTCCCAATACAATGGCGCCTCCCAGTCATTTTCTTGGCAGTTGGCATAACCATCCGATAGCCACCAGCGCGGATTGCGATAGCCGCCGTCCTCGATAAATTCAATCCACTCCCGATTGGTGACGGCGCGATTGGCAATCGCATAGGGGCGCAACAGAACCTCGTGGATGGGTCCTTCGCAATCAAAAGCAAAGGCATCATCCGATGATGTGTCGACACCGATGTTCACGACGCCGCCATTAAATTCGACCCAACGAATGCTCTCATCGCTCGCCCGGTGGGCAAGTGGTTCCGATGGCCGGAACGCGGGCTTGATTGGGTTTTGCGCGAACAGGTGCAAAATATCGGTCAGCAGGAGTTCTTGGTGTTGTTCCTCGTGCGCAATGCCTAACGCCATCAATGCACCAATATCATGGTTGCCAGTTTCCAAGATTTTCTCGACATGGCCCTCAACATGGGCACGGTATTCTAAAACATGGTCCAGCGTCGGGCGGGTTAACATGCCGCGCATCGGCCGCGCGTGGCGCGGGCCAATGGCTTCGTAATACGAATTGAACAGATATTGAAACCGATCATCAAAGCGCGCCTGTTCACCCAATACTGGTGCGACGATGAATTCTTCGAAAAACCATGTGGTATGCGCCAAGTGCCATTTTGCCGGGCTGGCATCGGGCATGGATTGGACGGTGGCGTCGGCATCTGAAAGTGTCTCGACGAGATGTCTGGAGCGTTGCCGTAAGTTTTGAAAACGGGCAGTTAAATCTTCGCTATGGGTCGCCGACTCGAAGGATCGCGTTTCGTTCATAGAATAGCAGGTGCCTTATCAGCGCAGAAAAGATTGTAACGATTCTCGACGGCATCGCGTCTGCGCGACGTGATACCCCTATTTTGGTCGATTGATCGATATAATCAATGGCCGCCTTTGTATCTTCACGAAGGTGTTACATTTGCGTCCTGCATCTGGGCGGACAGAATCCTGCTCATACCAGCCCACGCAAAATGGCTGAAAGACCGCAAGGGCCGAGAACTCAGCTTTGACGACGTCAAGCATTACCAGCGGATCATTAAAATTCTCGCGGAAACCGACCGGATCATGCAAACCATCGAAATGACGATCTGACGACTGCGGACGCAAGACCTTTCGGGTGGGCTGCGCGCTCAAAACGTCTGAATTTCCGTGCGCCGAATGCATCACTTGCATCATTTGCATCAAAAAAGTTGATGTGGTAATGTTGCTCAGGCAATGGAAGAAAATGACAGACATGAAAAAGTACCTAACCGTCAACACCCCCGCGCAGGAGTTGTTTTCATACTCGGAGGCCGATCAATCGATTGGTTCTCGCAATGTATCACCCCGCGTTGTAGATTTGATTGCTGAGCGGGTCAGCCGTGTGCGCATCTCCTCAGGTGACCGGGTTGCCGGTTCTTTTGATATATTTGAACACGCAGGGCAGAGGGCAGACCGTGAAAGTTCACCGTCCGGCGCGGGCCGCAATTTGATCCTGGATGTAAATCTGGGCGATGATGGAAATATTTCACTCGGAATCGAAGATGAAAAAGGATTAGAGGGGCAAGATCTATCGTCTCTGACATCCGTTGAGACTGCCGCGGCACCGCAGCGCCCCCAGGAACATCAAGAATTTCCCACCCGTGACTTTTACTCTGCCAAAGAGGCTGGTGAATATTTGGGTGTTAACAAATCAACCATCACGCGACGCGTGAATGCAAATGACTTGATTGGATTTACGACATTCAAAAAGGCGCTATGCATCCCGAAAGCGCAATTTTTCCGTGGCGATGTACTTCCGGGCGTCAAGGAACTGCTTAATGAGTTCGACGGTAACCATCGGGATGCTTGGTACTTTTTATCGTCGGAAATTTTTTATGGTGACGAGGATTCCACGCCCCTGGATAAGCTTCGCACCGCCGCCACAGAGCGTAAAACGGCAGAATGCCTAGAAATGTTGAAAACTGCCAAAATCAGCCACGATTTTGGGGATCACTTTTGAATGCTTCAGATCTATTAAATCTCTCTCCCTCAGAGATCGCGGATACGTTGCGCCTGTTTGCAGGAATGCGTTCTTAGGTGCCCATACGGAACTATGTCCGTGTCATGCAATCAAACTACGCTCGGACAAATCCCCTGGGGTATGGCAGCGGGCCCAGCCGGTTCAGTCCCGTATCTTCGCAACCGCCAACACCCCCTGCATTTGGTCTGATATACGGGACGGTCGATCTTGCCACAGCTTGTTATGAAGCCATCATTCGGCATCGTCTGGACTTAAGCCCCGACCGCATCTTGCATCCAGCTGACTATGATAAACGTTCCGCAATTAACTTTTCCACGGCAGCCGGAGAAAATGTCAATTTGCTCGACCTTACCAATGGAAATGCCATCCGTTACGGCGTTCCAACGGATGTTATTCGGTACTCCAATCACACTGACGGTCAGTATTTCTCTGAGTTTGTTTATAATAATATGCGAGAAATAGACGGCATTTTATACAATAGCCGACTCACCGGAAACCTGTGTGTTGCGATATATGGTCGGGCCATCGCCAAGCTTGTGCCTGGGCCGGCGCCACTCCCTTTGTCACGTGCGAATCTCACGCTGACTCTGAGTCCCTGGAATATTGACGTGCTTTAAAGACCAAGGCACGCGGCGCATCGTCCACGCAGCTCGACCACCGATTGATCAAGGGTGAAGTTCTCTGAGCCTGCCAATCCTTGCAGTTGGCGCTGCAATGACGCATCGGCAACCTCGGCCACCGTGCCGCATGTCTCGCAAATCATAAACGCTACGGTCTCATGCGTCTGGTCGTCGCCATCGCAGCTGTGGTGTGTACAGGCGACAAACGCATTCTGGGTTTCAAGTCGATGAACGAGCTCCAATTCCAGCAACTTTTCTAAGGCGCGATAAACCTGCAAGGGCGCACGAAATCCCTGTTCGCGAAGCTCATCCAAAATCGAATAGGCACTGAGCGGGCAGGCGGCGTTGGTCAATGCCTCAAACACCAAAGCTTGGTTTTTGGTCAACTTGGGCGCGTGGTCATGGGACGTGTCATGCGGCGTGGTCATGATGAAGGCCTCGACTTGTTGCCGGCCAAACCCTGAAGTAGCGGCGTCAGGCTGAGTAAAAATAGAAACGCCGCCGCGACCACAATGGATGGCCCCGATGGTGTGTCCCATTGTAACGAACCACCCAGGCCCCCCACAACAGCTACAACCCCAAACAGCGCCGAGAGAACAGCCATTTGCTCGGGTCCTTTGGCAAATCGTCGCGCTGTGGCAGCCGGGATGATCAGCATGGCGGTGATCAGCAACACACCCACGATCTTAATAGAAATCGCGATCACGGTGGCCATCAGCAGCATAAAGATGACGTTAACGCGGGCTGAATTCATACCCTCGGCCTCGGCCAACTCGCGGTTCACGGTGGTGGCAAACAGCGGATGCCATATCATGACCAACACGCCCAGGATGACAGCACCTCCCGCATAAATGATGGCAATATCCATGACCGAGACGGCCAAAATATCACCGAACAGAAAACTCATCAGGTCGACGCGGACCCAGGTCATAAACGCCAGCACCACCAAACCCAAGGCCAATGCCGAATGCGCCAGTAATCCCAATAAAGAATCAGAAGACAGCGTGGCGCGGCGTTGCAGCATCAAAAGTGCCAACGAGACGCAGGCCGAGACGACAAACACGGCGAGGGTCAAGTTTACGTCAAACAACAGGGCAAAAGCGACGCCGAGCAGCGCCGCATGGGACAACGTATCCCCGAAATAGGCCAAGCGCCGCCACACGATAAAACACCCCAATGGGCCCGCGACCAGTGCGACCCCAATGCCGGCGATCAGCGCGCGGAATAGGAAATCATCAAACATGGTGGTGCCCATTCTCGTCGTTGGTGACTGTCGGTGTATCCTTGCCATCTTCATGAGTGTGATGATGGCCGTCGTCAGGGTGACAGTGGTCGGTGATGGTGCCGTCCGCATGGCGCACGGTGCCGTCCGGCAAATGAGTGTGATCGTGATTATGCTCATAGACCGCCAAGGCGCTTGCTGCGCGGGCCCCGAAGAGCTGGCGATATTCGTCACTGGACGCCACGTCAGTGGGACTGCCCTGGCAGCATACGTGACCGTTCAGGCAGACCACCCGGTCGGTTGCCGCCATCACCACGTGCAAATCATGCGAAATCAACAAGATGCCGCAGTCCAGTTCGTCCCGGATTTGCTGGATCAGCTCATAAAGCGCGATTTCACCAGCAAAATCAACGCCTTGGACGGGCTCATCGAGGACCAAAAGGTCAGGCTTTCTGGCGATAGCACGGGCCAGCATCACGCGTTGAAACTCGCCACCTGAAAGATTGCGGACCTCTGATTTGGCCAAATGGGTGACACCAGTGGATTCCATTGCGTGCGAGGCGTCGGATTTTGAGATCCCACCGGTCAAATGCATGAAGCGCCCCGTCGTCAGGGGCAGTGTCCAATCAATAGAAATTTTCTGTGGCACGTAACCGATCGTCAATTTGCGCCGACGCGAGGCCGGTCCTTCACTGAGGGGAATGACCCCCAGCGCCATCTTGGCGGTGGTTGATTTGCCCGATCCATTGGGCCCAATCAGCGTCACGATCTCACCCGATCGGACCTCAAAATCGACGCCAC
>CBFHXC010000120.1:0-6329 GCA_965659695.1 Rhodospirillales bacterium
TTGGAGATTTGGACGCGATGGAAACGGAGACAGATATCGTAAAGCGTGTATGCAACGGTGAAACACGCGCCATAGCACGCCTCATGTCCAAAGTTGAGGGCCGACCAGACGATGCTTCAGATGTCATGGCTGCAATCTATGAAAACACCGGCAAAGCCCATGTCATTGGGCTTACTGGCGTTCCGGGGTCAGGAAAATCCACTCTCGTCCATGTCATCGCAAAGGAACTCCGGAATCGCGGTAAGAAAGTCGGGATTGTCGCTGTTGACCCATCCAGCCCTTATTCCGGGGGGGCGATCTTGGGGGATCGCGTTCGGATGAGCGATCTCTCGACAGATGATGGTGTGTTTATTCGCTCCTTGGCGACCCGCGGTGCGTTGGGTGGCCTAGCGCGGGCAGCATTGGATACCGCTGATATTCTGGATGCAGCTGGTTTTGATATCATCTTGATCGAAACAGTGGGTGTTGGTCAGGACGAAGTGGATATCGCTGAAAGCGCTGAAACTGTCATCGTGGTGTCCGCCCCCGGCTTAGGCGATGATGTCCAAGCTATTAAGGCGGGTGTGCTTGAGATCGCAGATATTCACGTGGTTTCTAAATGCGACAAAGCGGAATCCAGCCGAACCGTTGCTGATCTGAAATCGATGCTGAAATTGGGCTCCGCTGTTCGTGATCGCTTCGGTTGGGACGTGCCTGTAATACGAACAAGCGCCGAAACCCACTTGGGTATTGATGAACTCGTCAACACAATAGAAATGCATCGGACACATTTGTCCGAGTCTGGCGAGCAGAGCGTGCGTAAAAAGCGAATTCTAGAAAAGCGGATCATCAAAACGGCCGAGGACATGCTGCGTCAGCGCTTGGGGCAAGGCGAGGCCTTGGATATCGCTGTGGCTGATGTTTTGTCGGGAAAGACCTCTCCACGGCATGCGGCAGAATCATTGCTGCGCAACGTATAATAGGGTCTCAGAGAACCTTGCGATACTTGATGAATGGGGTTCGCTCGCCCACGCGGTCATACAAAACCCGCGCCACACTATTGAATTCCTGGGTGTTCCAATAAACCTCGACCGCATCGGCTTTTTTGGCCGCATCGTACACAGCCTCGATTAAAGCGCGCCCCGTTCCGCCGACACGTGCCTTTGGATCGACAAACAAATCCTGCAAATAGCATTTCGGACGCAATATCGTTGTGTTCACATGATACAGAAAATGCACCAGACCAATCAGCTGGTCATTTTCAGCGACAGCGACCAAACAAAACAACTCTGGATCGTCTTGGTGTAATCGCTGCCAAAGTTCAGTGACTTGTGATGGGTCAACGGCATGCTCGTAAAACATCACATAGCCTTCCCACAAAGGTTTCCATTGGTCGAAATCGGCCTCGCATGATTTTCTGATTCTTAAACTCATCGCTATTTCCTTCGCCTCGTTGTCGGATTTTCATATCTTAAAATTGGTCTTATAATCAGAGCCGAATTGATATTTGTTCTAGGGCCACTTTGATGCCGAAACGCTCAACTCGCACCGACAAATCACCGTTGCTTCCCGTGGCGATAAACCGTGAGGATGGCGCACCGCTTCATCGCCAGGTATTTGACCAGATGCGTGAAGCCATCCTGAGCGGGCGCCTGACACCCGGTTGGCGGCTTCCTTCTTCCCGTGCACTCGCCCAGGAACTCAAGGTCTCACGGAATACCATCTTGGCCGCCTATGATCAGCTGTTCGCAGAGGGATATACCGAAGGAAAAATCGGATCTGGGACACGTGTTTCGCGGGTGTTACCCGAGGAAGTTCTGGCGACCCGCAGTTCGGTGACATCGGCTAATGATAAGGCAGATAAGGTTCAAGTTCGATTATCACGAGTGGCGCAATCACTCATTAACGACCGGCCAAGCCAACGACAATCGGGCGGCAGCAATGCATTTCGCCCTGGCGTGCCGGAAATCGACAGGTTCCCATGGCCATTGTGGAGCCGGATTTCAGGGAAGTTTTGGCGCCATCCACCGCGCGATCTTTTGTCGTATGGAGAGGCTGCCGGTTACGGCCCGCTGCGGACGGCCATTGCCGACTATTTACGATCAGTTCGGGGGCTCAATTGCGATGCGGACCAAGTCATCATTACAGCGGGCGCGCAACAAGCCATCGACCTGACCGCGCGGGTGCTTATTGACCCAGGCGATAAAGTGTGGATCGAAGACCCGGGATATGCTGGCATCCGTGGGGTCTTGAAAGCCGCAGGGGCCGAGTTAGTGCCGCTCTCCGTCGATACCGATGGCCTGATGGTGGAAGAGGGGCGCTGCATCGCACCAATGGCGCGCATGGCAGTCGTTACACCATCCCACCAGTACCCATTAGGCGCGGTGATGAGCTTATCGCGACGCTTGGAATTGCTGGAATGGGCGCGGGAAAACGATGCCTGGATATTGGAAGACGACTACGACAGTGAATACCGCTATGGCGGGCGTCCATTATCCGCGTTGCAGGGGTTAGATAATGCCGGGCGTGTGATTTACGTCGGCACGTTTTCCAAGGTTTTGTTTCCGGGCATCCGTTTGGGTTACATGGTTGTGCCACCGGGCCTGTCAGCGGATTTTGTGGCCGTCCGGCGTTCACTCGATGATCAGACCCCCATCGCCATGCAACCGGTCTTAACCGAATTTATTCAGTCTGGGCATTTTGCGGCGCATATTCGACGTATGCGTACGCTCTATTCTGAACGACAAAGCGTATTGCTCGAAGCATTGAACGAAAAGTTACCCGATGTCTTATCCGCCCAACCCGACGATGCGGGCATGCATATTGTGGCCGATTTGAACCCCAAGCTTGCACTGCATGACACCGAGATTGCGCGCAAAGTATCCAAACGCAAAATCTCAGTTTATCCGTTGAGCGGCTTTTTCATCGGTCCACCAAACAGAAATGGCTTGGTATTCGGATACGCAGGCGTTGAGGTCCGAGACATCAAGTCTGGTGTTGCAACACTCTCAAAGGTGATCCAAGAAAATTAATTTATTACATAAAGAAAAAGCGCTAACCCATTATTTAAAATGAATTAGTGCTGTATTCTTTGTCAGGTCAACACAAGGTCAATCTGTGGCTTTAATCGCGACATAGGTGCCAGGGGCGTCGCAAAGAACTTTGAGCTTTGCGTCGCCTGGCTCACGTGCTGGAACCGTCAATTTGCCAGCATGCGGTTTCAGCCATTTATCCCAATCAGTCCACCAGGATCCTTCGTGTTGTTCGGCACCTTCAAGCCAGTGAACCGGATCCGGCGCTTGATCATCGTTGGTCCAGTAGCAGTATTTATTTGCTGCGGGTGGGTTCACAACCCCAGCAATGTGTCCAGATGCGGAGAGTACAAAGCGGATCGGACCGGAATAGATTTGAGTTGCCTTATAAGTCGCTTCCCAAGGTGCAATATGATCTTCGCGCGTCGAAATGATATATGTGGGTACTTTGATCTTCGTCAGATCCAGTTTAATTCCGTCGATTTCGATACCACCCGGCTGCACCAGCTTGTTCTCTAGGTACATATTACGCAGGTAAAAACTGTGCATCGCAGCAGGCATCCGGGTCGAGTCCGAATTCCAGAACAAAAGATCAAACGGGAAGGGGTCTTTACCCAACAAGTAATTGTTCACAACGAATGACCAAATCAGATCATTGGCCTTCATCATGTTAAACGTTCCAGCCATTTCACGGCCTTCGAGATATCCACGCTCGTTCATTTTCTCTTCAAGCGAGTTCAGCGATGTCTCGTCGATAAAAACGCCTAAATCACCGGCTTCTTCAAAATCGACCATGGTGGTGAAGTAAGTTGCCGTTTTAACTTTGTCCTGCTTTTTGGCAGCCATGTAGGCGAGAGCAGTCGCCATCAAGGTGCCACCGATGCAGTACCCTACAGCGTTGACTTTGTCTTCTCCAGTCGCAGCCTTGATCGCATCAAGCGCGGCCAAAGGTCCCTCATGCATGTAATCGGCAAATGATTTCATGGCCAATTCGCGGTCTGGGTTCACCCAGGAAATCACAAATACGGTGTTTCCTTGTTCAACAGCCCATTTGATCATCGAGTTCTTCTCGCGAAGATCCAGGATGTAGAACTTGTTGATCCAAGGCGGGCAGATTAACAGCGGAGTTTTGGAAACTTTTGGCGTCGTCGGCGTATACTGGATCAATTCCATCAAATCATTGCGGAATACTACTTTGCCCGGTGTGGTCGCAACGTTCTTACCCACTTCGAACGCATCTTCATCGGTCATACGAATACGCAGATTTCCGTTCCCGCGCTCCATATCTTCGAGCAAGTTCCGCAAACCATTGACCAAGTTCTCGCCGCCCGACTCAACGGTTGTCTTTAAAACTTCAGGGTTGGTCATTACGAAGTTGGTCGGCGAGAGCGCATCGACATATTGCTTGGTGAAGAAATCAACTTTCTTCTGCGTTTTATCGTCCAACCCTTCGACGTCACTGACCGTGGACTGCATCCAATTCGATGTCAGCAGATAGGATTGCTTTATGTAGTCAAATACTTCGCTTTCCCATGCTTCGCCCTTAAAGCGGCGGTCTTCATGATGGGGCTCTGCCACCGGGTCGGTTTCTTGACCCATCATGCGGCTGGCTGTGTTCTGCCAAAGTTTCATGTAATCTTGCCAAAGGTTCATGTTGGCTTCGACGATTTTGTGGGGCTGCGTCATCATCTTCGTGGTCATTTCCATGAAGGCTGAAGCGACGTTCATGGGATCTTCCATACCCATCGAAGAGTGAGGCGCGTCAGAATTGCGGGAAATAAAATCTTGGATCAATCTTTGAGACCGTTCGGCAATGTCCACCATAGTCTCAGATACTTGGGTCTCGTCCAATTCTTCGATTTTTTGCTTTGATTGTTCGGTCACAATGCCACCTCTACCACGTTCTGACGCTTACAGTTATTCTCTGGCTAACCGCTCGAAACTATCAATTTTTTGTGCGGTGCAACAAAATTCACGGAGTTTGTAAACTTTTAACCTACTTGGGGCAATGTAAAATCTTGCGATTATTCGATTTAACGTCTTGAATAGGGCCTAAGATTCGAAAAGAGTTTCAAAACTCTTCGACGAGGGCGGCTGGGATTACGAGGACCCGATGAGTTTGTTTAAAAATGAGATGTCGAAAGAACGGCTTTCGCTTGGTTTGCCTTACCGTTTACGTTTGGTAACACCAGCGGTCGCAGTCTGTGTTTTGCTTGCAGGGTGTTCACAGGTGCCGGATGCGATTAATCCGGTCGCTTGGTATGATGCTGTCGCTGGTAGTGATGAATCTGAAACGGCAGAACCAACAAATGAACTTGAATCGGGGCGTGGCGCGCCACCTCCTGGCTCGTCAGAAGGATTTCCTAATCTGGCTCGTGTAGACCAGCAAAATGCGGCGCGTGAAGGATTAGCGGCAGATACGCAGAACCGACAGTATGCCGAGACTCTCTCACGACAAGGTTCATCTGGTGCGCAAGATTCATTATATGCCGAGGATACCCCCCCTTCAGCCCCACAAGTTGAAGCTCAGCAAATCGCACCTGCTCCGCAGCCGAAGGCACCGGTGACAACCGCAGTCGTTGAACCAGCCCCAACTTCAGCGCCAGCCGCACCGGAAAACCGAGTAACATTAAGCCCGCAATCGCGACCACAAGCGCCAACTTCGACACAAACCGCTGCCGTACCCGCTTCTAACGATTATTCCGTCGATCCCGCAATGGGTCAACGATTGGCCCAACAATTGGCTGAAATCCGTGCACGTGCTTCGGACCAGGGATCATTGCTGCCAAGTGATCTCTCTTACGGTTCGCAAGGTTCGCCCACCATTGTCATTTCATCTGGCGGCATTGAGACATCGCAGCCTGTTGCAGGTCGTCTATCAAACGTAACAAGCGGCGGGGCTATGCCTGCAGGGCAAGTCTTAAATCTGGGCGCTCTTCCGCTACCGAATGGGTCGACCCGCGTCGCGACGATTCAATTCCCGAATGGTTCTGCAGCACTTAGCGCATACGACAGAAAAATCCTATCTGACGTCGCCAAGCTTCAAAAACAAAGTAATGGGGTTCTTCGAATCGTTGGTCATGCCAGCCAGCGAACACGCAACATGCCACCGTCACAAAACGCGATCACCAACCTGAAAGTTTCAGAGAAACGCGCGAACAGGGTCGCAAATATATTGAAGCAGTTGGGCGTCTCGTCTGATCAAGTGTTGGTTGCTGCAGTTGGCGATAATCAACCCGTTTTTCTTGAGGTCATGCCTTCGGGAGAAGCAGGAAATCGCCGCGCAGAGATTTACCTGACCAACTAGTGTAGCCTGCA
>CBFHXC010000121.1:0-5992 GCA_965659695.1 Rhodospirillales bacterium
ATCGCCCATTGACCGTGCATCTTTGGGTAAGTGGGATCAATACACCGAGACCAAAGAAGCTATGTTCTTCAATACGGATACCGCCGACGCACCATGGACCGTGGTTAAATCAGATGACAAAAAACGCGCGCGTCTGAACTGCATGCGGCATTTCTTGACGACTCTTCCTTATCCAAACAAGGATAAAAAAGTCGTCACGGAGCCGAATCCATTGATTGTTGGGCATTCTGCGCATGTCATCGGACGCGAGCCACATTTCCACAATACCGGACAAACATCTGATACAAGCATCGCCTGACTTGAAGCGGAAAATAATTTGGGTCGCTGGCGTCATAAGTCTTTAAACCGGCCAGCCATCGCCATCCGTTTGGTGATGGCATACCTTTCTTTGAATAATTGAAAGGGCTGATTCATGGCGACTGATGATCAACGCACGTTCCCGAGCGATGTCGCTTTCACGGCAAGCGTGAAAATTGAGCAAGAAAAACGTGGTTCCCGAAAAGGTTATCAAAAGATGGAGGAACGCGGCGGTTGGCGCACGACCGTCGATGATGACCTACAAGCCTTCATCGACACGCGAGAGTCATTTTACTTGGGCACCGTTAATGCGGACGGTTATCCGTATATCCAACATCGGGGTGGCAAGGCGGGCTTTTTGAAAGTGCTGGATGAAAATCGGTTGGCGTTCACAGACTTCGCCGGGAACAAGCAATATATCACGCTGGGAAAACTTAATGATAATCCAAAGGCCTTTATTTTTTTGATGGATTATCGAAATAGGCGGCGGATCAAAATTTGGGGGCATGCAACTTACGTCGAAGATGACGAAACCTTAATGGAACGACTAATCGATCAAGACTATAACGCGCGCCCAGAGCGTGCGGTGGTATTCACCATCGAAGCCTGGGATTCAAACTGCCCGCAACACATCCCTCAAATGTGGTCAGAAGCCGAGATCGCGCCCGTGGTCAATGCCATGAACGCGCGCATCGAAGAATTAGAAGCAGAAATAAGTGCACTGAAAGCGCAATCAGAGAGCTAACCGCCACCCATCATTTTTTGCGCACCGGCCCAGAGGTTTTGGGCTTTTTCGGCCGCATCAAAATCCTTACCCAATCCAGCAGATTGCCCTGCCCAAGCTTGCATCCTTTCAATATCGCCACTGGTAGCAGCATCAGCACGCATCGGCCCCGTTAATCCCCGTTGCACAGGATACGGCGCGGGATTTGGTGTTTCCGGACTATTGGCGGTACGTACGTAATCTGTCGCAAGAGCGCGGCCGGGCCGTCCCGAAAATGCACGCGTGACAGCGGTGTCTTCAGGGGCTGTGTCGGCGAGGCGAGCCCGCCAAGCATCTGCGATTTTAGATTGCGGGCTGCGCAGGAACCCGGTTCCCACTTGGACAGCAGATGCCCCCAGCATCATCGCAGCCGCAACGCCGCGCGCATCGGCGATTCCCCCTGTCGCAATAACAGGAAGATCCACGGCATCACAAACGGCGGGCACGAGCGCGAACAATCCCACCATGCTGCGCTCGGCATAACTCGGATCGAAAGCGCCGCGGTGCCCACCCGCTTCCATGCCCTGCGCAATGATGGCATCAGCGCCTGCTTCCTCAGCGGCGCGCGCCTCGGCTACGTTGGTCACGATTGCCATCCACTTGATGCCCTGATCCTTCATTCGACGGACCATGTCCACGGGATACACCCCCATGATGGATGAGATCACTGTGGGCCCTGCCGCCAACATCGCATCGCATTGTGCATCGAAATCAAAAAGCGCCACATCACCCGCACTGGCTTCGACCTCTGGCCCCCAATTTTCTAGGAACGCGCGGACATTTGCCTCGTGGGCTGCATCACGTATAGGAGCAGGATCAGGAATCCATAAATTCAACTGAAACGCGCCGTTGGTCGCGGCACGTACCTCTGATGCCCATTTTTGAATAGCCTCTGGCCCCATCAACAAACATCCACACGCGCCCATACCGCCCGCATTCGCGACAGAAATAGACAAAGCGGGCGGGCACGCACCCGCCATCGGAGCCAATAGGATCGGAATCTCTATGCCGAACTGTTTACAAAATTTGTCGGCACGCATTTGAATAGATGTCATTCGAATTCTCCCCGCACCAAGCTTACCACCATTGTCATGACCACCCAACGCATCAACAAGAAACGGAATGCGCTTATCGGGTGGGCACGCTAAAGATAATACATTCTCATCCTATGGAAGCCCTCGCGTGAACAACTCAAAAATCAACACATCCATGACAGGCATGGAATGGACAATGATCATCACCTTGTCGGTCCTATGGGGTGGGTCGTTCTTTTTCGTCGGCGTCGCGGTTCAAGACTTGCCGACGATGACCATCGTGGTCACCCGTGTGGGCTTGGCGGCCATTATCTTGATCATACTTATGCGCGTCAGGGGCATCTCGTTTCCCACGAACAAATCCGTATGGGGCGCCTTTTTGATCATGGGTTTTTTGAATAATGCGGTTCCGTTCCTTTTGATCGTATGGGGGCAATCACATATCGCGTCCGGAGTTGCATCGATTCTGAATGCAACCACACCGTTATTTGCCGTTGTCATCGCGCACGTCCTCACAATCGATGAGAAGCTCACTCCCTTGAGGTTTTTCGGCGTCGTCATGGGCGTCATTGGTGTCGCTGGGATGATCGGTGGTAAGGCTATCGCAGCCTTGGGCACAGACGTGATCGCACAAGTGGCTATTTTAGGTGCGGCAATTTCCTACTCATTTGCAGGCATTTTCGGACGTCGCTTCCGCGCTATGGGTGTGTCACCCATCGCCACCGCGACGGGTCAAGTGGCCGCATCAAGCCTGATGTTGTTACCGATCATGCTGATGATCGATCAGCCTTGGACCTTACCCATGCCCGGCATGGATACGATTTTATCTCTGATCGCATTGGCAGGCCTATCCACCGCGTTGGCGTACATTTTGTATTTCAAAATTCTGGAAACGGCGGGGGCAACCAACTTGATGCTGGTCACCTTCCTCGTCCCCATCAGCGCAGTTCTGCTCGGCATCGGTTTTTTAAATGAAGCATTGGAAGCCCGACACCTGTTTGGCATGGCGTTGATTGGCACAGGCTTGGTGGCCATTGATGGTCGCATGTTCAAAAAGCTATGGGAAAAGCACTAAGCGCCCGGCACCCATAAGGCCAAATATTCGGCGACGACGGCGGGGCCATCGTCCCCTTCGATCTCGAACTCATGCGATGTTCGCGTAAACAATCCTGCATCACGCATTTCAACTTCCAACAAACTGATGCGATCACGAATACGAAAACCATCACCAATTGGCATCGGTTTTAAAAATCGAAGCTTATCGACACCATAGTTGAGCGCATAAGGGCTGTCGGTCGGCCGCAAATCGGCGTTATCAATGGCCTTGTTAATCAGGCTAAGTATCAGGAAACCATGCGCCAAACTGCCAGGATAGCCACCTTCTGATGCCGCGCGCGCGGGATCAGTATGAAGCCAATGCGTATGCTCTGTCACCTCAGCGAATTTATCGACACGCGACTGATCGATCTCAAACCATTTTGAAATACCGATTTCGCCCATCGGCACGTCCAACCAGTCTTGGATGGACCACGCCACCATGCAACCTGTGTCTAGGCGGCTTTGATTGGTGTACGCGAGATATTGTCGGTGTTTTCACCTTCGATACGGATCAAACGGGTCGGGCCACTTCGAAGCGGCGCATGCACATCGCCAACCTGGTATACATGAGCATCGCCCGGCACCAGCTTGTAGCTGCGGGTCTGTTCGACTAACGCAGGATCATCACCACTGGCGGGCTGTACGATTTTCCAATCGGTCATTTCTGTTTCGCCAACGGCTTGGCCATAAATCGCCCACGTTGGACCATGATCGTGCGGGAAGCCGTCCTTGGGACCGTTGTATACATGCGCACAGATACAGAATTTCAATTCTGGATCTTCATACAGGACACGCCGTTCTTGCTCGGCATCCTCGGGCAAATACTCAGCCACTAAGGCCTCGTCCTTCAACGCTTTTTCTACGTGCTGTCGCACCTGTTCCAGGCCCTCGGGTCCTGGGTTATTCGCCAGCGCATCGCGGCAATCGGCGGCAAATTGGTCCAATGTGTATGACATGGTCTGCTCCTCAGTTCTGAACACTTTAGTTAAGAATGCCAGAGTAATCGGCAGGCGGGCAATGTCAGTTGATCTGATATTTCAGTCGCGAAGCGCGAAAGTAAGACAAACCCAAGATAATCGCTGCGGAGATCGTACCACCGGCTTCTATGATGGGGTCCGGGTACAATACCAACGCACCGCCGATCAGCAGGATTAAGCGCTCAATCAAAGAGACCTTGGAAACAAAATATCCAATGTGCGAAGCCGTAACGGCGACGACAGCGATGATCAACGCGATCACTTGGGTCAAGATTAACGGCACGCTTTCCAGAGATAAATTCTCCAGGTTGATCTCGGGGTGGTATACCCACGCCATCGGCAGAACGAAACCCACGAAACACAACCGGATTGCATTTAGTGCCAACGGAATGGGCGGAGTCTGGGCGATAGCGGCCGCCGCAAAGACCGCAAGCGCAACTGGCGGCGTGATCGCTGATAGGACCGCATAATAGAAAACAAAAAGGTGCGTTTGAAGCAGGCCCACGCCGAGTTCCATAATCGCTGGACCGGCCACAAAGATAACCATGATATAAGACGCCGCTGTTGGCAGGCCCATCCCAGGGACAATCGAACAAAGTGCTGCCAGGATCAGTGCAAGAAACAGCTGTTCATTCCCCAATGCGACAATGACCTGATTAAGCTTGATGCCCAACCCCGTTGTCGTGACGGCACCGATGACAATTCCAATGGCTGCGCAAGACGCCAATACGGCCAATCCATCCCGACCACCATCGACAAAAAATTGCACCACCTTGGACGTATCCAGGCGGGTCGATGGAAACGCATTCGCGAGAACCAGGACAGTGCCTGTGGCGACCAACCCGCAAA
The DNA here is from genome assembly GCA_965659695.1 of Rhodospirillales bacterium. Taxonomy (GTDB): domain Bacteria; phylum Pseudomonadota; class Alphaproteobacteria; order Rhodospirillales; family Casp-alpha2; genus UBA4479. The sequence continues at coordinate 5,019 of CBFHXC010000121.1, forward strand.
AGGTTGGCGCATATCCGACGATCAACATGGTGATCAGAGTGCCGAACCCGGCGAGCAACGTGACACCTTGGGCAACGCGCTCTGACGTCCAATCGACGCGACCAAAATCAATGGGTTCAAGACCTGTTCGACCGGCCTCAAACGCGACAGCGCATGATAATGACAGAATGAATAGAAACGCCGGGATTAACGCAGCCAACATGATGTCGGTATACGGAATGCCGGTGATTTCGGACATGATAAACGCGCCAACCCCCATGATCGGTGGAAGTATCTGACCAACACATGACGACGTTGCTTCGACAGCACCGGCAAATGGCGCTTTGTATCCGGCACGTTTCATCATCGGAATCGTCAACACACCGGTTGCCGATACATTCGCTGGCGCGGACCCATTAACCGATCCGAATAGCGAAGAGGCAATGATCGCACACTGTGCCGGTCCAGAGCGCCGCCCCTGGGTGAATTTCATCGCGATGTAGTTAAAGAAGTCTCCGGCACCTGAAATCCTGAGCGCAACGCCCAAGATGACAAACACCAGCACGACATCGCTTACGGCCGCCAGCGCGACACCATAAATGCCCTGATAGCTATATGATATTTCCAGAACCTGAGACGGCGAAAATGGCCTGTGCTCCAAGATCCCCGGCATGTAATGCCCAAAAAATAAATAAATGATCGCAACGATTACGACGGACAAAAGCATCCATCCTTCGACCCGACGCGCAGCTTCCAGAACACACAGCGTGCCCAGCGAATAACAAACGATGTCCTGGGTATTGGGGATGCCCTCGCGTAGGTCGGCAATTTCAAAATAATTATTCAGAAAATAAATGCTGCTCCATAACGCCATCCCGATAAAAACGAGACTGAGCAACAGGTCGGTATTCGTCACCTTTCCGTCGCGCGCCAAAGGTCCCGGTTTCAGGGCAAAGACCGCAATCATCCCCAAAATAAGGATCGTGCCGTATTGG
>CBFHXC010000122.1:0-5656 GCA_965659695.1 Rhodospirillales bacterium
AAGATAGCGCAAGCGCTGACTTCCAAATGGGTGCAGGAAAATTTCCTGGAAGACCAGTTCGGAAAGAAACCCGATCTTCCATTTTCCGAAGCCCTATTACGTTATGCAAAGGCACAAAAACGGGAGCGTCCGAAACATTTCATGATGGTGACACGGTACATCCTCAAACGGCAGGCCGACTATTTGGAGATTTAAATCTTTCCGAGATCACGTCAGCACGTCTTCGCGAGTATATCGATCATCGGCTGGATCAAGTGAGTGTAGGGACCGTGCAGCGAGATATCTCAGTACTCCGAGCGATCCTAAACAAGGCATTCCGTGAAGAACTCATGGACAAGGTGCCACCGTTTCCACGTCTTAAGACACCAAAGGCGCGGAATATATGGCTGACAGAGGACGAAGTAGATCGTCTTGTCGATGCCGCTGCGAAGCATCTGAAACCGATCATCCTGTTTGCCGTCGATACTGGTGGGCGGTTATCGGAAATTCTGGGACTTGATTGGCGGTATGTGGACTTGGCGAACGGTCTCGTCACATTCGCTGAAACCAAGAATGGCGAAGACCGCACTATTCCGTTATGCGACCGTGCGCTTAAGGTGTTGAACTCAATCGGGCCGAAGACTTCAGGCCCGGTGTTTACGTTTCGCGGAAAGGGCATCAAGACCCTCGGGACATCGTTTCCAAATGCCCGTGAAGCCGCTGGGCTATCTCACGTGCATTTTCACGATCTTCGCCATACCTACGCATCGCGCTTGGTCCAGGGCGGTGTGACTTTGTACGACGTCATGCACCTGATGGGGCACAAGTCGCTCCGGATGGTGCAGCGCTATGCGCACTTGGCCCCCGACTATCAGAAGGGTGCGCTGAAAGTGCTCAATCGTCCGACAAAAAGTGACTGGCACGATTTGGACACAGTGACCTCAAAGAGGCCGTGTGAAATATCGTCTAAGTCATTGAAAAGAAATGGAGCGGGCGATGAGATTCGAACTCACGACTTCAACCTTGGCAAGGTTGCGCTCTACCCCTGAGCTACGCCCGCGCCTGGGGTATCCGGGAAACCCCGGAAGCGAACGGGATAATACGCATCGGCGCAGGCATTTCAACAGCGAAATTACATTTATTTCGCAGTCTTTTATTTAGCTCGATTCTCGGGCCTTTACGCCAAGCGCAAACCCTTGCTCCAAGCACCACGCGGAACTACCATCCGCCCGCCGATTAATCACCAACTCGGGCGTGCCAATGACCCCAGAAGACCTATTACATTATATTAGTGAGCTTGGGGTCGAGACGTCGACCATGACGCACACTGCCGTTTACACCGTCGAAGAAGCCAAGAACCACCGCCAGGGTCTGATCGGTGCGCATTCGAAAAACCTGTTCCTGCGCGACAAAAAGGGTCGCATGTTCTTGCTGACCGCGCTGGAGGACCGAACCATAGATCTGAAATCGATGCGTGATGTGTTGGGCGTGCGCAGCCTGTCGTTTGGCAGTGCGGAACGATTACAACAATATTTGGGCGTAACGCCTGGTTCGGTCACCCCGTTTGGAGTGATCAATGATACCACAGGCGATGTCACCATGGTATTGGACCGGGGATTGATGGATTTTGAGACGCTGAATTTTCATCCGCTGGTCAACACGATGACCACATCGATCTCACCAGACGGGTTGATGACATTTCTGAAAAGCGCCGATCACGAGCCCCTGTTCATCGACCTGTGACCAGGATTTGAGACAATCAACCCTAGGGCCTTGCCGATGGGGGCTTTGACGTCCATTTATAGGGCATAGATTGAATGGTGGGGGCCAAATCACGCCCCAAATGACGCATTGTTATAAAGAGGTCCGCGCCAAATTGCGGAAAAGAAGATTATGGAATTCAAACTGAACCCTGACGGCAGCATGCAGCCCCAAACTGGTGCAGCGCCAGAAACGGCTGCACCCTCCACAGCAACACCAGAACAACCCGGCATCATTGTTGAGCCCGGTTCCGATGCTGGCATGGATGCAAAACCAGTTGGAGCCTCTGGTGGAGGCGCAACGGGCGATCTCATTTCGGATTCAGATACCGATCGTTTCATGCAGGACGTGATCGAGGCTTCTTCTCAGGTTCCTGTCATCGTCGATTTCTGGGCGCCCTGGTGTGGTCCATGCAAACAGCTTGGACCCATGTTGGAAAAACTGGTCCGCGAAGCAGGCGGTGCGGTCAAAATGGTCAAAATCAACATCGATGAAAACCAACAGCTGGCCGCACAAATGCGGGTGCAATCGATCCCTGCTGTTTATGCCTTCAAAGATGGCCAGCCGGTCGATGGCTTCATGGGCGCACAGCCTGAAAGCCAGCTAAAAGCCTTTGTTGATAAACTGACCGAAGGTGCCGGTGGTGGCATCGATGCCCTTTTGGACCAAGCCGATCAGGATTTGGCGGAGGGCGACGCCGACGTCGCTATTGAAATCTATCGCGAGGCGCAAGCGCAAAGCCCCGAAAACGAACGGGCCGTTGCGGGTATTCTGCGCTGCATGGCGGCCATGGGACAAATCGATGAAGCGCGCGAACTGGTCGCGCAATTCCCAGAGGCCTGGAAAATGAAAAGTGCGATCGCGGGCGCGATCTCTGCACTGGAAATGAAAGAAGAAGCCGAAAGTGCTGGCGATTGGGCGGAGTTGCAAGCCCAAGTCGATGCAAACCCAAAAGATCACCAAGCGCGATTTGATTTAGCGAATGCATTTTATGCCGCCGGTAAAAACGAAGAGGCCATCGATCAATTGCTTGAAATCATAATGAGTGACAAAGCCTGGAACGACGAGGCCGCGCGCGAGCAATTGGTCAAAATTTTTGATGCCCTTGGCTTTACCCATGAATTAACCGTCAGCGGCCGTCGCCGTCTGTCGTCGATTTTATTCTCGTAAAACCATAAGGCCTGATTGATGACAGACCGTCCACGTCACGTAACCGCAGCCATGCTGCCTGATGAGTTGCCGATTTTCCCACTGCCCGGCGCGGTGTTGCTGCCGTACGGTCGCATGCCGTTGAATATTTTCGAGCCGCGTTATCTGAACATGATCGAAGATGCCCTCGGGAATGGTCGGTTCATTGGGATGATTCAGCCCTATGACGAATCCGATGAACGTCAGATTGCCGACGGCACGGCGATTTATGAAATCGGATGTGTCGGACGTATTATCGAATTCGCGCAAACCGATGATGGGCGATACGTCGTCACCCTTGAAGGAGTGACACGGTTTCGTGTCGCCAAGGAATTAAGTTTGCATGACGGCTACCGCCGCGTGATGCCGGACTATTCAGACTTCCTAGACGATATGGATGATAGTGACGATCTTTCCATTCCTGTTCTGCAAGATCGTGAACAACTGATGACGACGATGCAGCGATATTTCGATCACAAAGGCATTTCGGCGGATATGGACTCCATCGATGAAGCCCCCGACACAATTTTGGTGACGTCACTCGCCATGTCTTGCCCGCTGGACCCCCGCGACAAGCAGGCATTGTTGGAATGTCCCGACACGTTTGAGCGCGGTCAATTGCTGACCAGCCTTTTCGAGTTTGCGATCCAAGAGGGCGACACGCGCGCGCCAGAAGGACGCCAATAGGTTTACCGATAGGATGACATCATGAGTGCCACAGAAGTCGACCCAAAGTTATTGGAAATCTTGGTCTGCCCGGTCACCAAGGGCACGTTGCGATACGATCGCGCCGCGCAGGAATTGATCAGCGACAAGGCTGGTCTCGCCTATCCGATCCGTGATGGCATTCCGATCATGTTGGCCGATGAAGCCCGCGAGATTGATGACGCCCCCAGTGCTGTAAGATAGGCGATGAGTTCATTTAATCAAAAACATCGGCCCAGCGAAATTCGCCTGAAAAGTGCCGAGAAGATTCTCGAAGTCGATTTCGAAGACGGTAAGACAATGGCGCTGCCCGCCGAATTGTTGCGAGTTGAAAGCCCGTCAGCCGAGGTCCAAGGCCATGGCCCCAATCAAAAGAAGACCATCCCTGGCCGCCGCCATGTCGGTATCATGGGGGTCGAACCGGTTGGGAATTATGCCGTACGCTTGCAGTTCGATGATATGCACGATACCGGCATTTTTTCTTGGGACACCCTGTATGACATGGGCGAACGCCAAGAAGAAATCTGGGCAGAATATTTAGCGGCCCTCGAAGCTCAAGGCCTCAGCCGCGATCCCTAACACTTAGCCCCCTCACCTAACCTCTCCCCCTAAAAGGGGAGAGGGATGAGAGCGAGCCATGTTGATCCAGGGTCCCTCTCCCTCACAGCGTGCGGTAGAGGACAGGTGAGGGGGGTGTTAGACAAACTAGCGCCGCATCAAGCTGGGTAAGTCACCCATGATCCCCATGGCGGACCGCATCAGCATTTGTTTGAGAGGTGGCATTTTATCGACAGCCGCCAAACCCATATCACGTGCCATGCGAAGCGGTGAGATATCATTAGAGAACAACCGATTGAGGCCATCGGTGACGGCCAACATCAGCGTATTGTCAAATCCACGCCATCGTTTGTAACGTTCCAGTACTGCAGATGATCCGATATCCAGACCAACCGCGCGGGCCTCGGTCAACGTATCAACCAACGCGGCCACATCGCGGTAACCCATGTTCAATCCCTGGCCCGCAATGGGATGCATGCCGTGGTCGGCATCGCCGATCAGTACCAATCGATCTGCAATTGATGTTTCGGCAAATTGCAATCCAAGCGGATGGCAGAACCGGGGGCCGACGACTTTGATCTCGCCCATGAAGTCGCCAAAGCGCCGCGCGAGCTCAGTTAAGAATGCATCATCATCAAGGGCCACAAACTGGCGCGCATGTTCGGCGCGTTCGGTCCAGACAATCGAGGACCGGCATCCAGGCTTCTCAGGCGTGCCACCAAGCGGCAAAATCGCAAACGGGCCAGCGGGCAAAAAATGTTCGTGGGCGATGTTGGCGTGGGGGAATTCATGCTCGACCGTACACACGATGGCTTCTTGGCTGTAACGCCAGCTGGTGGTGTTGATGCCGGCAGCCTCGCGAATGCGTGAACCGCGCCCGTCCGCTGCGATGGCGAGAGACGCCGAAATCTGAGAGCCATCGGAAAGTGTGGCCACGACGCCCGCGCCATCGCGTTGCAAATCATTCACCCGCATTGGCGCGCGAAAATCGATATGGCCATCACCGATCAGATCATCGTTCAATGACGCCAATACCGCACGTCGGATATGTCGATTTTCCGCCAGGTAACCCAGCGGCCCCAGACCGACATCGTCATGATCATAATGAAGGAACAAGGGCGACTGACCATCGGCCACACGAATATCTAGGATCGGGCAGACATCTTCAGATAAATGTGGCCAAACGCCGATCGCACTCAGCAATCTTTCAGAGGCCGCTGCGATGGCAGAGGCTCGCCCGTCAAATCCGGCCGCCGTCGCCGTTGTTGGGTCTTCGCCATCAATGACCGCGACCGAGAAGCCGGCATCACCCAGCGCCCGCGCGGCAACACCCCCCACCAATCCACCACCGACAATCAAAATATCAGTGTGGCTCAATTTATGTTTTGAAGCTTTTTTCGTCATGACTTTGAGATGGCGGTTTTTGCGCCTCAAGTCCAGTCCGTTCGCACATCATATTATGCCT
>CBFHXC010000123.1:0-5098 GCA_965659695.1 Rhodospirillales bacterium
CGCTATTCCCTTATGGTTTGGTGTCCAGATACGGCACGCCAGATACGACGGATTTCTACATCCTGCACGAAGGTCTGTTGGGTGTGATCGACGGCCAACTGCAGGAAATCGATTACGACGATATCCAGGAAGAGCCTGCAGGAATCTCAACGCCGACGACAGGTGGCTGGATCGGCATTACCGATAAGTATTGGCTGGCAACGCTGATCCCAAATCAGCAAGACCAGGTTCCAACGCGCTTTTTGCATCGCAAAGAGGGTGTGATTGACGTTTATCACACTGATTATCTGGGTGCCCCGGTTATCGTGCCTGCAAACGGCTCTGCGTCGACAGAAAGCCATTTGTTCGCAGGCGCCAAGGAAGTCACGCTTTTAGATGACTACGCCGAGAACTTAGGCATCATCAACTTTGATTTGGCGATCGATTTTGGTTGGTTCTACTTCTTAACCAAGCCAATCTTCCTGGCATTGCTGTGGATCAACGGCTTGGTTGGTAACCTGGGCGTTTCGATCCTGCTGCTGACAGTGGCAATCAAAATCGCTTTCTTCCCGCTCGCCAATAAATCTTATGTGGCGATGAGTAAGATGAAGAAGCTGCAACCGGACATGGTGAAGCTCCGGGAACGTTACGCCGAAGATAAAGTTAAGCTGAACCAGGAAATGATGGGGTTATATAAGCGCGAGAAGGTGAACCCGGCGTCTGGGTGTTTGCCGATTTTGGTGCAAATTCCAGTGTTCTTCGCTCTTTATAAAGTGCTGTTTGTAACCATCGAAATGCGCCATGCGCCGTTCTTTGGCTGGATTCAAGATTTGTCGGCGCCTGACCCGACCAGCATGTTTAATCTATTCGGCTTAATTCCATGGACGCCGCCAGAATTCATGATGATTGGTATTTGGCCACTTCTGATGGGTGCGTCGATGTACCTGCAGCAGAAATTGAACCCTCAACCTGCTGACCCAATCCAGGCTAAAATCTTCTTGTTCATGCCGTTGTTCTTTACGTTCTTATTAGCGCAGTTCCCAGCTGGTTTGGTGATCTATTGGGCATGGAACAATACGCTGTCGATCTTGCAGCAGTGGGTCATTATGAGACGCATGGGCATTTCGGGCAAAGACGCGCTCAAGTAACTGAATACTCGGGATGGAATCACAAATGACCACATCCGAGTACGATGATGCGCAACTGACGCGCGGTCATAAGCTGTTTGCCGGCACGTCTGAGTTCATGCTTGGCGTCAAAGAGATGTCGCAGATTCCATCATCTGATCTGCCCGAAGTGGCGTTTGCCGGCCGTTCCAACGTCGGGAAATCGAGCCTGCTAAATGCTCTGACAGGGCGTAAGCGTTTGGCGCGCACCTCAAACACGCCGGGGCGCACACGAGAAATCAATTTCTTTTTGATCAACAAGCAAATGACCTTGGCCGATTTGCCGGGCTATGGATACGCGCGTGTCTCTAAAAAAGAAGTCGCTGGTTGGACACGGTTGATCGAACAGTATTTAGCTGGGCGGGCCGAGCTTCGTCGATGCTGTTTACTGATTGATGCCCGCCATGGCCTGAAAGACTCAGACCGGACAGCGATGCGATTGATGGATCAAGCGGCACAAAATTATCAAATCGTGCTGACCAAGTGCGACAAGGTCAATCCCGGACCACTTGAAAAGCTCGTTGGCAAAACAAGCGAAGAACTCGCAAAGCACGGGGCGGCGCATCCGATGATTATGAAAACCAGCTCGTTCAAAGTCTTTGGGATGGCTGAATTGCGCGCCGAATTGGCAGGGCTTGTGGCCTGACCGTATCGGGTTGTATCAATAGGCTCGTGTGTCACCAATTGATGCGCTAATTTCCCGCCAATTACGGGCATGACTGGCATAAAAATGACTGATACTAAAACAGATACCAACGCTGACTACTTTGCCAAGGCCGAAGTCCTTTCGGAAGCGCTACCGTATATGCGGCGTTTCACAGGCCGCACAGTGGTTGTGAAATTCGGCGGCCATGCCATGGGTGATCCGAAGCTTTTCGATTTGTTTGCGCGCGATATGGTCTTGCTACGGCAGGTCGGTATACGCCCGATTGTGGTTCACGGGGGCGGTCCACAGATCGGTGCGATGTTGGAAAAGTTAGGGATCAAATCTGAATTCGTTGATGGCTTGCGGGTGACGGATCAGGCAACCATTGATGTAGTGGAAATGGTCTTATCAGGATCGATCAATAAACAGATCGTCTCGGCCATTAATGCTGCCGGCGGTACGGGAATAGGCATCTCTGGTAAAGATGGTGGCCTTATCCGCGCCGAGCGCTTGAAGCGGACGACACGTGACCCCGATAGCAATATCGAACGTATCGTTGATCTAGGATTGGTGGGTGAGCCTAAAGTGATCTCACCGCACGTCCTCGAAGCCTTTGAAGATAGCGATGTCATTCCGGTCATTGCTCCAATTGGTACAGGACCCGATGGCGAAACGTTGAACATCAATGCAGATACTGCAGCGGGGGCGATCGCGGCAGCGACGCGGGCGTCTCGGCTATACATGCTGACCGACGTGGCGGGTGTTTTGGGCAAGGACGGCGAATTGATCTCTGACCTCACGTTGACAGAGGCCAAGTCGATCATAGAAACAGGCGTGATCACCGGCGGTATGATCCCAAAGATTGAGACCTGTATTGATGCCATTCAAAGTGGTGTCGATGGGGCCGCCATTGTTGATGGCCGGATCGCCCATACGGTTTTGGTCGAACTGTTCACCGCTGGCGGTGCCGGGACGCTGATTACCCGAAACTAGGAGCCTTATCTGCTCATTTCACGCGGTTTTTCGCGCGGGATATTTCAGCCACAAGAATAAAGTTCAATTTCCTATAACTCATTGTTTTAAAAAAGTAAATCCTGAATTGGGTTCGTTTTGCAAAAATGAACTATAATTTCACACAAACGAATTGTTTTATTAATCTTGGCTCTGTTGTCTTTGACAATATCGCATCACACCCGTCCACATTATCCGGGTTGTGTGCCTGTTTCGGCCCTATGACTCAGAAACCACGCTGCAAATTTGTGTTAGGGGCCACGCCCAAGAATCGGAGATGTAGGACTATAAGCCCTGCATAAATTCCAACTGCCATTCCAAATCTTCGTCGGTCATCGCATAGGTACCACTCTCTGATCGAATGATATCGGACTCTTTTATTTTTGCCAGCTTACGCTGAACCAGTTCGGCATTTTTCGCAGATAGCCCTGCTTTCCAGGCCAACGCGACGCATCCTTTGGGGCTCTTCATTTCGCAGGATTTGATAACGGATTTGAGTGGGAAATCGATCATGACGGCAAGCATGGCTTGGGCCAGAGGCTTGTTGCTGTCCGTGATCGTCTTCATTACGGTATCCTCATCGATTTCACCATTTGCCCACATTTTTGTGGCTTGATCGAAAATCTCATCATCGTCGACATTCACACCACGACTGGCATCTGCTTTGCTTTTATCGCCGGTCTCGTCTCCCTTGACCGCGTGGGCATCCCCCAAACGCTTGTGCACAACCTCGCGGACCGAGGCGACAATGTCTGGCGATAGATCATCACGTTCGACCATTTTGTTTAGTATATCTTCCGCGACAAAGCGGGCGATTTTTACAGCGGCGCCCGTTGGCAAGCGTGGCCGCATGGCAAGTGGCTCATGCCAAATATCAACATCGATTGCACGGTCGATGACTTTGTCCAAAGTCTGTTCGCGGATCATCGCGCTATGATTGCCGAGGAGTAAACCGATGGCATTTTCGTCATCAGATTGGATTATGGCATCACTGATATCTTCGGACACATCAGTACGCTCGGAAATAGCTGCTACAGCACCGTCGGAAGGTTTGGCTAGAATGATATCTAGTAAATCTTGGTCGGTCAGGACAGGGGAAAACCGAAGCACTGGCGTCGCGACTGCAGCTTCGACATCCCAAGCTAACCTGCGGATAACATCCGGTGGGGCATCAGCCACTTCTTTGAGAGCATCAGATAACACTTCGCGCACATTAACGGCCTGATCTTTGGCCAGCATTGAAAGCGTATCGTGAGTGAGTTTTCTGAGTTTATCCTGCTCGTCGACGTTCAATCCCGGGGCTAAACGCGCAACCTTCCCGGCAAGTGATTCTCGGACCTTTGTATCTGTATCGGACACCAACAACATATCTGCCTGGCGTGGTGTCGTCGTATTAGCCGCCACGTTTTGACGAACTTTAGGAGAGGGGTCTTCTGCCAGGAAATACAGAAGTTCAGGCGCCACGTCGCGACAGGCGGCCAATTCCATGCGCACGTCTTCTTCACTATCTTCGGCCAGTGATTTCGCTTCGTCATAAGATATTGAAGCTTTGGTCGCTTTGCCCTTAGCAGATATTTTCCTAAAAAATCTAGAGAGCATTTAGATTTCTTTCCTTACGTGTACGCAGGGAATGACTCATCTGCCCCGTTCGACCATACTGGCGAAAAATTCCAGATGCCAGTCAATATCGTCAACACCCATGGGAAAAGAGCCATCGGCATTTGTTTCAATTACTTCCGACGGTGCAATACGCCCCATTTTCTGTTGTGCCAAGACCAACATCTCGCCCGGTAACTTTGCTTTGCCAAAAAGCGCCACGATCCCTTGTGGGCTTTTTTCGAGAAAAATCTTCCTCGCTACGGCAACGTCGACCCGGCCCAAAACGATGAGCGACGCATACACAAACGGTTGATCGCCTGCCTGAAGCGCTTTTTTGATCACGCTCACACCCAGTTTTTTATTTTCGTGCAACCGCCTGACCGTATCAAGCGGCGGATCGACCTTCAGGAAATCAAACCCTGCCGAAAGCGTTCTTTCGGGATCCAGGTCTCCTTTTTCGCCGCCAAAACGCTGGCGAACGATATCAGAGATAACGATTAGCGAAGCACCATCGAGGTCGTCGCGCGCGCGTAATTTATCAAGCAAGCTCTCCGCTAAGAACCCCGCCATGCGTTCTGCAGCGCCGTTGGGAAGATGCGGACGGGTCACCAAGGGAGCCTGCCATAAATCGATTGATGCCGAGCGCTGAATAAGGTCGTCCAAGACTTCTTCACGAATTTGCGCCGAATCATTACCT
>CBFHXC010000124.1:0-5067 GCA_965659695.1 Rhodospirillales bacterium
TGAACCTGACGTTCCCGATCTCCGATTGGATGTTCGGCACTTCTGATTTGGATCGGGGTCTTCTCGGCCATTTATTTAATGGCTATTCGACCAAGCACCTGAAGAATAATCTCAAGGGTGAACCTGTATCGCCGGACGTGGCTGCGGCGCACCCCATGGTTGCGGAATGAGTTTCTCCCTGCCGGCGCTTTATTGACCGATCTTGGGTCATAGAGCGTCGGCCCCTTTTGGTGAATGCATAAGAAGGATCGATAAATGCCAACCAAAATCAAATTGCTGATTTCTGTTCTGGTTTTAATCGCCGGAGCCGGAGTCCATCTTTTCGAACAGAGCCTGGGCAATACGGAAGCATCTTGGGTCGCGGTGGGCCTTGCATGCTTCATGGTCCTGGCCGTTTGGCTATTCCCAGAAACTTCCGGGGAATAGCGCTCTGTGATTTTGACCGGGTGGCTTGAGCATTCGGTAGCTTAAAGTACTAGGCCATCGGCGTATTGGGCAGAATGATTGCTGGCTCTTAATAACTTGCCTTGAGCCAGAAGCAGATAATCAATCTAAGAAAAAATATGCCCTTACTGTGCCCAAATTGTGCCACGACTATTCGGTTCTAATCCGTTTTATCCCCTTTTATTCGGTCACAGTGTGCGACAGCGCCCGAACAAGTGATTGATATTTAACGTTTTATGTTTTGATTGGCGGCATTGCCAAGGTTGAAGTCGTGAGTTCGAATCTCATCGCCCGCTCCATTTTCTTTCATTGAAAACTCTGGGTGACGTATCCTGCGCATCGCTGCATATGATTGGCGTATCCGCATCCCAACATCGCGTTGGGAACTTAGCGAATCACCAAAACTGAGTTCTTGGCTTTTTCCAGCACCTTAGATGACACGCTTCCAAGGAATAGTCTTTTTAAGCGATTGGTCCCAGAGTCGGACATGACGATGAGTGAATAGTCCTGACCGGTTTCGACGATCTGCTCCACAGGGTCGCCGACTTTGACGATTGTTTCTATGACATCAATGCCGGTTTCCCTGATGACGTCCGATGCGGTGTTCGCGGCCTTTTCTGCGTCGGCCCGGCTTTCTTCATCGGGAGCGACAGACAACACAGACATCATCGGGTTGGCGAAGCGTCGCACAATCATCTCCGCGTCTTTTCGAACGGTGTCGAACGAGCGTTGCGAACCATCGGTGCAGACCAGATGCCCATGACCGGGTTTCAGGTCGCGCGCGACCAGCACCGAGCACGGCGCGTTAACCGCAACCTTTTCAGCCACCGCCGGATCGATCATCGATCTGAACCCATAGTGTGATCGACCTGATGCACCCATGATAATGAGTTGGTATGGCCCTAAGTGATATTGCTCGAGGATACCGCTTGCAGGATCAGACGCGGTCTTTAATTTAAGGACGATACTTTTGCCATTTTCATTGAAGTACTCGATCTTGTTATCGCCCAATGGATCGCCGGCAATGTCGGTATGGGTTGTTTCTGTTCCCCAGTCATCCTCTAGTTGGCCTTCTTCCATTAGGATATCGAGGCCTTTTTTCAGGTGCTTCATGCCGGGGAGCTCAAGGCCCCAATCCAACAAATTCTGACGCGCGACCCGCACCTGCAATCCGCCCGAATGCAGCCCTTGATCAATGGGCCGAACGTAGACCAGGACGATATCGCAATCGTCACCACGGCCCATCAATGAGGCATAGCGAAGGGCACGATAGGATTCCTCGGAACCATCAATGCACACAAGAATCCGAAAGCGATTTTTCCGCTTTTCGAAAACTTCAGCGATCTTTGCAGTCTTTGGCTTTTTCGGCTCTGTCACCTTGGGGGGCCCCCCTTTCATGAATACTATAAGCGCAGAACGCGAAAACTCATATGCCCAAAAATGGCCAGTACACGATGGCCATGATCATCATAACAATGGTCGACATCAGGACCATCTTCCATCCCACTTTTAGAAAATCGGTCGTTTTCAGATATCCAGATGCATACACGATGGTACATGCCGGGGTGCCGACGACGGTCAGATATGCAAACGACGACGATACCGCTGTAATATATCCAAGAATGATGGGGCTTTCTTCGGCGAATACCGCCAGTTTTAGAACAATGGGCCCTAACACGGCCACGGCTGCACCGTTCGACATGGTGTTCGTGACCCCCGTTGTCAGCAACGACACCGCCGCCCACAGGCCGACCCCGTCTTCGGCCCCAACTGGCCCCATGATGGTCAGGAAGTGCTGCGCCACCCAGGCCGCGGCCCCAGTTTCTTTCATTTGGATGCCCAGCGAAATCGCCGCCGCATATAATAAGATCACACCCCAGTTGACCCCGGAATTAATGTCTTCCCACCGGACCAGGCCGACCACTAGAAACGCTGCGGCCCCGGCCACAGCAACGGTGCCCATGCCGATTTCTTGCGACATGGTGATCCAGCCCAAAAGCACGGTGAAGAAAATGCTGATGGCGACCCAGTCGGCTGTTTTCATCGGGCCTTGTTCTTCAACCTGATGGCGCAACTTCACAACGGCGCGCGACAGATCCCGATGTTCTGGCCGAAAGGTGAATAGTAAAATCATCGTCACCAGCGGCAACTGGAGCAGAAAAATCGGATACGCGTACATCATCCAGTTTAAATAATCGATCAGGTAAATCGCTGTATCAGGATTGGTTGGGTCATAGAAAAATTCTTTCCAATATCCGATCATGATGGCGTTTCTCGCCCCACCCGATGGTGTACCAATTCCTGCGACCGAACAGCCGTAACAAATTGAAAATAGAATCACAGCGGCCAAGTTTCGAACCGCGCGCGGGTTATCCGATGTTAATGTGATCAGGGTAATCCCGACGGGCAGCATCATCGCAGCGACGGTATGCTCTCCCACAAAAGATGCCAGCACCCCGGAAACCAACGAGATACCGAAACAGATGTTGGAGGTTTTGGTGCCGGTCAATCTGACGATCAGCCATGCGATGCGCTTGTCCAGCCGCTGTTTCACGATGGCGACGGCAAGCATCAACGACCCCATGATAAACAGAACCGAGTCGGTCATCAGGCTTTTTGCGACGTCGGTGGAATCAATACCTAACAGCAGCACTTGGCCGACAATGATCAGCAGCGCAACTGTGGGTAAGGGCACGGGTTCGGTGATGAAAAGAATGGTCGCGACCACAGACATCGCCAGCACAGCGACACCCGCATCGCTCAGATCGCTGGGATGGACGTAAATCACCATCGCCGCGCCAACGGCAAGCGCGACGAACAACCAGCGCTTTTCCCAGATGTAAAAAAGGTTCAGGCGGTTTTGGACAAGGTCGATACTGTTCAGCCCGCCCTGCCTCATCCGCGCGGCCCAACCTAATTTATCAGTGGCTTCATCGGATTGGTCCGATGATGGTTTGGCGCCTCCCACGCGCGTCCCCCTTATAAGAAGATGTTTCCCTGGCAAACAGTCTAGCAACCGATTGACGGTTTTGACTAAGGGTTTCTAATATCTGAAAAACTAAGAAATGTTCTGATACCCAAGCCAATTGATTTCCATGCTTGTGAGATGATCGTTCTGGGCTTACTAAGCGGCGCGGAATAATGTGTTCCAGCATGCGAAAGGGAACGGGATTGATGACCAACGACATCACGATCATTGATGGCGGCATGGGCCAGGAGCTTTATCGGCGCAGTGGCAAACCCGCGTCCCCATTGTGGTCGGCGCAAGTGATGCTGGATAGGCCCGAGCTGGTCGTGGCTGTGCACCGCGAATTTATAGAAGCGGGCGCGCAGGTGATCACCTTGAATTCGTATGCTGCGACGCCTGAGAGATTGACGCGCGATGCTGATATCTCGTCGTTTGAGCCTTTGCAAAACGCGGCCCTTCAAGCTGCTCATGCGGCGCGGGATGAAGCAGGATCGCCCGTCCGCATTGCGGGGTGTCTGCCGCCGTTGGTGGCCAGCTATCACCCGGACCTTGTGCCTGATGACGCGCAGGCGCTGTCGAGCTATCGGCGGATTGTGGATATCCAGGCACCCGGCGTGGATCTGTTTATTGCCGAGACGTTGTCGACGGTGCGCGAGGCCGAGATCGTCTGCCGCGCTGTTGCAGATGTCGATCAAGCTGTTTGGGTATCGTTCACGGTGAGCGACTCAGACGGCACACGGCTCCGCTCGGACGAGTCGCTTCGTGACGGGATTAATGCTGCCAAAGATGCGGGCGCAGAAGCCGTGCTGATTAACTGCTCAGTGCCAGAAGCGGTGACGCAAGCGATGGAATTGCTTGTTGACTCAGGCATACCATTTGGTGGATTGGCGAATGGTTTCACATCCATTGCAGCGATGGCGCCTGGCGGCACGGTCGAGGGCCTGAGGGCGCGCGATGATCTGGGCCCCGTCGCCTATGCCGACCACGCCATAAATTGGATCGGCCAAGGTGCGAGCCTGATCGGCGGGTGTTGCGAAGTGGGCCCGGACCACATTGCTGAAATCCGAAACAGACTGGCCTAGGCGATCCGGAATGCCGCACGCTCCGCTGGTCTTAAGCCAGTTTACTCTGACACCACCTAGCCAAGAGCTGTCTCTGAATGATGGACTCAGTGATTTCTGTGGGAAATACTGGGTTTTACACTTTCGTTTCTTAAAGAGGCACCATGAACAACTCGAACATGAAACCAGCAACACGCACAGTTCTCGACTATGTCAGAGACAATGCGCCTTCTCTTACAGGGCTGTGTGACAACCTCTTTTGGTTCGGAGAGCCGGCGATGCAAGAGGTGCGCTCAGCCGAGCTTTTGACTGAAATTTTAGAGGATGGAGGCTTTCAGGTTGAACGAGGTATATCCGGATTTCCGACAGGCTTTATGGCGACATATGGTTCCGGCGAGCCCGTCATCGCAGTGCACACCGAATATGATGCAGCCCCCAACAATTCCCAGAAACCAGGTGTCGCGGAACATAGCGCCATCATAGATGGCGCCCCCGGTCATTGCGAAGGACATAACGTTAACGGGGCCGTGATGATTACGGCTGTGATGGCCGTACGTCGTGCGATGGAAACCCATGGCCTGAAGGGCAAGTTGA
>CBFHXC010000125.1:0-5020 GCA_965659695.1 Rhodospirillales bacterium
AGACAGGCGTGCTTGCCTAAGGTTTCAGGGGCGGGCCAAGGCTCGCCCCACCCTGCCATTGTGATTACCTCTTAGAAATCAAAAGTGACTCGTTTCTATTTTCATGCTCTTAAGCAACCAGAGCACAGGAGCGAAAGCACACATGGTCTTAGATCCCCCGACGCGTTTCGATGTCATTATTATCGGTGCAGGTGCCGCTGGCATGATGTGCGCCATGACGGCGGGTGCGCGACAACGTTCAGTTCTGTTATTGGATCATGTTGATGCGCCGGGTAAGAAAATCCTGATCTCGGGCGGGGGAAGATGCAACTTCACAAACCTGCACTGCCGGCCTGAGAATTTCATTTCTAGCAACCCACACTTTTGCAAATCAGCACTCGCCCGATACGGCCAAGAAGACTTCATCGCGTTGGTCGATAAGCACGGGATTGCCTGGCACGAAAAAACACTGGGGCAATTATTCTGTGATCACAGTGCGAAAGACATCGTGGGCATGCTGTTTAAGGAATGTCGTGACGTTGGCGTCGACCTTCGGTTGTCGCATACCGTTAATAGCATCACACAAGACGGACATTTTCGCATCAAAACGAATAACGGCGAATTCACCTCTGAATCATTGGTGCTCGCCGCGGGTGGCCTATCCATTCCAAAGATGGGTGCCACAAGCTTCGCACATGACGTGGCGAAACAATTTGGGCTGAAGCTGATCAACATTCGTCCCGCACTTGTGCCACTCACCCTATCCGGTGAAGACAAGCAGTTGGCTACGCCGCTGAGTGGTATCTCAATGCCATGTCTCGTAAAGCATAAAAAGACAGCATTCGAGGAAGCCGCACTTTTTACACATCGAGGATTATCGGGGCCTGCCATTCTGCAAATTTCATCGTATTGGCAACAAGGTGAACAGATCACGATGAACATTTCGCCAGATACGGATGTGCGATCCTTTTTACTCGATCAAAAACGCATCCACCCAAAGCAAGAAATCCACACAGTGGTATCAAAAATCCTACCCAATCGCTTGGCCACAGGCCTATGCGATGCTTTTAAATTATCAGGACGTATCACTGACATTCCCGATAAAGCGCTTGGGAAATTTGGCGACACATTAAACCGTTGGCAGATCACGCCTGCAGGGACAGAAGGATACGCCAAAGCAGAAGTCACATTAGGAGGGGTCGATACGGCAGGCTTGTCATCGCAAACCATGGAAGCCAAAAATACATCAGGTTTGTTCGTGATCGGAGAAGCCGTCGATGTCACCGGATGGCTTGGCGGATACAATTTTCAATGGGCGTGGTCGAGCGGGTATATCGCTGGCAGCAACGCATAGAATTCAGTCCGCCGGGCAAATATCAAACGCAATCGAGAAGCGCAGTTGATCCGAATGGAACGGGATCGTGCGGTGATAAAAATACGATGGGAAAAGAACCATCAGACCTTCACGCGGTTTATACTTCCGAACATCCGGCTCTTTCTTACCCGAATAGTTATCCGTCGTGCGCCCGAATTCGATCCATCCCTCGTGATTGGGATCGTCGTCATCAATCACATCCGGTAGCCTGGGATAATACACGCCGCTCAACCATCCTGATGGATGAATATGACTGAGCTGATGACCTTGACTATTCATAACCACGGACCAGCAATTTAATTTGGTCCTTTTGGGGCGCTGCGAGCACCAAGATTGTGCCGGGTCAATCGGAACATCCTCTCGGTAAGCGGCTTCGGCCGCTCGGATTACTTTTTCAAACGCGACCATCGGTCCAAGTTCTCCTGCAAACAGTTCCGACGTATGGCGGCCATTCATTGTCGAATAAGATGCCGGTGCCTCTACAAGGGTCGGGTGATTTAATACGTGCTCAACCAATGCCGCATTGAATGCGGCCAAATCATCAAACCCATCTGGTACATCTACAATGTTCGGCCTGACCAACAAATCGAAATTATGAACCTTCCTGAGACCTTCATGATCGTCCAATTCATTGTGCGCGGCCGCCTTGAATGCCATCGCGGATACATCGCCAGGATGATCTTCTAAAAAAGCATCGCAGATTTCCAATCCGGTAGCTGGATCCCCCGCCGCCAGATACACATCACACATGGTCGAGAGTATTTTGCTATTGTTCGGACTCAATGCCATTGCTTTGCGATATGCGTCGTGTGCTTCTTCGAATCTCTCTAGCTCTTTCAAGCAAAACCCCATATTGGCGTGAGCGCCTGCATGATTCGGCTGATAAATAATGGCTTGGCAATAACTGTCGATGGCGTCCTCAAGCAAACCTGCATCTTGTTTCGCGACACCCAATCCGAAATGGGCCTCGACGTAGCCAGGGTCATGCGTGATCGCATCTTGGTAATGTGCTACCGCATCCAATGGTCGCGAGGCGGACATCATTAATCCAGCCAGATTAAAATGCGCAAGCGCATAGGTTGGCTCTAGTCGAATGCAGTTTTCATAAGCCGCGGCTGCATCCTCGTAACACCACAACTCGTCCAACGCTGTCCCCAAGTTGAAGTGTAGGTCAGCCGCATTCGGAGTAATAGATATCGCTGTTTCGATGGCGGGGACCGCTTCTTCAAAACGGCCCAAATTTAAAAGCGCCAAACTCCGATTGGAAAGCGCATCCACATGATGCGGATCGAGTTCCAGCACTCGTTCATAGAGATGAGTTGCACCTTTGGCGTCTCCAGCCTGATGCAGCTTAACCGCTTCACTAAATATCTGAGGGATATTTCCCGTGTTCGCGGACTTCGCAGCCTTTTTTTGAAGTCGTCGTTTCTCTGCGCGGTTCATGGCCGCACTCTCCCCATCGAACAAACCAGCGTGTCACAATTCTTGCCACGCGGGTCAAATCGACGCAACAGCGATGCGCTCAATATAAAAGCACAGACAGCGACTAAGCTGCGCGACGCTTTCGCCCTTTGGATCGATTGCGCGATTGACCCGGCTTGCCACCGTTGCTCTGTGGCTTGCCAGAATCAGATGGCGGCTTACCCCGTCCACGATGCGGTTTCTTTTTGAAAGACTGTTTGTTTGAGTTCGGCTTTTCAGATACCGGCGCAATCAACGGCTGTGCATGCACAGAACCGCCCGCAACCTTGATGTGAGTGCCAGTCAGTTTTTCGATGTCACGCAGGAATTGAACTTCCGAAGAATCGCAGAACGCAATGGCCTTGCCGGTGGTACCAGCACGAGCCGTCCGCCCGATCCGGTGCACGTAGCTTTCCGGCTCGTTTGGGAGCTCAAAATTGATCACGTGAGTAACGTTATCGATATCAATCCCGCGCGCCGCAATATCTGTCGCCACCAAAACACGGACTTGGCCGTTTTTGAATTGCTTTAAAGCGGCCTGACGCGCGTTCTGTGATTTATTGCCATGAATGGCTTCGGCGCGGATTCCGACCTTGCCCAGATTCTCAACCACGCGGTTTGCCCGGTGCTTCATGCGCACGAACACGATGACCCGCTTCATATCAGGATCATCGAGCACTTGCGCCAAAAGGTCTCGTTTTTCATTGGCACTCACGTGATAGACTTCTTGCTCGATTCGGCTGATCGGTGTCGCTTGCGGTGCAACGGAAACCTCTATCGGATCGTTTAAAAACTCACCCGACAGTCGCGCAATTGTTTTAGGCATTGTTGCGGAAAACAATAATGACTGGCGATCGGCAGGCAGTGCTTTAACGATTTTGCGCATCTCATGGATGAAGCCCATATCAAGCATTCGATCCGCCTCGTCGAGAACGAGATACTTCACATCTTCGAATGAGACTTTGCGTTGATTGAGCAAATCCATCAGGCGACCAGGGGTTGCGACAAGAATATCGACGCCGCGCTCAAGAGCTGCGACCTGACTGCCCTGCTTTACACCGCCAAAAATAACGGTGTGACGCGCATTGGTGTGCTTGCCATATTCACGGATTTCATCGCCAATCTGAATGGCAAGTTCGCGTGTCGGCGCCAAAATCAATGCTTTTGGGTGCCTTGAACGGCGATATTTTTGCTGCTCAATATGGTGCAGCAATGGCAACGCAAAAGCCCCGGTCTTACCGGTGCCTGTTTGCGCAATACCCAAGACATCGCGACCTGCAATAAGCTGCGGAATGGCCTTGGATTGAATAGGAGTGGGTTCAACGTGCTTGCGATCTGTTAACGCACGTAGGATTGGATCGGCCAAGCCGATCTCAGAAAACTTAGTATTAGACATGTATTACCTTTTGCCACTGGCCACTATGAACACCTTTGTGTTCCATGGTCTCGTGGTTTGCTCATTCCCGGGCGCGGCCGGAGCAGAACTGATTATTATTATTGGTCTCGGAAAAAACCACCAGATGGCAGAGCTTCGCGCCCTCGCGAGACAACAGCGTGATTATTGCGCGCTGATCGGTGCAATGTCAAGCACCAATGGGCCTCGTCATCCAATATTAACTTGTGTTCGATATTTGTCAGGTTAATGTAAGGGTCGCGTTACGAGTCGTCGTTGCTATCATGATTATCCGTGAATTCGGCTAGCCAGAGTACGTCCTCGACACTGTGAACGTTACACGGGCCGCGGGACGCAGTCCGAAAGGCCGAGATGACAGAAAGGATTGATCATGGCAAAGGGTACAGTTAAGTGGTTCAACCACACTAAAGGGTACGGTTTCATTGAGCCAGAAGATGGCGGCAAAGACGCATTTGTTCATATCAGCGCTGTTGAGCGTGCAGGCTTGTCTGGACTGAACGAAGGGCAAAAAGTCAGCTACGAACTAGTTTCCGGTCGCGACGGCAAAATGGCCGCAGAAAATTTGACGACTGAAGATTAATTTTCTTAACAGCTAATTTTGATCGGGGCAGTCTTTGGCTGCCCCGTTTTTTGTCTAATTATTCGCCAACAGCCCGAGTTCTCGCTGCCGTTTTTTCGACAATCCTGATGCGACCAACTGATGAGATTGCGCGATATAGTCCTTCAATTCAGTATCAGAGAGCCCAGGCTTATCGTAATGCTGGATCCATTTGAAGCCACGGGACGCGAGA
>CBFHXC010000126.1:0-5007 GCA_965659695.1 Rhodospirillales bacterium
CTCTAGGGCAAATCCCCACGCGTTACTCACCCGTCCGCCACTAAGGACACCTAGCAAGCTAGGGCCTTCGTTCGACTTGCATGTGTTAGGCATGCCGCCAGCGTTCATTCTGAGCCAGGATCAAACTCTCAAGTTTGATCTGGCAAGCGATTAAGCTTACCAAACTCACCAATACGTCTAAGCAAAAACCTAAACGCACCAGCGAAATGACAAGAACTGTCCTCGCACAATTACTGTGAATAATGCACTCGCACCGATATAAATATCAGCACGATTTCATTTTCATGTATATGCACGATACAGCTCCATAAATTGCCTAAACAAACAACTATCCGCCGCCCGCGCATCTCTTCCAATATCAACAATGTCAATCAGCGTCACAAGAACCGGTAAGTCTTTAGTTCTCGTACCTCGCGGGGCGTCGGAATAAGGTCCAGCGCCCCGCGAGAGAGGGGTTATATGCCCTAAGACTGCGGGGTGTCAAATCTTTTTCATAAATATGATTTTAAATTTTAAGTTATTGTTTTAATTGAACTTTTACGCGCACCCCTGGGTGTCTGCTGGGGTGTAATTGAATCTTTTTTGCTAAAAATTGCGATAAACCTACAGAATGATGATTCCATAACCACGAATGGGTGTTCTAAATATGGCGAAATTAATCCTTAACATTCCCCAGATATCTCTGATTCTATTGATAGAATCCGCATCGTGGACCTTGACAGATGGGCCGTCGTTGGGGCATCTGTGATTTATAGTCATCCTGGGCTGGTGTGAGATCACACCTCATTTCGATGACATGGCAGGCGACGCGGTTTTTTTCGCTCTTATTTCCGCTTTATGGGAAACGAGAGCGCTGGGGTTTTTGTGGGCAACAAGAGTATAGCGCTAATTACAGTAGCATCTGCAGCAGCGGTGGTTTTTGCCATTAACGCGTTGAATTTGGATGCGACGTGGGTCGAAGAAACGGATTCGGCCACAATGGCCGCAGCCCCCATTTCACTTGGCTACCCCGCGGCAGCTGCGACGCTTCAAACCGTTCGCCCCGTCTCGCCATTTGATCAATCCAGAGTCCCAACCCCCAAGGCGCTGCCGAGCACGTATGCGCAGCGGGTCAAAGTCAGAAGTGGTGACACCCTGGCCAAGATTTTGGTAAAGGCTGGCGTCGGACGCACCGAAACACATTACATCGTGCAAGCACTGGGCAAAAAGTATGACCCGCGTCGTATCCGCCGAGGCCAACAGATCACGTTGACGTTTGAAAGCGCACCGATGATCATTGATGTCAGCACCCCCCCACAATCGGACCAGTTTGTAGGACTGACCATCGAGCCCGATTACAAAACCGTCGTTCGGGTCACCCGGAATGCGGACGGTAATTTTGAGGCCGAAGAATTTGAAAAGACCCTGAACAGAACGGCAGTACGCGCCGAAGGGACAATCGAAAACAGCTTATATGTCGCGGGCCGTGATGTTGGCGTCCCCGCTGTCGTGATTGCGCGCATGATCCGCCTGATGTCATGGGATGTGGACTTCCAGCGCGACATTCGCACTGGCGATGCGTTTGAAGTCATGTACGAAAAGGTCACCGATGATCGCGGCCAACACGTATACAACGGTGCGGTCAAATTTGTCGCCCTGACGCTCAGCGGCAAACGCATCACTGTGTACCGTCACGAATTGGAAGATGGCTCCGTCGATTACTTTGATGAAGATGGCAAAGCATCACGCAAAGCGCTGATGAGAACACCCATTGATGGCGCACGGTTGTCTTCGGGCTTTGGCAAACGTCGGCACCCGATCCTGGGCTACACTCGGATACACAAAGGCGTCGATTTCGCCGCAGCCTCCGGGACACCCATATACGCAGCAGGCAATGGCACGGTCGCTTATGCGGGTCGTAAAGGTAGCTTCGGAAATTACATAAAGATCCGCCACAACGGCACCTATCAGACGGCATACGCCCACCTAAAGGGCTTTGCCCGCGGCGTTCGTTCGGGCAAACGGGTCGAGCAAGGCCAAGTGATTGGCTATGTCGGCACCACGGGTCGATCCACCGGTCCGCACCTTCATTACGAAGTCCATCAAGGCAATCGCCAAGTCAATCCGATGCGCGTAAAAATGCCATCAGGACGGACACTCAAGGGTGCAGAATTGGCGCGTTTCAAAGCGCAAAAGCAAGTTCAAGATCAGCTTTGGGCGTCACTTGCCGATGCAGAAGTGGCCGCTGCAAGCCAAGACTAATGCCTGCATGTCCTAAGGCTGTTGCTCTCAATCATACCGATCTTGGTGACGGCACCCCCATTGTCATCTTGCATGGCATTTTCGGCCGATTGCGAAATTGGCAAGGCATGCAAAAGCAACTCGCGCGTGACGCCCGAATCATCACAGCGGACCTTCGAAATCACGGTGAAAGTCCCTGGGCCGAAGACATGTCTTACACGGCGATGGCTGCTGACATCGCGAAACTGTTCAATGATTTAGATATCGCCCCTGCCGTCGTGGTCGGGCACTCCATGGGCGGCAAGGCGGCTATGGCATTGGCATTGTCCAAGCCCGATCTCGTTCGCTCTTTGATGGTTGTCGATATTGCCCCTGTGGATTACCAGAACGATTACGGCCCGTATATCAATGCAATGCGGGCTGTTCCTTTGAACAAGTTATCAAGGCGGGGCGAAGCCGAAGAATATCTGAAATCTGATATTCTCGATCCAGGCATTCGCGCTTTCATCATGCAGAATTTGGGCGAAACCGATTCCGGGTTGACGTGGCAGGCGAATATCGATGCGATTGATCACGGCATGCCCAACATCATGACCTTCCCTGATTTCGGCGGGACGTCATTCGATAAGCCGACACGCTTTGTGATTGGGGGTACGTCAGATTACGTGAAGCCTGAACATCGTCCAAAGATCATGTCGCTGTTCCCGAATGCATCTCACACGGTGATCAAAGATGCTGGCCATTGGGTTCACGCTGAAAAACCAGCCGACGTGATGGCGGAAATTTCAAACTTCGCTAAGAAATCCGATTAAGGGATTCACCAGCCTTCAGCCGTCATTCATTACGGTGGTGTCGCAGAACTGGCGCCGCCGTTTCAATTGACCACACAAGGACTTGGCTTTTGCAACGGACTGAAGCGGGCCCGCTTTTAAGCGGAAGTAAGTGCCTTTGCTGCCCAACTGAACGCGGCTAACTTCATGTTGCAATTTCCCCAAGAGATTGCCATGCGCACGCATGATTTTCTTCCAGCCATCCTCGGCCTGCTTGGCCGAACGATAGGATGCCAAGTGCACCGCGGGTTGCGGGCCGGATGCCATCGCTGTTTCTTTCTTCGCCATTTGCTGAGGTGCCGCGGGCGTTGATGCTTGGGCCGCCGCAGGCGCGCTCGTCGGTTTTGGCGCAACCGCCAACTCAACTGCTTGGCGCTCGCGCGCGTACTCGTCGGCGGTGATGTATCCACCATCGCGCAACAGCTCTAGCCGACGCACAGAATCTGCCGCTTCAAGCAAGTCCGTAGGAGGCGGTGCTGGGCTGGCGACAACCACAGGCGCTGCCGACATCAACCCATCGAGTATGACCGCGCGTTCAGCAGCGTGTTGCGAAACTGAGATCGCGCGCATTTCCAAAGAACGCCCGATGGATTGAATGCGCGCAGAAATTTGTTCCGTCGATGGAACAGGTCGATCCAACCCTGCGGCAGGCGGCGGTGATGTTAACGGCAATAACGCGCCTACGTTAGAACGGCGACGTTGTTGATATTCATCTTCTGTGACCAAGCCCTGGTCACGTAGCGCTTTGAGGGTCGCAAATCGGGATACGACATTCACATAGCCACCTGTGAATTGCCCTGCCTGCACAGGTGTGGCCAATGACGGCAATCCGCTTTGGCGTGGTGGTAAGGCTGCCGGTGCACTGGCCACCTCGGGGGATGCACGACCAAGTAACACTTCGCCTGTCGGCGCGCCACCAATCGGCGTGGCCGCAACTGGCGCAGCGCCAACGGTATTCACAGAAGCGGGCGTACCGCCACCGTTCTGCAGAAGCGAAAGATTTACGCTCGCCACTTGAGATGCTGGACGGGTGGCAATCTCGCTCCAATTAATAAACTGTTGGCTGTCATCTGGGCGGATCGCGAGCACAGCTTCATACATTTCTCGGGCGCGGACGAATTGTCCGGTGTTTTGATACAGTATACCTGCACCAAGTAGCGCGTGAACATCACGTGGATTGGATTGGAGGGCCCGCTGGAAATAATTATCGGCGGTGACGTAGTTGCCTTTGGCGAGTTCAGCAATTCCAAGTTCTGCGTTCTCATTTTTATTAAATGGACTCGAAGACCAAAACGATTCGTTGAACAACTGGCCATCAAATAACGCGCACCCGCTCAACATTGTTCCTGTGACGAGGATAAATGCGAAACGCGAAAAGCCACGTTTGACTGTCATCCTAAATTTCCCTTCGATCCATATTGACCAACCCAGCCGTTAAACGGCCACCGTCAACAACCCCTACATATCGTACACAGCACTACAGCTTGTATGCCGAGATAGTTGCAAATACTAATGATTGGTTAAAAAATCACAAGTCAAATGTGATTTTCGACATTTGGCGTCAAAGGTTTACGCCGCGCTAGTTGCCTTCTGGAGCCGGAGCGGATTGTTCCAGCTCGGCACATCCCAACACGCTGGCGAATGGCAATTTTGAAATTGCCCCACCACCCATAGCGCGAGCACCCTTGAGGACCAAAATTTCTGTTACCAGGTTTTCCCCCAATTACTGATTGATCGCTTTAATCAAACGGGCGTCTTCGGCCTGCTGATAAGGGGTCTTGTTAATTTTATAAATGCGCTCGGTCGATTTGCTGGGGTCGAACAAATACTGCAAAGTCATTGGCTTCGCATACCAGGCCTGCAGGAGGGCGTCGGTAATTCTAGGGTCAGAACTCATTAACCATTGAGTGATTCAATGATTTGGAACTCAATATAGGAGATTTCAGATCATGAGACG
>CBFHXC010000127.1:0-4663 GCA_965659695.1 Rhodospirillales bacterium
CCGCACACGGTCCATTGTTTGGGGTCCGAGATCATCATCTCGTTCCTGGGTGATGCCAAGGGCGAGGCACCGGGCGGTTACCTGCACATGAACAAAGATTTCGAGATCATTGGCCGGTGGGAAAACTCCATGGGCGATATCCCGTTCGGTTATGACTTCTGGTATCAGCCACGACACAACGTCATGGTCAGCTCCGAATGGGCAGCCCCAAATACGTTTATGCCGGGGTTTGATCTCGAAGAAGTCGGTCATCTGAAATACGGTCGTCGCCTGCATATCTGGGATTTCGAAAAGCGCGAACCGATTGAAACCATGTACTTGGGCGAAGACGGGCTGATCCCGCTCGAAGTGAAATTTCATCATGACCCGGACAGCACCCACGGATTTTGTGGTGCGGCGCTGAGTTCCAACGTGATCCATTTCTGGAAGTCCGATGCCGGGACCTGGGAGTGGGAAAAAGTCATCGATGTCGACAACGAGCCACACCCTGAATGGCCGATCCCCGTGCCGGGTGTGATGTCGGCGATCTTGATATCGATGGACGACAAGTATCTGTACCTGAACAACTGGCTGCATGGCGATATGCGCCAGTACGACATCACCGATCCGCACAATCCCAAATTGACCGGCCAGGTCTGGATGGGCGGATTGCTGGGCAAAGCCCCCGAGATCAATGGCGTGACCGTCGCGGGCGGCCCGCAAATGTTCCAGCTGTCGTTGGATGGCAAACGCCTTTATGTGACCACGTCGTTGTTTTCGACCTGGGACAATCAGTTCTATCCCGATATCCGCACCCAGGGCGGCGTCATGGTGATGATTGATTGCGACGTCGAAAACGGTGGCATGAAGATCAACGAAGATTTCATCGTCGATTTCGGCAAAGAACCCAACGGCCCCTCGCGCTGCCATGAAACCCGCTACCCGGGCGGCGATTGCACCAGCGACATTTGGCTATGACGACGCACACGATCACCATCGCCAATCAGGGCAACGCGACCTATGACGTCAGCGCCAAGCGGACATTGCTGTTAAGCCTCCGCGAGCAGGGCGTTGATCTGCCCTATGGATGCAAATATGGCGGCTGTATTTCGTGCGCTGCGAAGCTGATCTCGGGCAGTGTCGATCAAAAGGCCCAGGTGGCCCTCAACAACCGCCAAATCAACGATGGCTACGTTATTCTATGCGTGGCGCGACCGACGAGCGATTGCACCTTCGAGGTCGGGGTCGAGAGCCATGATCGGCTCTATCGCAATCCGTTTCTCGATCCGCTTGCCCCCCATGAACTGAAAGCCGACATCGCGACACCGTCGGCAAAAGACGTTTAGGATTCTTCACGATGCAACTCGATCAACTCAACCATACGGATCATGACCAGCCCTATAGCGAGGAATATCTTCAAACCATTCTGAAGTCGGTGAAGACAATTGCCATGGTCGGTGCCAGCCCGGACAAGACCAAGTTCAGCTATGGCGTGCTCAGGGTTTTACACGAAACCGGATACGATATGATCCCCGTTAACCCGCGCCCGGGCTTAGAAGAAATACGGGGCATCAAGGTGTATACTGATCTCGCCTCTATTGACCGGCCGGTCGATATGGTTGAAGTTTTTCGCCGCGCCGAGGATTTGCCAGACGTGGCGCGCGATGCAGTCGCCATCGGGGCCAAGGTTTTATGGGGGCAGATCGGCGTCAAAGACGCAGGCGCTGCCAAGATCGCCGAGGACGCCGGGATGAAAGTGGTCATGGGTCGATGCCCAAAGATCGAATTGTTCCGGCCTTTTTGGAAACCCCGGCTCGATCTTGGGATATAATCAAACGCATCATCGCGACGTCACTTAACAAAGGAAACTGACCATGGCCCAGACCATCACTAAAAGCGCCAAGGAAATCGTCAAGACAGCCATGGCCAACGTCCCCGCCATCAGCGCCGAAGATGCCCTCCCGTTGGTAAATTCCCCCGATCACGTTTTTATCGATCTGCGCGATGGGACCGAGCAGGCCAAAACCGGCATGATCCCTGGGGCCGTCGCCTCGTCGCGGGGCATGTTGGAGTTTCACATCGACCCAGAAAGCGCGGCCCACAAGCCCGAGTTCAACCAGGACAAAACGTATGTGTTCTATTGCGCATCGGGTGGGCGCTCGGCAATCGCTGGGCTTGCGGCTATGGACATGGGGCTGGCCCCCGTGGTTAACCTGACTGGCGGTGTCGGTGCGTGGAAAGATGCCGGTGGGTTGTTAGAACAGAATTAAGGAAGATCATATGTCGTTTCCCGCCCTAGATATATCGGTTGAGCCAGAGGTCGAAGGTTTTTTCGAACCAGACACCAACACGATTTCCTACATCGTCAAGGATCCGAACTCAGACGCCTGTGCGATTATCGACAGCGTGCTTGATATCGATTACGCGGCAGGGCGGCTGTCATATGACAGTGCTGATCGGCTGATTGATATCATCGAAAAGCGTGGGCTGACCCTGGAATGGATCATCGAGACCCACGTCCATGCGGATCATTTATCGGCGGCACCGTACCTGCAACAAAAACTGGGTGGCAAAACAGGGGTAGGTGCGCGAATCACAGAGGTGCAGAAAACGTTCGGTAAGGTGTTTAACGAGCGGACCGAGTTTCAGCGTGACGGATCGCAATTCGATGCGCTGTTCGAAGACGGCGACACTTACACCATCGGCACTATGACCGCGTTTGTGATCGCAACACCGGGCCACACACCGGCATGTATGGTTCACGTCATCGGCAATGCGGCCTTTACCGGGGATACGCTGTTTATGCCCGATGGCGGCTCGGCCCGTGCCGATTTTCCGGGCGGCGATGCCGGGCAACTTTATGACTCGATCCAAAAGGTACTTTCGTTGCCTGACGACATGCGGCTCTTCATCTGTCACGACTATGGACCCGATGGGCGCGACATCGCGTGGGAGACAACTATCGGCGAGCAGAAGGCCGACAACATTCACGTCGGCGGGGGCAAAACCCGAGACGACTTCATTAAATTTCGCACTGAACGCGACGCGCAATTGTCGATGCCGAAACTCATCATTCCATCCATTCAGGTCAACATGCGTGGCGGCGAGTTCCCACGCGATGACAACGGCAAGCCGACGCTAAAAGTACCGATTGATGTTTTGTAGCAGCTAACGCCCAGGCAGGGATGGGCACCTATTCGACTGCCATAAGTCTGGTTTTTGAATGGTGCGTGCAAAATCGACACCGTCCGCGAGCAGTCACGGCCTGATCTATGGGACGACGTTTTGCCGTGGGTTGGTGGTAGGAACTAGTATCCCCCTCACACCCGCCTTCGCGAGTGCAGACCTTTACCCTCCCCCATCGCCAATTTAATTGGCGCGAGCCAATGTGCAGGAAAGAGGTTAGGTGAGGGTATGCTTGAAAACGGGATCGATCAAGTTATGGCTCATTACCAGCCCGGGCATTGACTGAGATGGAGGGCGTTGACGACAAAGCGACCAATTTTTCTGCCATTAATCTTTCTTCATTAGGGAAATCACCCTCAAGGTTGATCCTGTACTCGAATAACTCGATGCCAGACTCATCATAAATCTGACCGATTTTAGTCAATGAAGACTGCTCATCATTGCTGGCAGGCAGAATCAGAATTGCTTTCTTGGCACCATAACTACATGCGTGAGTAATGACTTGATATCTATCTGATTCTGAAGGTGAGGGTTTATACTTTTGATCACATATCATTGCAGCTTTTCCATCAAGCTCGAACACAGTATCTGGTTTGACGGGAAATTTTCTATTGTTATGAAATAGAAAACTTTGAGCAGAAGTATTACCATCTTTTATTATGCAGGAGTGCTTCTCTGATACAGAATAATTTTGAAGTGCAAAAAATACATACTTTTCAAATACTGTTTCCAAATTGACTATGAAGGAGGGTAGCGCAAGTCCTCTGGAAAATTGATCGATATTAATACTCTGTTTCGTAGCAATAACTAGGGTCCAGACTCATTCAAATCCAATAACAGATGAGAGCGGCGAGGCATAGAGCGGCGAGAAAATTATTGGATTTGAATGAGTCTGAACCCTAGTGCCGGGTGGACCCGTGAAGATAATATTTAACGCGCCCCTATCTATTATTGATTTAACATTTAGCCAAATCGTATTTGTATCTGCGAGATCATTTACTATCGAGAACTCATCATCGGAAACAAACTCATCATTTGATTGAGCGTTAGTGATCGTTAAGACTGGGTCCCCGCTTTCGCGGGGATGACAGCCAAAGTCAAAATCGATACTGGCCGCGAGCGGTCTTTGCCTGATCTTTGGGACAACGTTTGGGCGTGGGTTGGTTCTAAAAGCTAAACCAAAGTAGAACGCCCCCTCACCTAACCTCTCCCCCTTATAGGGGGAGAGGGATGAGAACGGCATTTGCTGATACTGGGTCCCTCTCCCTCATGTAATGGGGGAGAGGACAGGTGAGGGGGTGATGCTAAGAACGAGGCCGCTCGGTGATACTCTCCCCTCGCATCATCACTATTTCTATTTTGAGACCAATAAACATTATTGTCATCCCGGGCTTGATCCGGGACCCAGGTTAATGATTGCGAGACTGGGTCCCCGCTTTCGCGGGGATGACATAATTTTTCTTTTCGGAAATTCTAAAGCCAAAAAATTTCCATACAT
>CBFHXC010000128.1:0-4000 GCA_965659695.1 Rhodospirillales bacterium
CCATCCAACATCATGATCCGTTCGTTCATTAGCTTCCGAAGGTGCTCGGTCTCGTCAGACGTCGGCGACGGGGGCATGCTATCGGGAGATGCTGGTCGAGCGTCCAAATTTAGAGAAGGCACAGGCTCGGAATTTTCAGAATGATGGGCGGCATGAGAGCATGTCATGATAAAATCTCGTTCATTTATAAATGAGTTGATCAGGCAGCAACGTCTTCGCGAACGCCCATAATGTGGCAAATCGCATAACACAGATCGGCTTTGTTCATCGTGTAGAAATGGAAGTCGTTGACGCCGTTAGCGTGCAGAACACGGCATTGTTCAGCCACAACGCTGGCGGCCACCAAACGGCGGGTGTCGACATCATCATCAAGGGCGCCGAACAAATCGTGCATCCATGATGGCACAGATGCGCCACACATTTTGGCGAACTTTGCCGTTTGATTGAAATTAGTTACCGGCAAGATACCGGGCACGATGGGAACGGATATTCCAGCACTGCGAGCGCGGTCCAGGAACTGCAGAAAAACCTCGGGATCGAAAAAGAACTGTGTAATCGCGCGTGTGGCACCCGCGTCTATTTTACGTTTTAAGTTGTCCAAATCATCATCTGCGCTGATCGCTTCGGGATGAGTTTCCGGATAAGCTGCCACGGAGATTTCGAAATCCCCAATGCTTCTCAATCCAGCGACCAGGTCTGATGCATAGGCATACCCACCTGGATGAGGTTCATACCTGTTCGCACCTTCTAGCGGATCTCCACGAAGTGCCACGATGTGGCGTATGCCTTCGTCCCAGTATTCCTGAGCAATTCTATCGATTTCCTCACGTGATGCGCCGACACATGTTAAGTGCGCGGCGGGTGCCATTGAAGTTTCTTGGGCGATCCGGGTCACTGTTGAATGGGTGCGTTCACGGGTTGTGCCACCAGCCCCATAAGTAACAGATACATAAGATGGTCTCAGTGGCTCTAGTCGTTTTATGGCAGACCAGAGTGTTTCGGCAGCAGCGTCGGATTTTGGTGGAAAAAACTCAAACGACACCGAGATATCTTCTGGCAGCGGCGCCGCGATCATCATCTGCGGCGATGGAGGACGCCCGCCACGAGAGACGTTCATAATGGATGGGCTTGTGGGAATGCGACGGATCATGCCACGGCCTCGCTGACGGAGATGGCATCACCTTTACGCGCATGCCAGACTGTTACGGTAAGAGGGGCGCCTTGCAAATGTTCTACGGCGAGGAGATTTAAATCGGACACTTTGAACGTTTCATCGAAATCATTGTCGCCAAATCCTAAGCGCCTATGTTGGTGGGTCGTCCGTAAATATTCGATGTCGTGAGGCGCGAAATCGGCGATCAACATTTGCCCGCCATCCATTAGTACACGGGTGGCCTCATCCAAGGCCCCTGCCACATCATCAACAAAGTGAAGCACCTGATGAAAAATAACAGTGTCGAAGCTGTTATCCGGAAAAGGTAATGCGTATAAATCGCCTTGTCGCACGCTGCAATGATCCAAATTCTCTTCTTCCAGCTTTGAACGGGCAACCGCCAACATATCTCTGGAAAGGTCTATTCCTTCTCCAACCTCGATATGGGGTGCGAATAATCGCAGCATCTCGCCCGTTCCGGTTCCCAAGTCCAATAGTCGGTGTGTTTGGAAGTGCTGCGCATGCCCGACAATGGCTTGGTTTACTCTCTCTTGGTCGACATGCAGCGCGCGTAAACTGTTCCAAGAGGCAGCATTCTCGCTGAAATACTTTGATGCCGCTAGATCTCGGTCTGTCTTTACGCGATGAAGTCTTTCTTGATCCCGTTGCATTGTGCTGTCGTCAGACGGGATGTCATTCAGCAACGCATCGATGACCGACGTCACCGCGCCCTGTTTTCCCAATCGATAGAAGACCCAACTTCCTTCGGGGATACGATCCAGGGCACCGGCATCGGTTAGTAATTTCAAATGTCTTGAAACTCGAGGTTGGCTCTGTCCCAAAATCCGCACGATCTCGCTAACCGTCAGATCGCCACCGTGACGGCACATAGCCATTATCCTCAATCGCGTGGGATCTGACAGAGACTTTATCAATTTGATCGTTTGTTCCATGTGACCCTCAAATTCAGAGTCTCAATAAAGATATAAAGATATCTTTATGTCAACTCAGAAATTAGGAATGGGCCATATAATGCATATGCTTTATTGGCAAACTTTCATTAACCAAGTTCGGATTATCGTGGGATCAGGTTGGTGGACATAGGCTTATAAGCCTGATTGTCCGACCGATAGGACATGGATAATCAGGTTCAGAATAAGATGCACTTTGGCTCAAAATTTATAACCGCATTATTGGCGGTATTCGTGCTGACGGCATGCACAACGATACCGCCAGCGAGCGACAAGGAAGCAAGGCAAGAGTATCAAGAGGTCAATGATCCGATAGAGCCGACGAACCGGGTTATCTTTGAATTCAATCGCGCTTTGGACGAGGTCATATTGCAGCCTGTTGCGCGTGCCTACCGGGCTGCTGTTCCCAGCTGGGTTCGTGCTCGGATTACCTCAGCGTTGGATAATCTTCGTGCGCCTATAGTTTTTTTTAACGAGTTGGCACAGGGAGAGCCCAAGCGAGCGGCATCGACCCTTGTGCGATTTGGCTTCAATTCAACATTTGGCCTAGCGGGTTTGAACGATTTCTCGAAAGAAATTGGCTTTGAGAAAACCGATGAGGATTTTGGTCAGACACTTGCGACCTGGGGTGTTGGCTCTGGCCCTTACCTGATGTTGCCTATTTTTGGCCCATCAAATCCGCGTGATGCGGTGGGACGAGTGGTTGATATTATCATCGACCCGTTCAATATGTGGACCAGAAATGTAGACCGAGAGGCTTGGGCATATGCGCGTGTAGGGACAGAGGTTGTGGATACCCGCGAACGCTTACTAGACCTCACGGATGACCTTGAAAAGTCCTCACTTGACTTATATGCGGCGGTCCGTAGCCTCTACCGTCAACGCCGCGTGAACGAGATTCATAACGGTCTAGTCGACGATTTATCTACAATTCCGGGTGCGACAAACTATCCTAGCTGGGACAACAGTATTCCAAACGAAGAGATTTCGACGAAACCATGAAACGATTCAGATTTAGTTTTTGTGCCCTGCTCGCCGTTTTGTTTTTCTCTTTGCCATTCGGCACGAGCGCGGGCGAAATGGATGACAAGGCAACCGTCTTCGTCCAGGACCTTGAGAAAGAAGCTGTTTCGTCTCTCACTGATACCAGCAAACCCCGGCAAGAACGCGTTGATGCATTTCGTACGTTGTTCCGTGATAAATTCGCGGTAGATGTGATCGGCCGCTGGACCTTGGGGCGGAGTTGGCGCAAAGCCAGCAAAGAAGAACAGACAGAATTCCTAGAGCTTTTTGAAGATCTGATGGTTGCGACGTATGTTGATCGTTTTGCCAATTATGCAGGTTATGGTCTCAAGTACACGAAAACAGTTCCCGTCGATGAAAACATGTCGACCGTGCACACCGAAATTGTTCGGCCTGATCAAGTCGATGCGAGACCCATTAGCGTGTTATGGCGTGTTGGTCGGCAGGGTGAATTATACAAGGTCTTGGATGTGGTTGTGCAGGGCGCATCGATGAGCCTGACATTGCAAAAAGAGTTCACTGCCATTGTACGCAACAAGGGCAGTGTGGCCGGATTGCTCGAAGAATTGCGCAAGAAAACTGCCGAACTCAATCAAACCTGAGACAAGTCTGCTGTTCCTTGAAGCGGGTCCTCGCTGGCCTAGCTCGTTCATTTTATCAATGCCATTGGTAATATGACCCCATGAACTATGACGAATACAATTCTTACTGTGATGCCTTCCCAGCAACGTCTTATGTTGTGCAGTGGGGCGGTGCACATGTTTGGAAAGTCGGCGGCAAAGTTTTTGCTATTGCGGGTTGGAGTGATGGTGAGATGGCAGCCATCACCTTCAAAACATCCGATATCGCATTC
>CBFHXC010000129.1:0-3304 GCA_965659695.1 Rhodospirillales bacterium
GTCGTCGCTGGCATGGTGGGCTTGGCGTATGCATCGGTACCTCTGTATCAATGGATATGTCAGGTGACGGGTTTGGCGGGCACGCCATCAACCGAAAATGTTGTCGCATCGGACACGATTTTGGATGAGACGATCAATGTTCGTTTTGATTCAAACGTTAGTCCTGCGTTGCCGTGGCAGTTTGAGCCTATGCAACGCGAAGTGACCGTTCGGTTGGGTGAAGAGAAGTTGGCGTTCTACCGGGCGACCAATACCTCTGATAAGCCCATCGTCGGCACATCGACGTTCAATGTGTCGCCGTTCAAAGCTGGACCTTTCTTTGTAAAGATGGAGTGCTTCTGCTTTACCGAGCAGGTGCTGTTGCCGGGCGAATCAATAGAAATGCCGGTGTCGTTCTACGTTGATCCCGAGATCAACGAAGAAGTGAATACCAAAGAAGTCCGTGCGATCACCTTATCGTACACGTTTTATCAAGCAAAAGACCAAGCGAAAGTATCAGGTCTCAAAAGCACTGATACGTCGCAGGATAATGGGGGCTGATCCGGTGACGCGGTGGGCCAAACTCAATGAATTACGAACCCGAGGGAGAACCAACTCATGAGCGGTGTTAAGAGCCATCCGTATCATATTTTAAACCCGAGCCCATGGCCGTTCGTCGCAAGTATGTGCGCGTTCGTCATGGCGATTGCAGGCATTTGGTACATGCGTGGCGGCCCTCTTGCGGGCTTCCTTGTTTGCCTCGGTGCAGTGACCGTTTGTGCCATCATGTGGTGGCGCGATGTGATCAAAGAATCTGGAAACGGTGTCGACCACACCGAAGAAGTGGCACACGGCTTACGTATGGGCATGTTGTTGTTCATCGCTTCCGAAGTGATGTTCTTCTTTGCGTTCTTCTGGGCATATTTTAACGCGTCGATCCCTGCTTTAAGCTTTGCCGCGTCGCCTGTTTGGCCACCCGAAGGTATTGTGCCGTTGCCAACCTGGACGCTGCCATTCCTGAACACGCTGATCCTTCTAACCTCTGGTGTCACCGTGACGTATGCGCACCACGCGATGCGCTTGGGTGCCATGGATAAGGCCGCAAAAGGGATTTTGCTGACAGTGATCCTCGGCATCATCTTTACCGCCTGTCAGGCGTACGAATACGGTCATGCGACCTTTGGTTTCCAGGACGGCATCTATTCGTCGACATTCTATCTGGCGACAGGATTTCATGGCTTCCATGTGATTGTCGGAACCATTTTCCTGGCGGTCTGCTATTTCCGTACGGTGAAAGGTCACTTCACGGCCGAAAAGCACATCGGTTTCGAAGCTGCCGCATGGTACTGGCACTTCGTTGATGTTGTCTGGCTGTTCCTGTTCGCCGCCATCTACTGGTGGGGCGGGTCAAGCTACGACTTCGGCTAATACGCCAAGCAATAAATGATTAAAGGCCGGAGATTTCTCCGGCCTTTTTCGTGGATACTTATGGGATAAGCCCCAGCCAACCCCACCACAGAAAGTTCAGTGGGATTAAGATAATGAGTGACACAACGGCTAGCGCCAAGGTCATCTTGGCCCCATCGCGCATCGAAACACCGCCTAAGTGCATGGCGATGATTAGCGGTGGCACCTGGTACGGCAGGATCACAGTCGAATACGCTATCACTTGGGTCATCAGGACAGTTCGTAACGGAAATCCTGACATGGTGGATAGCTGATCTGCCAGCGGACCAACGATGGCGGGTACACTGGGGGCGGTTGAGGCCATGTTGACGGCCACACCCAGCCCAATCATCGAATAAAAGGACTGTAGAGGTGCGTCGGGGGATAAAGGCAGATGTTTCAACATCCAGCCGCCCATCCAATCCCCAGCACCCGTTTCAACCAATAAGGCTCCTAGGCTGAGAATGCCGGCGGTATAAAGCGTGGATGGAAAGTTCACCCGAGTTTTCAAATCCTTGTCATCTATCAATCCGATCCCCGGCCACAAACAGATGATGGCGGCTGCCATGGCGATCCATGCGGGCGAAATATGGTGGACGAAATCTGTAACCCAGAAACCCAGCGTCAGGGCGAGGAGAATAGAGAGCTTCTTGCCGTCCAAACTCAGCGGCGGGTTCTCGGTGATTTCCGCATCACGGCGTTTTCGATTGGGGTCGGCGGGAAACATCAGCATAACAAGGCCGATAATCAGGATGGCTTTTAACAAACCATTTATCGGCAAATGGGTCAGCATGTATTCTCCGTAATTGAACGTAATGTCGAACAGGTTCTCGGCCACACCAATCAGCACCATGTTGGGCACATTCGATGGTAAAATGGCGCTTGCGGGCATCCACGTCCCGCAGGCCATGGCTAACATCAAACCTGTGCGTTCGTTCGATCCGGGTTCGTATCCGATATGATCACACAGTGCGACGACGATGGGGATCAATAAGACAACGCGGCCCATAGTGGACGGCATGACGAACGCCAGCGAAATACCGACCAGCGCGATACCAAAGACCAAGGTCGCATAGCCGCCATTCAGTCGCGTTGTGATGGTGGTTGCCAATTTGGCACCCAGGCTGGTTTTTTGAACCGCAGCCCCAATGATCAATCCACCGAAGACCAACCAAAATGCGGTCGAGTGAAAGCCGGAAAACACCACATCCGGCGCCGCGACACCAAAGATGATGGCAATGGTAAAGAATGCGAGCGCGGTCAGGTATTCGGGAATGGCCACAGTGGCATAAAGGCCCACCGCGAACAGACCCAGCGCAGCCCCCTTCATAACCGTTGGCGATACGCCATCGGGCGGCGGAATCAAAACCAAAACCAGTGCCGTTAACGAGGTGATCGCGGCAATGATGTTCTGGGGGGATAGTATTCTAGAAGTATCAAACGTCGACATATCGCCCTTTATATCCGATCAACCCCACGCTGCCACTTAAAAGACTGCGATAAGTGCGCTAGGGTGATCACAAGTTCACAGGGGACCATTCATGTCTGACAAAACGCCGCCAGCGATTGACCCAGAACGTAACGCGCAAATGTTCAAAGAATTCACAGAGCGTACGCAACGCATCATGAATACCTTCATGGAGCGGCAGAAAATGGGTGATACCTACAATGTCGTAGACCCCGTTCAGGTGGGGACCATGTTTATGGAAGCATCCATGAAGATGATGGCCGATCCCGCTAAATTTGCCGCGGCACAAACCGAATTGATGCAAGGATACGCAGACCTGTGGCAGGCGACGGCCAAATGCATGAGTGGCGAAGACGTTGATGCCGTTGTCGAACCCGCACGGGATGATCGCCGGTTTAAGGATAACGCCTG
>CBFHXC010000130.1:0-3262 GCA_965659695.1 Rhodospirillales bacterium
CAGCCCCAGTCGAAGCCGCTGATGGCAAGAAAGTCTTCAACAAATGTAAGGCATGCCACGCGCTAGAAGCTGGCAAACACAAGATTGGACCATCCCTGGCGGGCGTCGTCGGTCGCGCGGCTGGCACGGCAGAGGGATATAAGAAATACAAGGGCCTCAAGGGTGCTGATTGGACCTGGGACGAAGCTACGCTTATGGAATACCTGGCTGACCCACGTGGTTTCACACAAGCCAAAACGGGCGTTAAGTCTTCGATGGTTCTGAAATTGAAGAAAGAAGCAGACCGTAAGGCTGTGATTGAGTACCTTAAGGCGAACTGATCTTAAACACTCAATAGAGAACAAACAAAAACGGCTGGGATTTCCCAGCCGTTTTTTTGTCTTTTGATGTCATCCAAGAATCAATCAGATGTTGGCTCGGACGCGGGCGGCATGGCCGCTGGCGGCATCGAAATCGGTGCATCTGACGTCGGCTCTTCGGCCTCGACGGGTTTTGGTGCATGAACGGTACCGGTCCGTGCACGGGCGACGGCAACCGCTTTTTCCAAATCAACTGATGAACACAGACCCAAACTGACCGGGTTTTCTGGTTTGATGTTTGGCGAATTCCAATGCGTCCGGTCACGGATCGCGTTGATGGTCGGCTTTGTTGTGCCGATCAATTTCGATAGTTGAGCATCAGAAAGTTCGGGATAACTTTTCAGCAACCATGCAATTGCATTCGGACGATCACCGCGTTTGGATACAGGTGTGTAGCGTGCACCTTTTTGGCGCGCCTTAGGCTGCGGGATATTCACTTTTGCCATCTGAATGACAGCGTCGGTCGATTGCTCGCAGCGTGCCAGTTCCTCAGCGGTAACGGCCCCTGCTTTGACGGGGTCAGCCC
The DNA here is from genome assembly GCA_965659695.1 of Rhodospirillales bacterium. GTDB lineage: Bacteria > Pseudomonadota > Alphaproteobacteria > Rhodospirillales > Casp-alpha2 > UBA4479. The sequence goes on from CBFHXC010000130.1 coordinate 886, forward strand.
CCTGCATACCGATTGCGACGTCGCCATCCGCGATCGCCTGGACTTCAAGCTCATGCAAGCCACAAAAATCGGCGATTTGCTTGAACGTCAAGGTCGTGTTGTCGACCAGCCACACGGCAGTTGCCTTTGGCATCAACGGATGCGCCATAATCTCTTCCTCTTCAAGTTCATGGGATTAATCGGATTGGCATACCGATATCACTGGCGCTACTTATAACGTCAGTGCTGGCCTACGGTCAAAGCTTGATCTGCAATCTATGCTTAAAATTATTCCATGATTTTCAGCATGATTTTACCAATATGCGTATTACTTTCCATCAACGCATGCGCGGCAGCCGCTTTTTCCAATGGAAAAGTGGTGTGGATGACGGGCTTTACCTTGCCATCTTCGATCAATGGCCAAACCCGCTCCATCAGACTGGCGGCGATCTCGCCTTTGCGGGAGATGGGCTGCGGTCGCAATGTAGACCCCGTCAGCGTCAAACGCTTCAACATCACGGTCATAAAGTTGATCTCGGCTTTGGGACCGCGCAAATAGGCGATGTTGACGATCCGCCCATCCGGAGCGCAGGATTTGATATTGCGCTGGATATAGTCGCCACCGACCATATCCAGGATCACATCAACCCCTTTGCCACCGTTGCTCTCCTTGGCGACAGCCACGAAGTCTTCTTCATGGTAATTCACGGCCCGGTCCGCACCCAAGTCCAAGCACACCTGGCATTTCTCTGCGCTGCCCGCCGTAGCGATGACCTCTGATCCCAAATGATGAGCCAACTGAATGGCTGTGGTGCCGATCCCACTCGATGCGCCATGGACCATCAGCGTCTCATCGGGCTTTAGATGTCCGCGCTCGAACACATTGGTCCAAACCGTCATAAAAGTTTCTGGTAAGGCGGCAGCTTCGACAATCGATAAGCCGACGGGGATGGTCATGACTTGTGGCGCAGGGGCGGTGACATATTCCGCATAGCCGCCACCAGCGACCAATGCACACACCTTGGTGCCGATCTCTAAGCCTTGAACATCATCAGCCAGTGCCACGATCTCGCCAGCGACCTCTAGGCCCGGAATGTCTGTCGTTCCTGGCGGTGGGGCATAGTTGCCCTCGCGCTGAATGCAATCGGGCCTGTTGACGCCCGCCGCATGGACACGGATGAGGACCTCTCCTGCCGCTGGGTCAGGGACTGGCCGTGTCGTGGGCTGCAAAACATCGGGGCCACCGTGTTCTGTGATTTCGATGCAATTCATCATTTCGGGAAGGGTCATATATTTTCGCCACTTGTCGTCAGAGGGGTGTGTCTTTTAACATTCACCTGACTGTAAAACGCGGAGGTCGGAATGTCATTTGACGATCTGGAACCACAGAAGAAAAAACCGGTTCTTAAAAACTTGGAAGAGCTCTCGATCGAAGCGCTGAATGAATACATCGCCGATATGGAAACCGAGATCAACCGTGTGCGTGAATCGATAAAAGCTAAAGAGGCGGCACGCCAAGGCGCAGAGGCATTCTTCAAGAAATAGGTTTAGTCCGGTGGCGATGTATTCTTACGCCTCCGCTTTCGCGTCACGAACATCAGCCATCCGATGGGGCCCAAAAGCATCACGATGACCAGCCACCCAACGCGCGGGCTGAACGGGCATCGAGCATCGGGCGGCATGCGCCATGGGCCTGCTGATGGAGAAAACGCAACATGTCCCATTGGCAATAAAAATCCGAAGATCAGGATGCCATATGCCAGTATCTGCGGACCCATGGTGTTGTATTCTCCCAGATTGCGATCATCAGGTGCGAATATTGGCCCGAATCTCTGCGGCCTAAACGTAACCCGTTAAATCAAAATTAACGCATGGCTTATATACTAAACTAGTGGACTAGGGTCTATCGACCCTCTCTCCACACCTCCCTGTTTAACTCGCCGCCCCACTCTTGGGGCGGTCTTTTTGAGAACATGATGGCGCAAGCCATGCAATGCCATATACCTTACTCATTCATTTTGGATGAGTATTTTTTATGACAATCCTTCGCTTGACGCACGGTAACAAGACCGCTTTAATCCTTTCGCCGGTTAACATAAATGGCGAGTTTGACAGGGTTAGAACTTTATAAGAAAAAAAGGGGGCTGCCGAAAAAGGTGGCCCCTATTTTAATGCTCAAACGGATTTCAATTTAAATGTCAGCACCCAAAGCAGAGGAAAGACCAGCGTATGGTTACTTCCTCAAACTCCAGTCCCGTTGGATGGACAATGACCTTTATGGTCACGTGAATAACGTCACGTATTATTCCTATTTCGATACCGTGGTGAATTACTTTCTGATCGAGAAGGGTGGCTTGGACATCCATAACGCACCGGTGATCGGTGTGGTGGTCGAAAG
>CBFHXC010000131.1:0-3085 GCA_965659695.1 Rhodospirillales bacterium
GGTGTTCTCTCGACACACATCCATTCTGATGGCGCTCATTACGATATCCTTTATGTGGATGGCGGGCCTTCGACGACGCAAACCGTTGGCCACCTCCGCATGAATGGCAAAGAAGTATTTCGTCACGCGGTCACAAATTTGGCCTCTATTGTGGACGAAGCGCTGGAAGCCAATAATCTGGAGCGCTCCGACCTGGATTGGCTCGTACCACATCAAGCCAACAAACGGATTATTGACTCAACCGCCAAGAAGCTCGGGATGAGTATAGATAACGTTGTGCTTACGGTAGATAAACATGCGAACACATCCGCCGCATCAATCCCGTTGGCGCTTGATGCAGCCGTAAAAGATGGTCGTATCCAACGCGGTGATTTGGTCTTGCTCGAAGCGATGGGCGGTGGCCTGACCTGGGGTGCTGGCCTCGTTCGCTGGTAACGTCTCGGAATTCTGTTTTCGGACAGTATTCAAATATACCTAAAACTCTCCAACTCTATGGTATTGACGGATTTCCCGGGCGAGGATAGGCTTTCGCCAACAATCATCAGGGGGAGGTCAAGCGCGTATGTCGGGCAAAACCGTGACACGTGCCGATCTTGGCGAAGCCGTCTATCAAGAAGTCGGGCTGTCTCGTAATGAGTCAGCAGATTTGCTCGAGAGCGTTTTGGAATATATGGCCGAGGCGCTGGTCGAAGGCGAGTCGGTCAAGGTCTCTTCTTTCGGTAGCTTTTCTGTTCGCCAAAAGGGTCAGCGTATTGGTCGAAACCCCAAAACGGGGGAAGAAGTGCCGATCCTTCCTCGTAAGGTCTTGGTGTTTCGTCCATCTCAGGTACTCAAAAGCCGTATCAATGAAGGCAGTTCTGCCGATGGTGCAGGTAGTGGTGCGCTGGGCGAGCCAAAAGAAGGTTAACCTCTAAATGGCCGAAGATAGCACACGTGGCCAGGGGACTGAACGCGACGGCAAATCCGAAGCAGCTTTCCGAACGATTAGCGAAGTGGCCAAGGAATTGGACCTGCCACAGCACGTCTTGCGATTTTGGGAAACGCGCTTCACACAGCTAAAACCTCTAAAACGTGGCGGTGGGCGGCGATATTATCGCACCGAAGACATGCAGCTTTTGCGTCGCATCCGTGATCTATTGTACATGGATGGATACACCATTAAAGGCGTGCAAAAGCTGCTTCGAGAGAGTGGCAGTGTTAGGGCTTTCGTCGAGAATTCAACACCATCTGAGGCTTCGACCCAACCAACGAGCCATGCTGTCACACCACCTGGGCGCACGACAGAAGCACCCAATGATGAGGCCCAAGAGATGGTGACTGCGGACAGCGTATTACGCCCCGCCATAGAGTCCGCGTTGGCTGAGCTACGAACCCTGCGTGACGAACTGCGCCGGTCCGCGGAAACGTAAATCAGCCCAACAGTTTTTGTTGTACCTTTAAGCACATCAAATTATAGTCCGCGCGCTTGATCGATAACGATCAGAATTTCCTGATCGGTGACAGTCAAGCCATACTAGGGATACCTTCGGGTGCCCCATCGGTCGGGGAGTAGCTCAGCCTGGTAGAGCACTGTGCTGGGGGCGCAGGGGTCGCAGGTTCAAATCCTGTCTCCCCGACCATTTTTCTCACGTTTCAACGTTCATTGAGAACTGTTAGGCCGCAACGCTGCGTTCTCATCACTTACCAAAGCAGATTTTCAAAAAGGAAAAGCCGGATCCCGAAGGACCCGGCCTAAGTTTGTGCTCTTGAGGGAAGGGAGGATTCTGTGAAGAAATCCATCCTTACAATGCAAACTATGACAGACGTGCGCATGACGCGAAGTGATGGCGGTCACACCCACTAAATTTTTTGAAAATTTTCTGAAATTGCTGTGTTTTTGCGATCTGGCAGGAAAAGCTTACGATCCCAATAGATGCATAGGGACACCGTCATCATCGTCAGCGAGACCGCACAAAGCTTCGAGCTCATCCAGCATTTTGGGGACGTCGTCGAGGTTGGTGCCCAGATTAAATCGCCCACCGGGCGCAAACCGTACCGTCGGCCCCTTGGTACACTGCCCCATGCAAATACTACGTTCCAACGTCACCCGGATATTGCGCGCCAAAATACCAGCATCAATTGCATCAGCAACAGCTTCTGATCCACGGGCGGCGCACGAGGGCTGATCACCACGAAACCGGCGGTTGATGCACACCAGCACTGTGCGCGGCGCCAACTCGTCACCACCGGACTTCATGTCGTCATCCGACATGAACGTTAGATGTCCTCGTCAGGTATCATCGGAGAACCTGAAGCCAATTCGCGCCCCGCATCAGTCAGACGGCATACCAACCAATCCGGCTTGATTGGGTTGTTTAACCATGGTTCTGCCCAACCCTGCCGAATACAGCTGCGCACGGTTTTTTCACTGACCTTTTGACCGATACGATCAAACAAGGGCAGCTTGCCACCCGCCTGATCTAAACCACGCTGCAACCACTGTAATTGTGATTTACTGGGTCTGGCAGAGGCGCTTTCATCCTCTTTGGTAGCATTGGTATTCTTTACTTCGACATTCTCGTCGATCTCTAAGTCCCCGTCGCTCATTTCTATCGCCCCGTTGTTGCACCATTTTTTCGGTGCTTTCATTCTTGATTGGAAACTATGGTACGTTACTTTTTCGCGGTGCGGAAGATCGAGAAACCAAATGACCGATCAACAGCCCGATGAACCGGTCACGCTATATGTGACTGTTCCAAACAAAGAGGAGGGCATTCGCATCGGTCATGTATTGACAAAGGCACGTTTGGCGGCTTGCGCGAACGTCATGGACAACGTCACATCTGTGTTTTCCTGGCAGGGGGAAATTCAGGAAGAGGCCGAAGCAATTTTATTTGCAAAAACACGAGCCGCTTTGATCGAAGATGCCACAGCGACAATTATCAAAGAGCATGAATACGACTGCCCATGTGAGGTGGCGCTACCGATCGCGAGCGGCAATGCAGAATTCATCGATTGGATAAAAGCGGAAACAAAGCCCTAGGCGCGCTACCCAACACCAATCTGTTTGACGATCATACGTGCTGCTTCAGCCGAGTTAATGCCG
>CBFHXC010000132.1:0-2755 GCA_965659695.1 Rhodospirillales bacterium
CAATTCAAGCAGGCCCAAAATGAGCGAAGCGACCTTAAGCGCTAATCTTTCCCCCGCCGTCACAGAGCAACTCAAGCCACGATGGTCTCGCCATCTGGGCACTGCCATTACTGCCATCATAATTGCTGTCCTGTTAGGCGTGTCCTACTCCCCGGCAGAGGTCAATAACTGGACCTTCTTGATCACCGATTTCGACAACATGGTCGTTTTCACCGCCGAGTTTTTGTCGCCCAATTTCGAAGACATTAACGACATTATTTTAAAAATGATCGAAACCGTGCAGATCGCTCTCTGGGGGACTGTTTTGTCGATCATCTTTGGTATTCCGTGCGCTTTGATGTCGTCTGCGAATATTGCACCCGTATGGATTTTACAACCAATGCGCCGCTTGATGGATGCAGCGCGCGCGATCAACGAATTGGTTTTCGCGATTCTATTTGTGGCCGCGGTGGGGCTCGGTCCCTTTGCTGGGGTGATGGCATTGTTTGTTCATAACCTGGGCATTATTGCCAAGCTCTTTTCCGAAGCAGTCGAAGCCATTGATCCTCGCCCTGTCGAAGGCATTCAAGCCACCGGCGCGTCACGCTTACAACAAATCATACTTGGGGTGATCCCACAGGTGATGCCGCTTTGGACATCTTATTCACTTTACCGATTTGAAACCCTCGTCCGCTCGGCGACGGTGCTTGGTATCGTGGGTGCCGGAGGTATTGGATTTATCTTCTACGAAGCGTTCAGATCTTTCCAATACGACGTGGCATCAGCCGTAATCATTGTGGTCGTTATCTCGGTCTCGATCATCGACATCATATCATCGCAACTGCGCAAGCGACTCATTTGATTTAGTGAGATATGTCTGCGATCGGTCAAATTTCACCGTGTTGAACGCGATATTTTCCATTCCGGTATCGGGTCCACATCGGTCTTTTTAGGCTGAGCTTCGCAAAACATGATCTCAATTTCCGGTCCTCAGCGGATTGCGGAAGTGCTGAAATGCAGTGATAAACGGTGAAAAGTGACCCAAGGCGGACAGAAGGCTAGCCAAAAATGCATCGCATGCGCTTGATGGTTTGAGACAAAAAATGTTAATTTCTACTACTTTTAAACATCATCAATGAATCTCAAATATGGAGATGATGGTACTTTACCCTGATCTTAGGGAAATAGTGCTTAGCACTAGGTAACACTTACAATGACGACGATTGTAGACATTGAATTTTACGTCCTTTCAGCGCCAGCTGAGACACGGCCACATTGGGTAAGTCTATTCAAAGTGCCAACTGCTAATGAACTCCTTGTCCGGATGAAGTCGAGTGATGGCGTAGAAGGATTTGGCCTTGGTACCAGCTATACGGATATTTCTCCCATAGCGAACGTTATCAAAGATGGCCTAGCTCAGCAAATTATCGGCATGGATCCACTTGCGCCAGAGCAAGTGTATCAGAAGATTTTTAACCTGACATCGAGCCGTTATGCAGCGGAACATCAGTGGAGCCGTGAGGCATTAATTCGAATTTCATCTGCTGTCGACTTGGCGTGTTGGGATATCGTTGGCAAAACAGCAGGCATGCCGCTTTACCGTCTATTTGGTGGGCATCGCAATTCGGTTCCTTGTTACGTCACATGTGCTTATTACCGGGACGGTAAGGACAACGTCGAATTGCGAGATGAAATCCAGATGCTTGTTGAGCAAGGGCATCGAGGCTTTAAAGGCAAAGTCGGGGGAATGAGCTTAAAAGAAGACATCGCACGTATGGAGATTGTTCGGGATGTTATTGGCCCGGAAAATAATCTAATGGTTGATGTAAACCGCGCATGGGATTTAAAGACAGCAATAGAGGGCGCGCGCCTTCTTGAAGACCTCAATCCAACGTGGCTCGAAGAACCTGTTAAGTGGGTTGATGATCGACGCGATTTAAAACTTTTATCATTACGCACACCCATACCACTGTCTGGAGGCGAGAGCGAGATCACAAGTTACGGGTGTCGATCAATGCTTGAAGAGCAAGCTATTCAAATTTTGCAATTTGACTGCACTATGTTTGGTGGTTTTACCGAAGGTCGGAAGCTCGCTGCACTATGCGAGCTAAATCATGTTGACGTAGCGCCGCATCATGATTGTTTTATTCATGCGCCTTTGGTTGCCTCGACACCGGTTGGACGTATTGTCGAATCCTTCACTGACCCAGAACGAGACCCACTTCAGGCAGAGCTTTATGAAAACCCACCACATATGGCAGACGGTTGGCTTACCCTGAATGAAGACCCGGGCATAGGTTTGACATTGTCGGAGGTCGCGGTCGAGAAATTTGGAAATAAGATATTTTAGGTTAGCCCAACGATGCCCCTTGTTTGTAGGCTACCGTAACTTGGAGTGTTGATATCAGGAAGTGGCGTTATTATTCCATTCTAGCCGTTGAGATAGCTTCCGGTAATGGCTAATTCTCACCGTGTTACGAAGGGGCGGAAAACAGCCGTTCCGCCCCCCGCAACGGACATACTAAATGTCAATTTGCTCAGCAATGTCCAGCGCACCGTCCACTTCAACGCCCAAATATCGGACAGTGCTCTCGACCTTGGTATGCCCCAATAGGAGCTGAACGGCTCTGAGATTTCCGGTTCGACGGTAGATCAAGGTGGCTTTTGTCCGGCGTAGGGAATGTGTGCCAAACATGGAAGCATCGAGCCCAATGCTGTACACCAATTCAGATACCAACCGCGCATACTGACGCGTTGTAAGGCACTTATCTGGCCC
>CBFHXC010000133.1:0-2690 GCA_965659695.1 Rhodospirillales bacterium
CACAATGGCCGGAGACCATTAAGCGCTATTTATTCAACGAGGTCGAAGTTTCAGACGAAACCGTGGCTGCTGTCGCCGCATTCAGCGCGGGCATTGCTCAAAGCATCGCGACACAGTCCGCTGATGATCTGGTGGCTGGAAAGATCACGTTTATGGGCAATCGCGACATAGTCAACGAGGCGACCTGAGCAATGGAATACGAACTAAGCAGACCCATCATAGTGGATGAACTGCCAAGCCATGGGAAAAAGATCGACCTGTCGCCGACTGCAGATGAGCTCAATGCGATTGCCAAAAGGTTAGATTTGGTCACATTGGACGTTTTGTCGGGGAACATTGCGATTCGGCCAGAAATGGGTCGTGAAATCTCTGCGGAAGGAAAAATTACCGCAGAGTTCGTGCAAAATTGCGTCGTCACGGGCGACCCCGTAGCGCAGGCCATAACCTTCGATCTTGTTCGGCGCTACAGTGAAGATGCATCTGAATTCGATGATCTGAGCGACGATGATGATATTGTTGGGAATCCAATGGACGAGGGAACTGACCCTATAGAGGGTGGAGGAATCGACGTCGGCGAGGCCACTGTCGAAGAACTCGCCCTGCAGATTCCCGCGTATCCAAGGGCACCAGGAGCCGAATTCAGCGATATTGTCGATGACATCAAAGACGTTGAGCTGAAGCCAAACCCATTTGCCAAACTCGCAGCCTTAAAAAAAGATTTAGAATCAGATAATTAGAACTCATTTTTCAAGGCAAGATAAACTACAGAAAAATTGCCGTCATACCTTGCAGCATGATGCCAAATCCTTTATGTAATCGCGCTTCCCGGGCGTGGCGTAAACGAGGATTAAAAACATGGCCGTTCCAAAGAAGAAAATATCAAAGTCCAAGCGCGATATGCGCCGGGCACACCACGCACTTGGTCCAACGAACGTTGTCGAGTGCTCGAACTGTGGCGAAGTAACGCGTCCGCATCATGTATGCGGTGCGTGTGGTTACTATAACAAGCGTGAAGTCAGCGCAGTCGAAGAACTCGCCTAACTTCCTTTCAAGCGGGTCATTTGACCCGTATGATGCGTTATCTTCTGATTCCACTGGATTTAAGGCATCCGCTTGCTGGACATGGCCTCCAATAACCCTTTGACACTATCGATCGATGCCATGGGCGGTGATGAAGCACCCGAAATGGTTATCGATGGTATAGAAATCGCAGCGCGCGAAAATCCCGAACTGAGGTTTTTACTGTTTGGGGATGAGGCCAAGCTCACCCCTCTGGTCGATGCGCGACCTGTCGTCAAAAAAGTCACGACAGTTCGCCACGCGCCTGATGTGGTGGGTAGTGGGGACAAACCCGCGATTGCTCTCAGATCTGGTCGGCAATCGAGTATGCGGTTTGCAATCAATGCGGTTGCTGACGGAGAGGCCGATGCGGTCATTTCTGCAGGGAATACCGGTGCACTGATGGCCATGGCCAAGTTTGTTCTTAAAACACTGCCCGGCATCGACCGCCCAGCCATCGCGACATACTTCCCGACCATCCGGGGCGCCACTGTCATGCTCGACCTGGGCGCAAACGTAGACTGCAACGAAGATAACCTGGTTCAGTTCGCCGTCATGGGCGAAGTTTATGCACGCAACGTATCCGGTATTGAAAACCCGTCGATTGGTCTATTGAACGTGGGTCAAGAAGACCTAAAAGGGAATCAAGCCGTTCGAGGCGCTGCTGAAATTTTGCGTACTTGCGGGCTTCCCATTGATTTCTATGGCTTTGTCGAAGGTGACGATATCGCCAAAGGCACCGTCGACGTGATCGTAACAGATGGCTTCACCGGTAACGTCGCGCTAAAAACCGCCGAGGGTATGTCCAGTTTATTTGGTTTCTTGCTCAAAGATGCACTGACGTCATCATTCTTTGCCAAGCTGGGGGCCTTGATCGCACGCCCCGCGCTGTTGCGCTTTAAAGACAAGTTCGATCCAAGAAAGTACAACGGTGCCATGTTCGTCGGCCTGAATGGTATCTGCGTTAAAAGCCACGGCGGCACAGACGGCGTTGGGTTTGCCAATGCGATATCGGTCGCACTGACACTGGTTTCAAATAACTTCAACGAGGGCATCAAAGAGGATGTCGCCAAACTGTTGATCGATGACGATCCAGCGACCGCGCCAGAAGATGACTCCCAAAGCCCGGAGGCGGCGACGAACTGACATGACTATACGTTCCGAAATCCTGGGGTGCGGGTCCTATTTGCCTGAACGAATTGTCACCAACGAAGAACTTGCCGCAACCGTCGACACAACCGATGAGTGGATCAAAAGCCGTACAGGTATTGCTCAACGTCACATCGCGGCCGATGGAGAAACGACGTCCGACTTGGCACTCGCAGCAGCCCAACGTGCCATTGAACATGCCGGAATAGACGTCTCAGATATTGATCTCGTCATCTGTGCGACAACCACACCGGACAATACATTCCCATCGACTGCGGCCAAGGTACAGCATCGCTTGGGAATGACGAATGGCGCTGCCTTTGATGTGCAGGCAGTATGTTCCGGCTTCGTATATGGATTGGCTGTGGCCGATAATTTCATTCGCGCCGGACAAGCTAAAACTGTCGTGCTCATAGGGGCCGAGACGTTCTCTCGGATCCTTGATTGGAACGATCGTGGCACCTGCGTATTGTTCGGCGACG
>CBFHXC010000134.1:0-2196 GCA_965659695.1 Rhodospirillales bacterium
ATAAAATGGCCTAAACATCCCGGTTTTGGCGCCCTTCCAAAGGGGACGTTGCGTGTCTTCACAGAAATCATACATGTCCTTTCGTTTCTGTGATCAGCCGATGATCGAGATGTGACTACATTAGTAACGGACGTGTGAGCACATCGATGGCGCGTCGGTTTTGCATCTCGGCATCTGGGAGATTGGGCAAGAAAAAACCCCGAGCCTTTAATAAGGTCGGGGCTGTTCTTCGTCACGTATTTTGCAGTGCTTATGCGAACTCCTGCAGGATCACCGCACGGTTTTCCGATGTGTCCAATGGCTCGGTCGTTTCGATGTTTATGTTCGTTGGATCGTCGTAGCGATCTGCCATTGCAGGGGCGGATAGTCCCAAAACAAAAGACAGGGCCAGGACGAACGCAGTCGAAGATTTAATGTTGATCATGATCGTTCCTCCTTTATATCTGGAATATCATTCATCAAAGAATACGCCCGTTGATGTAGAACTGCACATCAACGTGAATCACCGATGTGTGATCGACTTTAGTTCAATAAATCAATGGCTTATGGTCAGGGATTGGTAAGGATATCGCGTCCTTCACGGCAATGTTTAGATTAGTCGCTTTTTTGTGATCTCAGGATTTGGGATAACGAATAAAGTGAGGTTTTAGGCCATTGGCAAAAATGTGTGTGATAGAATGAATAAATCTCCGGGCTTGTGCGTTAAACACATAACGCGACAATTTGAAGAATAGGAAGCCTCATGAAAATTTTACTCGCCGCCATGGCCATTGTGTTCACAGTCTCATCAACCACGGCCTTTGCTGCCAGCACCGATGAAACACCGGCACTGCCAAAGGAATTGACGGATGCAAGGGCCGCATTGGATGCGAAGGATTATGCGTCTGCCGAGGCGATGTTAACTAAGGCTGTAAAAGTTTCTCCCGATAACGCAGACGCATGGAACTTGTTAGGTTTTGCGACCCGGAAACAGGGGAAAAAGGACATTGCTGAAGAGCATTATTCGAAGGCGCTATCCCTCAATTCATCCCATAAAGGTGCGCTTGAATATCAAGGCATGTTGTTCATTGAGACAGGTCGCATAGAGCAAGCAAGAGAGAACCTAAAAAAACTAGATGTGGCATGCTTGTTCGGTTGCGATGAATTTGATCGTCTGAAAAAAGCGATTGAGACCGGGCAAACGTACTAAAATTATCAGCTAAGTAATAACCGTATTTCTTTGATCATGAGTGGGCAATCGCGGGAAACTTGTTAGTATACCTCATCGGCAATGCCGAGGAGGTATAGCGAGATAATGAGTTTTTTAAGCCAGTTTAACCGGACCGGATCAAGCTTGGTGCTCGCTTGTTTGATTTTGGTTGCCCTCTCACTTGTCTCTGTTGCCGAATTGTCCGCGCAGAGTTTACCAGCACCAAAATCAGAAGTCCTGTTAACCGTGTCAGGTAAGATTGGCGTGACAAATGCAGAGGGTGAAGCGCGCTTTGACCGCGACATGCTCCAAGCATTGGGTGTGAAATCCATATCAACCGCCAACCCATTTGAAACGGGGATGCATTCCTTTGAGGGTGTGTTGATCAGTGATGTTCTCGACGCTGTACAGGCCAATGGCAAGGCTTTGAATGCAGAAGCTCATGATGGATATTCCGTCCAAATTGCTATCGAAGATGTGAGGAAGTTTCCGGTCATGTTGGCGATGGTCTGGAATGGTAAAGTCATGAGGATCCGAAACAAAGGCCCACTTTGGGTCATTTATCCTCTCACTCAATATCCAGAATTGGTTGATCAGAAGTATAGCGCGCGAAGCGTCTGGCAACTGAAACAACTCACTGTCGAGTGAGCTTTAACGTCGTATCGGAATTGCAATCGTTGTCATGAAGTCTCAGAAATCAAACCGCTTATTCTTACTAGGCATTAGTGGGCTAGCGGCTTTTTTCTTCACCCTTGTGATTTTGGTATCGTTTTTCTGGTGGAATGCACAGCGGCAATTATCTGACATAAATTACGACAGCAGCGGCATGGCGGCCGTGCAACTCCGGACGCATTTTAATTTGATGCTGATGGAGCTTGAAATTATTGAGCGCGCACCCAGCGGGGCAACACCGGCAGACGCGATTCTTCAGTACGATATCGTTTATCAGCGCCTTTCCAGTTTGCCCAAGCGACCAGCATACGACCGCATCCTCTCTCCTGAGCTCA
>CBFHXC010000135.1:0-1223 GCA_965659695.1 Rhodospirillales bacterium
GTCCATCGCCGACAAACAAATACCCTTTGTATATAGATCTCCCAGTTGCAGGAAACGCCGGACAAGCAATCGTAAAGTCTTCTCCTAGTTCATCTAGCAATGCATCTGACACAGGCCCGATGTTTCCCTCATCCGTAGAGTCAAACGTCGAGCAATATTTAAAGATAAACTGTTTGGCACCAGCAGCTTTTAGATAAGCTAACGCCGTTAATGATTGTGCAACCGCTTGATCTGCCGGGATGGTGCGCGACTTCAATGCGATGACCAACGCATCTACGCCATCAAGAGATAAACTTCCGTCCGGCACACCGATGCTTTGAACCGTGTTCATGCCAGACTTCACCAAAGTATTGGCAAGGTCTGTGGCACCGGTGAAATCATCGGCTATACACCCTAATAACATGTCTTGATTACCTCAAAGCTCTCAACCGCTAGCCACCGTAGCGAATGTATTCATCCCAAGTGCGTTCCAGTTTACGCAGCATCTCGATGGTATTTGTCATCGTTTCAGGATCACCAATATTATCCAGAAACTTCATACCATTTTTTTCTTCAAGCTCACGTACACCGCTCACGACCTGTCTACCCTTGTCTGTCAACTTCACCGTAATTGAGCGCTTATCATGCAGTGCGCGCTCTTGGTCCAGGTAACCATAATCGGTCAATTTCTTGATGTTGTAGGAAACATTAGACCCTTGGTAATACCCACGCTCGATCAAATCGCGAATGACTATTTCATCGTCGCCAATATTCGCGAGGATAAGCGCTTGCACGCCATTGATATCTCGGATTCCGATTCTTTTCAGTTCTGTTCGAAGAACATCCAAAAACCGCCGATGTAATCTTTCAATTAGCAGTGTTAGATCGATATACTCTTTACTCACGTCGCCCCTTCCCTATCTCGGACGTTGACTATAGCTTTTTGTAATATTTAGGAAAATTGTATTCTTCGGGAAATGTGAACGTCTTTGGAAACAATGAGTCAAAGTTTGATGAAATATCCTCTTGTACTGTCTTCATATCGGCTCATTTCCGGCGTTTTATGCATGCTGCTCATAGCATCCTGCGGCGACCCTGTTCCAACACAAGAAGATATAAAACAAGACAACAGAGACAATCGGGCTGAACAATTGGTACGCGTCGGAGACACAACCCGCGAAGGTGGGGACTTTGCTAACGCTATTCAGTTGTATGCGCGCGCGGCCTCTATGCTTATAGATTGG